>NZ_CAXAPG010000004.1:0-314042 GCF_963970585.1 Pseudomonas sp. RL_105y_Pfl2_101
GGATTACCTGGGCCGCAACGACGACCAGGTGAAGATCCGCGGTTTCCGTATCGAACTGGGCGAGATCGAAGCTCGGCTCGGACAGCATGACGCGGTCAAGGACGCCGTGGTGCTGGTGCGCGAAGACGCCCCGGGCGAGAAACGACTGGTGGCGTACTTCACGCCGCGGGACCTGGACGTTGCGCCACACATCGAGACGCTGCGTACTCATTTGCAGGGGCAATTGCCGGATTACATGGTGCCGGCGGCCTACGTGCGGCTCGATGCCTTGCCGTTGACCGTCAACGGCAAGCTCGACCGCAAGGCCTTGCCAACACCGGACCAGGCCTCTGTCTTCAGCCGTGTCTACGAGGCTCCGCAAGGTGAGCTCGAAACCGTGCTCGCGCAGATCTGGCAAGACGTGCTGGGCCTGCAACAGGTCGGTCGCCATGACAACTTCTTCGAACTGGGTGGGCATTCGCTGCTGGCGGTTCGTTTGCTGGGGCGGCTGGCCGAAGCCAACTTGACGGTGTCGCTGGCCGAGTTGTTCCAGCACGAAAATGTCGCGTCCATGGCGTTGTGGCTGCAGACCCGTGCCAGCGAAATTCAGGTGCAGGAGGCGTTTATACCGGTGCGCACCACCGGCCAGCAGAACCCGCTGTTCCTGGTGCATGAGTTCAGCGGCCTGGATCTTTACTTCCCGATGCTGGGCAAGCACATCGATCCGGATATTCCAGTCTATGGCCTGCCTGCCATCCCGTGGGGCGAACCGCAGTTGCTGACGATGGAGTGCCTGGCCTCACGGTTGGTGGGCGTCATCCGCTCGGTACAGCCACAGGGCCCTTATCGCTTGGCTGGCTGGTCGTTCGGCGGCGTGCTGGCCTACGAGATCGCCATCCAGCTCGTTGGCCTGGACGAAGAGGTCGAGTTCCTCGGCCTGATCGACAGCTACCTGCCACGGCTGGTGGACCAGGGCAGGGAACGCTGGTCACCGGGTGAAGCCCACGCACGGCATTTGCTGGACCGCTGCGAGGTGTTCTGGAACGCCGGTGTCCTGAAGGAGGCGGAGCTCGCCTTGGTGCTCGAAAAACTGGCCCGCCTGCAGACTCGACTGAACGACTTCGCGTTCGAAGGCCTGGTGCAACACTGTTACGACGAAGGCCTTCTCCCGCCTGAGCTGGCGGAGTATAGCGTGGCCCAGCTCTGGCAGTACCTGGATCGCGAGGTCGCCCACGGTCATGCGTTGGCCCATTACTCGGTCTATCCGATCTCCGTGCCGGTCCACCTGCTGATTGCCGAGGAGCGCAAAGACGACGCGCCTGAACATTCCGGCTACCTGGGTTGGGACGCTGTCCTGCCCAAGACGCAGATGCACTGCGTCAAGGTGCCGGGCAACCACCAGACGATGATGCAGGCCCCGCGGGTCGAGGCATTGGGCCAAGCCATCACCATTGCACTGGGTACTGCCGCCGCACGTCCGGCACCTTCGCCGAGGAACCGTTACCAGCCGCTGCTGACGATTCAGGGCGGACGCGCCGACCGGGCACCGATCTTCTGTGTTCCGGGAGCTGGCGACAGCGTGACCGGTTTCATCGGGCTGACCGATGCCTTCGGTCCGGAATGGCCTATCCATGGTTTGCAACACCGTGGACTGGACGGCAGCACAGAACCTTTCAGCCTCGTGGAAACCGCTGCCCAGGCGTATCTCGAAGCGATCGATAAGGTGCAGCCGGAGGGGCCGGTGCATCTGCTGGGGCATTCCTTCGGCGGCTGGATCGTGTTCGAGATGGCGGCCCGCCTGCATGCTCGCGGTCGCAAGGTGGCTTCGTTGACGCTGATCGACAGCGAGTCCCCGGGCGGCAACGGGGTGGTGGGCAAGCCCTATACCGCGACGGGGGTGCTTAATCGGCTGATCGAGGCGATGCAGTTGGCCTCCGGCAAGTCCCTGGGTATCGATACCACGGTTTTCGGAACCCAGGACGATACCGTGCAGATGCGCTTGCTGCATGCCGGCATGGTTCGGGCCGGCATGCTACCGCAGCGTTCGGCGGTGGATTCGATGCGCGGTCCGGCGCGGGCTTTCGGTACGGCCCTGCGCACGGTTTATCAGCCGCAACATCGCTACACCGGGCCGGTGCGGTTGGTGCTGGCCAATGATCCGACCCTGGACACGGCTGGTAACAAGCGTGAACAGGAACAAATGATCGAAGGATGGCGCAAGCATATCCCTGACCTCAGTATCTGGTACGGTCCGGGCAACCACTTCACGATCCTCAAGGCCCCTTACGTACACAACCTGGCAGCCTGGTGGCAGGACGGCCTCCCCATGCTCGACGAGGAGGCTGCCAGTGATTGCGTATGACTGTCCTTCCTTGACACGCATCCACGGAACCCGGCGCCACGCTGGTCGGTTCTGAAATCAACGCACTCATGGTTATTTATGGAAAAGTCGAAGTTTCGCAAAATCGCTATCGTGCTCGTACTGGTCGTGGTGGCTGGTCTGATTTTCTACAGCGCGCAATCGCCGGGCAAACCGCCGGAGTATCTGACCGCTGCGGTCGAACGCACAGACATCGAGAACGCGGTGCTGGCGTCCGGCACGCTCGAGGGCGTCAAGCAAGTCGACGTCGGTGCCCAGGTGTCGGGCCAACTGAAATCGCTCAAGGTCAAGTTGGGCGACAAGGTCAAGAAGGGCCAGTGGCTGGCGGAAATCGACCCGATGCTGGCGCAGAACTCACTGCGCCAGGCCCTGGTCAACGAAGAGAACCTGGTGGCCAAGCGGCAGGCCACGGCGGCGCAACTCAAGGACGCCAAGGCCACCTATGATCGCTACAAAAAACTGCAACCGGACGATGCCATCTCCAAGCAGGAGTACGAGACCGCCGAGTCCAACTACAGGGTGGAAGAGGCAAACCTGCTGTCCCTCAATGCCCAGATCAAGGACGCCCGCATCCAGGTGGAAACCGCGCGGGTCAATCTGGCCTACACCCACATCGTCGCGCCGATCGATGGTTATGTGGTGGGGATCGTGACGCAGGAAGGCCAGACCGTGATCGCCGAGCAACTGGCGCCGGTCCTGCTCAAGCTCGCCGACCTCGACACCATGACGGTCAAGGCGCAAGTGTCGGAAGCCGATGTGATTCACATCGTGCCGGGCCAAGAAGTGTATTTCACCATCCTGGGCGAATCGGAAAAACGGTATTACGCCAAGCTGCGCGGCACTGAACCGGCGCCGCAGAACTTCCTCGAGACCCAAGCTGCCGGGACACCGAAGCAAAATACCGCAGTGTTCTACAACGGCCTCTTCGACGTGCCGAACCCTGATCATCGCCTGCGCATTTCGATGACGGCCCAGGTCCGTATCGTCCTGGACAAGGCCAAGGACGTGTTGACGGTTCCCGTCGCCGCCCTGGGTGGGAAAAACCAGGATGGCAGCTACGTGGTGCGTGTGCTGGATGCCGAAGGCAAGGCCCAGCCGCGTAACGTGCGCCTGGGCATCAACAATAACGTCAGGGTCGAGATCAAGGATGGCCTGGCCGAAGGTGACAAGGTTGTCATTGGTGAGCCGACCCCGGCCGTGGCGGGAGCCTGACCATGACCCAACCATTGCTGGAACTCAAGGGCATTACCCGCAGTTTCCTCGCCGGCGAAAAGGCTTTTATCGCCCTCAAGGACATCAACCTGACGATTAATGCCGGCGAGGTGGTTGCGATCACCGGGGCGTCCGGTTCCGGCAAGTCGACCTTGATGAACGTGCTTGGCTGCCTCGACCATCCGAGCGCCGGAAGCTACAAGGTGGACGGGCGCGAAACCGGTTCGATGAACGACCAGGAACTGGCGGTGTTGCGCCGTGATCACTTTGGTTTCATTTTTCAGCGCTACCATTTGTTGCCGCACCTGAGCGCCTTGCACAACGTCGAGATGCCGGCGATCTATGCCGGTGCCGCCGAGTCGCAACGGCACAGCCGTGCCGGGGAGTTGTTGAAACGCCTGGGGTTGGTGGGGCACTTGAGCAATCGGCCCAGCCAGCTCTCGGGTGGCCAGCAGCAACGGGTGAGTATCGCCCGGGCCCTGATGAACGGCGGCGATATCATTCTGGCAGACGAACCTAC
This sequence comes from Pseudomonas sp. RL_105y_Pfl2_101, assembly GCF_963970585.1. Classification (NCBI taxonomy): domain Bacteria; kingdom Pseudomonadati; phylum Pseudomonadota; class Gammaproteobacteria; order Pseudomonadales; family Pseudomonadaceae; genus Pseudomonas; species Pseudomonas sp. RL_105y_Pfl2_101. The sequence continues at coordinate 4,092 of NZ_CAXAPG010000004.1, forward strand.
GGGTGCGTTGGACACCACCAGTGGCAAGGAGGTGATGAAGATCCTGCTGGAACTCAACCGGGCGGGGCACACAGTTATCATCGTGACCCACGATGAAAAAGTGGCCGCCCATGCCCAGCGCATCATCGAGATCCGCGACGGCGAGATTGTCAGTGATCGGCCCAATCCGCAGCAACCGCTGGAGGACCAGGCGCCACAAGGCACACGCCCGCCCAAGGTCAAGCCGGCGAACAGCCTGCTCGCCAGCTTCGGCCTGTTCAGCGAAGCGTTCAACATGGCCTGGGTGGCGCTGATTTCCCATCGCATGCGTACCCTGTTGACCATGTTGGGCATCATCATCGGCATCACCTCGGTGGTTTCGATCGTGGCCATCGGCGAAGGGGTCAAGGAGTATGTCCTGAAGGACATCCAGGCGATTGGCAGCAATACGATCGAGATCATGCCGGGGGCTGACTGGGGGGACAGTCGCTCGACCGCGATCGAAACCCTGGTGTTGTCCGACGTCACGGCCCTGAGCGATCAGTATTACATCGACAGCGCGACCCCCAACGTTGGCCGCAATCTGCTATTGCGCTTTGAAAACATCGACGTCAACGCGACCGTCAACGGTGTCAGCGAGAGCTATTTCCAGGTGCGCGGGATCAAGATCGGCGCAGGCGTCGCGTTCAGCAAGGACGATGCCCGACGGCAGTCACAAGTGGTGGTGATCGACCATAACACCCGCCAGCGACTGTTTGGCCCGAATACCGATCCGCTGGGCAAGGTGATTCTCATCAACAACCTGCCTTGCACGGTCATCGGCGTGACCGAAGATCGTAAAAGCGTATTCAATACCAACAAGAACCTGAACGTATGGATGCCCTATGAGACGGCGGCCGGCCGGTTGCTGGGCCAGCGCTTCCTGGACAGCGTTACGGTGCGGATAAAGGATGGTCAACCGAGCAAGGTCGTGGAAGACAACGTCGTCAAGCTCCTGACCCAACGCCATGGTATCAAGGACTTTTTCACCTACAACCTCGACAGCGTGCTGCAGACGGTGCAGAAAACCAGTCAGTCCCTGGCGCTGTTGCTCTCGTTGATTGCGATCATCTCGCTGGTGGTCGGTGGCATCGGTGTGATGAACATCATGCTGGTCTCGGTGACCGAGCGTACCCGCGAAATCGGTATCCGCATGGCCGTCGGCGCACGCCAGTCCGACATCCGCCAGCAGTTCCTGGTGGAGGCGGTGATGGTGTGTCTGATGGGCGGGATGATTGGAATCGCCCTGTCGTTTGGTATCGGCTACGTCTTTTCGATCTTCGTCAAGGAATGGCAGATGGTGTTCTCGATGGGATCGATCGTCACTGCTGTCGTCTGTTCGACCCTGATCGGAATCGTGTTCGGCTTCGTGCCCGCGCGCAATGCCGCGCGGCTCGATCCGATCAATGCATTGGCAAGGGATTGAGTCGGCCCGCCAGGCTTGAAGCCTGGCATAGATCTCTGTGGCCAGGGAGCAAGCTCCCTGGCCATATACCCCATAGGTTGTGCCTGGCTCCTTTATACCGCTACGCGTGCCGCATGCGGGCGAGCTTCAGCCACTTTCCTCACCGCCTGTTCGAAACGCTCCAGCACCATGCCGACCTCGGTCTCTGTGATGGTCAGGGGTGGCAGGAACCTGAGCACTGCGCCATGGCGCCCGCCGGTTTCCATTATCAAGCCGTTGTCAAAACAGTTGAGCTTGATGGCGTGTGCACGGGCGCCGTCAGCCTGGCCGGTGCGCGGGTTGTCTGCAGGCTGGGTGATTTCCACGCCGATCATCAACCCGCGACCGCGGATGTCGCCAATGAATGGAAAACGCTGCGCGATGTCCTGCAGGCCGCTCTCCAGTCGTTCACCCATCCGGGCGGCATGAGCGACGAGATGGTCTTTCCTGATTTGCTGCATGGTGGCCGCGCCGGCCACCATCGCCACCTGATTTCCGCGGAAGGTGCCCGCATGCATGCCAGGCCCCCAGGTATCCAGATGCTCGGCATACACGATCACCGCCAGTGGGTAGCCACCGCCGATGGCTTTGGACAGCACTAGGATGTCGGGGACGATGCCGGCGTGCTCGATGGCGAATGTGCTGCCGGTGCGGCCCAGGCCGGTCTGGACTTCGTCGACGATCAGCAAGATGTCCTGTTCGAGGGTGATTTCCCGCAGGGCCCGCAGCCAGTTGGCCGAGGCCGGGATGCAACCGCCTTCGCCTTGCACCACCTCGACAATGACCGCCGCCGGTTTGGCGACGCCGCCTTCCGGGTCCGATAGGACGGTGCGGATGTAGTCGATGGACAGTTGATCGGTGTGCTCACCATTGGTGCCGAACGGGCAGCGAAATCTGTAGGGGAAGGGCAGAAAGTGCGTGCCTTGGGCAATCAAGCCATCGCCGGTCTTGGGCGTCAGCTTGCCCATCGCCGACAGCGCGCCGGCCGTCATTCCGTGGTAGCCACCGTGGAACGCCATCAGTGGCGAGCGCTTGGTGTAGTAACGGGCCAACTTGATGGCGGCCTCGACGGCATCCGAACCGCTGGGCCCGCAGAAGAGAATCTTGCTGGTGTCGCGCATTTTCGCCGGCAACATCGAGAACAGCTCCTGCACGAACACGTGTTTGGCCGGCGTGGCCAGGTCCAGTGCCTGCTGCAGGTGGTCGCTGTCGAGGAAGCGCATCACCGCATCCCGGACTTCGGGCGGGTTGTGCCCGAGGGCCAGTGTCCCGGCGTTTGACAGGCAATCGAGGAATTCCTGGCCGCTGGCGTCCTTGATACGCATGCCCTTGCCGCTGACGAACAGTCGCTGGAAAGTCTGCGCATAGGTGCGTGCGTTCGATTCGATTTTTTCGAGGTAAGTGAGTGCTTCCATATTCGATCATCCATTGGCTATGGAGAGTGAACCGAGCGGGGCCATTCATGCTCGACAGCAAGTGCAGCCATTACTGGGCAGGTCGGGCTCATTTCAACAGGCCCTCGACGTTATCGCGAGTTTTCCAGCCGGCAGCTGTCCCCAATTTCCACGCCAGACATCGGAGCGCGCGCGGGGTTAAATATCTGCCACATGAGCCTCATCAAGCCATCGTGAATAATCTGCCACCTCCCTGAGCGGTGCCGGTGCCGGGTGCCTTGCTGTTTTCACCTTTGACACCCCTAGAGAACGCTATGCATGTCTTCAAGCCCCCAGAGAGCATAATGCTGGTGACGCTGTGTGCGGTGGCCTTGAGTGGCTGCGTATTGGGCCCTGACTACCGGGTGCCAGACATCCCGATCGCTGCCAAGTGGCAGGCGCCGGTGCCCCATGGCGCGTCCGTCGCCGGGTTGGCCGACTGGTGGCGGCAATTCGATGACCCGGCGCTGGCCGAGCTGTTGCGCCTAGCCGAAGCCGATAGTCCGTCCATGGATCAGGCTTGGGCGAATATCTCGCTGGCCCGTGCGACGGCCGACAGTGACGCCGCCGATGCCTTGCCCAAGTTCGACGGCAGAGTGTCCGGTGGCCGAGGCGGGCAGCAGACGGGTTCGACGCGTCTCGGGGGCTCAGGCTCCTCAGCAATGATGGATGCCGCCTGGGAACTCGATCTGTTCGGCAAGTTGCGTCGCAACAATGAAGCAGCCAGCTCCCGCGTCGAGGCACGGGTTGACGACTGGCATGACGCGCGGGTTTCGCTGGCGGCCCAGGTCGGTGATTACTACGTGCAATACCGGGGCTGCCAAAAGCTGGTACTGGCCTACAGCGACCAGGCCCAGTCACAACAAGACACCGCGCGCATGACGCGCCAGTCGTTCGGGGCCGGCTTCACGTCCTCCGCCGACGCGGCGCTGGCCGATGCCAGTGCAGCCAGCAGCGCCGCGACGCTGGTCCAGCAGCAGAGTGAGTGCCAGGTGCTGCTCAAGAGCCTGGTGGCGCTGACAGGCAGTGATGAGGGGCGACTGCTGGAGGTGCTCGGACACACGCCGGCGCAACTGCCGCAACCGGCCGAACTCAACGTGCAACAGATTCCAGCCGACTTGCTGCGCCAGCGCCCGGACATCGCCTCCCGCGAACGCGAGCTGGCAGCGGCGAATGCCGAGATCGGCGTGGCCCAGGCGGATCGTCTGCCGAGCCTGAGTCTTTCCGGGACGATTTCCGTGGGTACCATGGTGGGCCAGCGCAACCGCTCCTGGTCGCTGGGCCCGGTGCTGTCGATTCCGCTGTTCGACGGTGGCAAGCGTCGCGCGGCGGCGGAGGGTGCCAAAGCCACGTATGACGCAGCCCTGGCGGTCTATCGCCAAACGCTGCGAACCGGTGTGATGGAGGTGGAGCAGGCCCTGGTGCGCCTCGATGCGGCACGTCGCCGGGAGTCGGATGTGGAGCGGTCCACTGCGGGTTTCAGGGAGTCTTTCGAGGCCATCGATCGCAGCTGGCAGGCCGGTAACGTCAGCCTGCTCGACCGAGAAACCGCACGCCGCCAGGCGCTGACTGCCGAGATTGAATTGATCACCTTGCAGCAAAATCAAGTGCGTTACTGGATCGCCCTGTACAAGGCGCTGGGAGGTGGCTGGCAAGCCGATCAGCCCCTGGCGCGGAACCGGGCGTTGGGCGGAGACGGCGCGTGAGGTCGAGACCGGGCAAATTCGCGCTGGCAATCGTGGTGTGCGCGATCGTGGTGGCATTGATCTATTTTCGTCGAGGCGCTGAACCGGTCGAGGCCGCCCCCCGGGTCAGCAGCTTGAGCGTGGAAGTCGTTCAGGCGCAACGCCAGATCTGGCCGCAATTGTTGTTTGCCAATGGCGCGCTCGCCCCCTGGCAGGAGGCCGTCATCAATGCCGAGACCAGTAACCTGCGCATCGCCAGCATTGAGGCCGATGTGGGCAGCCGGGTGAAGAAAGGTCAATTGCTCGCCACGCTGGCCAGCGAAACGGTGGTTGCCGAGGAAAATAAACAGAAGGCGCTCGTCGCTCAGGCTGATGCCAACCTGGAACAGGCCCGTTCCAATGATCGTCGTGCCCGGGTCGTCGGACAGGGCGGGGCATTATCGGAGCAACAGCGCGAAGACTACCGAATCAAGGTCGCGCTCGCCGAGGCTGACCTCGCCAGCGCCCGTGCTGAATTACAGAGCACGCGGATCAGACTCGGACAGACCCGTGTCGTCGCGGTGGACGATGGCGTCATTTCGGCGCGCACGGCGTTGCTTGGCAAGGTGCTCTCTGCCGGCGACGAGTTGTTTCGCATGGTGCGCGACGGCCGCATCGAATGGCAGGCCGAGCTGGATGCCCGCCAGCTGGCCCAAGTGCAGCCTGGCCAGGTCGCCCGTATGACATTGCCCGACGGCCAGATCCTGGAAGGGCGCGTGCGACTGGTATCGCCCACGTTGAATACCAAGACCAGCCGGGGGCTGATCTACGTCTCCCTGCCAACCGACAGCGCCGCCCAGGCCGGCATGTATGCCAGCGGCCAGATCGAATTGGCGCCGCGCGAGGCCATCACGGTACCGGATACGGCCGTCATCCTGCGGGACGGGCGTTCCTATGTGTTCACGCTTAATGACGACATGCATGTGGTCCAGCGAGCGGTGGTGATCGGTCGGCGCATGCATCAGGCCGTGGAAATCCTCAGCGGTCTCGATGAACCTGCGCGCATCGTGCGCGCCGGCGGTGCGTTCCTCAACGATGGTGCGAGTGTGACCCTCGTTCAATCCCAGGTCGCCCAACCATGAACATTTCAGCCTTGTCGATCCGCCACCCGGTCCCGGCTGTCATGCTGTTCATTCTGCTGACACTTTTTGGTTTGTCGGGTTTTGAAAAGCTCGCCATCCAGGACTTTCCGGACATGGATCTGCCGGTGGTGGTGATCAGCGCCTCACTGGAAGGCGCGGCCCCGGAGCAACTGGAAACGGAAGTGGCGCGCAAGATCGAGGACAAGTTGACGTCCCTGCGCCTGCTCAAACACGTGACGACGACCATTACCGACGGTGCCGTCAACATCAGCGTCAGTTTTGACATCGACAAGGATGGCAACGAGGCGCTCAACGAGGTGCGCAACGCGGTCGACAGCGCCATGGCGCAACTGCCGGCGAGCCTCGACACACCGTCGGTTTCCCGGTTGACCACCAGTGCCTCGGCGTTGCTCACTTATGTCATCGACTCCGACAACCTGGATGAAGAAGCCTTGTCCTGGTTCGTCGACAATGAGTTGAGCAAACAGCTGTTGGCGGTGCCCGGGGTGGCGATGATTGCGCGCATGGGCGGTGTCGACCGGGAAGTCCAAGTCAATCTCGATCCAGCGCTGATGGCGGGCCTGGGCATTAGCGTCACGGACGTCGCCAACCAGTTGCGGGCCATGCAAAAAGACAACTCCGGTGGCCAGGGCAACTTGGGCAGCGGCCAGCAAGCCATGCGCACCTTGGGCGCCATCGACGATCCGGCAGCTCTCGGTGCGATCGACATTCCCAGCGGCGATGGCCGCCTGCTTGCCCTGGGTCAGTTGGCCGACATTCGTGACAGCCACGCCGAACGCAGCACCCGGGCGTTTCACGATGGCAGGCCGGTGATCGGTTTCCAGGTCACCCGCTCCCTGGGATTCTCCGATGTCGGCGTCGCCAACGACGTGCGCAAGGCCATGAGCGCGTTTGAGAAACAGCATCCCAACGTGCAGATCGTTGAAGCCAGTGACACGGTCAAGGCCGTGCTCGCCAATTATCACGACTCGATGAATTTGCTTTACGAAGGCATGCTGCTGGCGGTGTTGGTGGTCTGGTGGTTCCTGCGGGATTGGCGCGCCACGCTTATCGTCGCCACGGCACTGCCGCTGTCGATCATCCCCACCTTCGGGGTGATGTACCTGGCCGGTTTTACCCTCAATGCCGTTTCCCTGCTGGCCCTGGCGCTGGTCATCGGCGTGCTGGTGGACGATGCCATCGTCGAGATCGAGAACATCGCGCGACATTTGCGCAGGGGCAAGACCCCGCTTCAAGCCGCCACCGAGGCGGCGGATGAAATCGGCCTGGCGGTGCTCGCCACGACGGTCACCTTGGTCGCGGTGTTCCTGCCCACTGCGTTCATGGGGGGCATCGCCGGGAAACTGTTCCGCCAGTTCGGTGTGACGGCGTCGGTTGCGCTGTTGTTTTCACTGCTGGTGGCGCGACTGCTGACGCCGATGATGGCGGCTTATTTTCTCAAGGCAAAAAATGAAACCGACCAAGACAGCCCTTTGATGACCCGCTACCTGGGCTGGATCCACGCCAGCCTGACCCGGCGCAAGACGACGATGTGCCTGGCCGGCCTGTGCTTCGTCGGTGCTCTGGCGTTGGTCCCGTCGTTGCCCACCAGCTTCCTGCCAGCGCAGGACACCGGGCGCAGCAAAATCACATTGGAGTTGCCACCGGGAACGACGCTGGAACACACCACCGCGATGGCCTTGCAGGCCAGCGAACGGCTGCGCGAGCTACCCGACGTCACGCATGTGTTCAGCTCGGTGGGGACCGCCAGCAACTCGGGCGCCGGGCCCGCCGATATCACCGGCGCCGGCGATGCGGTCCTGACGGTGGAACTGGCGCCCCGGGACGAGCGTGAGCGCAAGCAGGTGGCGGTCGAAGCGCAGATGCGCCAGGTGCTGCGCACACTCCCGGGGGTACGCATCAACGTTGGCGGCGATGGCAGCGGAGAGAAGCTCAATATCGTGCTTGCCAGTGACGACGGTGATCTGCTAGAGCGTACGGCTAGTGCCCTTGAGCCTCAGTTGCGTGAGTTGCGCGGGATCGGCAATGTCTCGTCCAGCAGCGCCTTGCAACGACCGGAAATCCAGATGCGACCGGATTTTGCCCGGGCAGCGGAACTGGGCATTACCAGTCAAGACATCGCGGATACCTTGCGCATGGCGACTTATGGCGAATATTCCTCGCAACTGGGCAAGATCAATTTGTCCCAGCGCCAGGTAGACGTGCGGGTGCGCATGGACTCGCTGTTGCGCGACGACTTGCAGGCGATCAGCCAATTGCGGGTAACCGGTCGAGACGGTCAGGTCGCCCTGGCCTCGTTGGGGGATATCAGCATGGGCAGCGGGCCGGCGCAAATCAGCCGACTGGACCGCCTGCGCAATGTCACCCTGTCTATCGAACTCAACGGTCGTAACCTGGGTGAGGTCATGGGCGAGGCCCGCCAACTGCCGGTGATGCGCAACTTACCAGCCGAAGTGAAAGTTGTGGAGCAAGGCGAACTGCAATTGATGACGGAGTTGTTCGCCAGCTTCGGCCTGGCCATGGCCATCGGCGTGTTCTGTATTTATTCGGTCCTGGTGTTGTTGTTTCACGACTTCTTGCAACCGGCCACCATTCTGTCGGCACTGCCGCTGTCGCTGGGGGGCGCTTTACTGGCCTTGCTGGTGTGCAACTTCAGTTTTTCCCTGCCATCGGTCATTGGCTTGTTGATGTTGATGGGCATCGTGACCAAGAACTCCATTCTGTTGGTGGAGTACGCCATCATGGCTCGCCGCGATTATGGCCTGGGTCGATACGATGCCCTGGTGGATGCTTGCCACAAGCGTGCCCGTCCGATCCTGATGACCACCATTGCGATGGGCGCCGGGATGTTGCCGACGGCAATGGGCATGGGCGAGGATCCAAGCTTCAGACAACCGATGGCGGTGGTGGTCATGGGGGGGTTACTGACGTCGACGCTGTTGAGCCTATTGGTGGTGCCGGTGATTTTTACTTACGTGGACGATGCGTTGGAAGGGTTGAAGCGTCGCACTCGAACGCCAGTGGAAGCTGGCGCGGCAGGGGAGGCTGAGGGGCAAAACAGTATTCCCCCAACAAGTACTCGATTCGGTCAATGAACGAGCAATCGTTGGGGGTAGGTTATACGGCTTGTTGAATCGCGGTACTGTCATTCCATTCCATGTGAGCCGGTGTGGCATCCATCGAATGCATCCAACGGATCAGCGAACGACGCCCGCCAATGCCCATCTTGATAGCGGCGCGCTTCAGATAACTTTCGACCGTATTGACTTTCAGGTTCAGTTGTTCAGCAAGTTCGGGAGCTGTGCGCCCGGCGAGCAGACCGACGCACACTTCCGTTTCACGAGAGGACAAACTCAATCCCGATAAAAGCAGTCGATCAGCGAACCTTTGGCGCAGCGCTTCCATGCCACCGTTTTCCGACGCGTCCAATGTCAGGAAAGGGTCCTGCCGAGTGGGTTCCGGTGAAATAAGGGCGGCTACATGTTCTTCGACCATGGGCAATAAAAGACAGGAAAAGTCTTTTAGCAGTGCATGTTCCTGAGCGGAAAATCCCTTTGAAAGAGGCGATCGATATATGGACAGCACATAACGACGACCATTCTTTCGGGTGGTCAGGTGTAACTGCGACGTTGCGTTGTGACCAGGCGCTTTTTCCGAACGCTCGCAGGTCAGCAGGCATCGGGAAAAGTTGGGTATTTTTTGCGCTGCTGCGTCTTCAAAGAGAATGTCGTCCGCCAGGAAAAAAGGCTTGGCGGTATGAGTGTCCATGAGGGCATCGATGCAGGCGTTGTCCATACCGACGCAGCCGATGCTGGAGGTGCTTGGTTCTGACATGTTACTTGTGCCGATCCGTTGCTCGGTAATGTGTGTTGCGTCCACGGGAATTTCCGTGAGTATCAGGTCGTGCAACAGACGAGGGAAATTGCGGCTACCTGTACTGGCAATAACTTTGCCAACGTGCGGGAATAATCGTTGCAGGTTCATCCTTTCTCCAAAATCATCCAAGTATTTGATTATAGCTGCAGTTCAGTGTGCATGCGTGTCTTTGCTGGAATGTTTCGGTCTGGGAGTGTCTGGGCGATGGTCCTGGATATCTGAAGTGTATCCGACGAGTGGTGGGGTATCAGGGCTTGATTAAATACGATGGTGCTGTTGATTGCATTCTTGTTAAGGACCTCTTCATAAGTTTTGAGTGTACAAGGCAATGCGCCATAGATGATCTTCTCTCCTTTCGAACCTAAGGCTGTATTGAGTCGTTCAACTGTCCATCCGGCACGCTTCAGGATTTTTTCCATCAGGGTGTCAACGACAATTTCATAAGTGTGTATTTTTTGTTGTTGGGCAAACTTAATCATTGACAAAAAAAGTGCCGCTGTGCGAATGTCTACATTGGCTTGAGTTAGTTGTCCTGTGGCGAAGTTGTTGGCTGAAAGTGCAAATCTTGTGGCCTCCCAACATTTGTCCAGACGAGGTCTGGCTTCTTCGGCTGGAAGGATAAAGCTCAAGGGGCCACTCATCAGCGTGGGTTTATTGGAGGGGCGTAGTCGAACACAGCCTGTGACTCGGCCATTTTGATGGGTGTAGATATAGATCGCGTCGGGGTCGTCGTATTCATCCCACTCATAGTTGCTGCCTTGATAGCTTTCAATGTCCCACTTCTTTCGGTCGATAAAGGCAAGTTTGCGAATGGATAATATTTGTTCGAGGATTTTGAGTGGGATTTTTGAGTGGCTTACGATGCTGGTGTATACGCCGGAAAATCCATAGGTGTGGGGGAAGTAGTTCATGAGTGCGACTTTTTGGCTGCAGGTGAAGCTACTGTTAACGTTGCATTAAGGTATTTCAACTGTCCTAAAGTACAGTCTTTGACTTGTAGAGTGCGCAGCCTAATTTAGTAGGTCGGCTTCTGCGATGGCCTTATAGTCATTGGAGGTGCTATTTAGTTGCGGGCTTGTATCGCAGTGGATCAAAAAAGTGCAGGGTTGGCATAGCGGCTAGTTGCTGTTGCTCAAGTAATGTCGGGTGTGATGAAACAGAATTCATGTGTTGTTTTATTGACTGATACAAAACTAAGTTCGTAACTGTTTGATAGTTATTGGGTCAAAAAAATGGCGATTGCTGAGACTGGCCCGATGATTGTCATCAACGCGTCATCTAGTGACGAACGCGCTGCCTTTCGTTCACGGGGTGACTTGTTGCCTGTGAGCTCAAAGGATATCTATCGACGAGTGAGGATTGGTATGTGGCACATTGATGTCGGTCTAGTCTTATTGCTCTATTAAGCGTGTTGTATGACCTCGTATAACTTGGAGTTTTCCAAATAAGGCCCGAAACGAGCCTCATGTGACTCATGCTTGATGTCATGTAGAAAGATGATGGATTGGTCAGACCCTCAAAGTTAGCCGTATAGGCTTCTGCTATGGATGGATGCTATGAATTATATTGCGCTCTCGTTGTTGACCGTATTGATGGTGCCGGGGCCAACGAACTCACTCTTGTTGCAAGCCGGTATAAGTAGGGGGCTCAGTACGCTCTCAATGCGTTTTGTCGCAGCCGAGTGGTTGGCATACGTTATTCAGATGACGCTGTGGGGGGTATTCATTGACTTGTTAATGACTGATCACTCGTGGGTGGTGATCGCGACCAAGATTTTTGCCGTATGCTTTTTGTTTTATATTTCCTTGAAGCTTTGGTTTTCGGTAAAAGACAATGCGTCTGGTGCAGCACCGGGGATTACCGTTCCGCTTCTGTTTGTTGCAACGCTGACCAATCCCAAAGGATTGTTTTTTGTTTCCTTCGTTGCGCCAGCAGGCACATTCCTGGCGCTGGACAACTGGCTGTCATTCATTCTGCTATTTACAGGGATTATCTTTCCGGTGGGGCTTGTGTGGATCGCGACGGGCGCTTTTTGTAGCCGGAAATTTCACGCAATTGTGTCTGGGCGATTTTTGAATCGCGCCATTTCTTTGGTGATTGGGTTGTTCGCTTGCGGCATGCTTTTCAATATCGCATCCCAGGTGAATTTTGCCTGACTGTGTTCTGATGTTGCGCTTGAGGGGGTGGATTCGAATAATTGAATCGCCGCCGCGGCTATGCAGGTAGTTACGATCCAGCGCAAGGCGTTTTTAGATAAGGTTCAGCTGCGCCGCTTTGAACATGGCTTGTTTGACATTGGTACACTCCATTTTTTCAGTCATATGTTTGGCGTGAAACTTCACTGTTCGCTCAGTGATGTTCATGATCAGGCCGATTTCCTTATAGTTTTTCCCAAGCGCCAGCCAGCGCAGGAATTCAGTTTCCCTGGACGATAGTTTGAGGTTGTGCTCTACGCCCGTTTCAATCGGGCGGTGTTGATTGGCGATAATGCTGAGCGTTTGAATGATCACCATGTTCTCACGGACAATGGTCGGGAAATCGGGATCATTTTCTTCCGAAGATAAATGAATAGAGCCGAATGATCGGCCCGGTTCATGAATCGGAATGGTGAATCCTTGCTTGATGCCATAGGGCGCGGATTGATCAAATATTTCCGGATTATTGTCTATTTTTTGTGGGATTTCATTCCAGAAAAACGGCGTGGCGGTAATGGCTGTATTGGCCATGACCGGGTCTGATTTGTGAAGTGAGTTCTTGCGGTAGGTTTCCACCCATTCGGCGGGATAATTGCTGTGGATGGATACTTTGCAGTTATCGAAGGGCATGGGTTCCAGGTGAACATAAGCAAATTTTTCAAGCCCTAGCTTCGAGAACGTCCAACCCAATATCTCGGTGTACTCGTGTTGGCTTTTTCCTGGAATATTATTCTCCACCTCTAGAATTAAACTGAGCAGGTGGCTGGAGATGTGTTTGAGCATAATGGATGCGCTCGAAAATATTAATGTGAATACCTTTATGTAGTCAGAGGTTTCACCTTGATATTCGCCAAGCGGAGGAGGGAAGTTTTACAGCGCTGGCATCAACCGCCCCATATTGGTTTGGGGCCGCTGTCGTAGGCGTCTCGGGTGGGGGCCTGCGTTTCATCGGGGTTCGCTTCAGAGCGCGATCATAACCTTTCATCCCGCTGTGTAATTGTTGTTCTCTCAACTGGGGTGATGTCATTTTGCATCCTTGCCTGGCAACCTCAGCCTTTACCCTGAGGTTGTAGTTAATTTCGACTACTGAAACGATTAACTGGAGGGCAGTATAGACAGCTTTTTCGTAACAGCGGGAAACATTAAGAATCCTTTTGATCGTCACGCTGCAAAAGCCTTTTCAAGAACGCTGCCGTTCGACTCGTCTGGCATTTCGCCACGGTTTTAGGGGCCCCGCAAACCACCACGTTTCCGCCCTGGGTTCCAGCCCCCGGGCCGATATCGATGACCCAGTCGCTCTGCGCCACCACCCGCATGTCATGCTCCACCACAACCACCGTATGACCTTCTTCCACCAAGCGATTCAACTGCACCAGCAAGCGATCCACGTCCTGGGGATGCAAGCCATTGGTCGGTTCGTCCAGCACATACAACGTCATTCCCCGGGTCTTGCGCTGCAGTTCTGTCGCCAGCTTGATCCGCTGGGCTTCGCCGCCGGACAGTTCCGTAGCCGGTTGGCCCAGGCGCAAGTAGCCCAACCCGATATCCTGCAGCACCTGCAATGAGCGCCTGGCCGCCGCTTGCTCGACAAACACCTCAAGCGCCTGGTCTACGGTCAGTTGCAGCACCTGGGAAATATCCAGGCCTTGCCAGCTCACCGCCAGGGTCTGCGGGTTATAGCGCGCGCCGTGGCAGGTGGGGCAGGGGGCGTACACGCTGGGCATGAACAACAATTCAACGCTGACAAAGCCTTCGCCTTCGCAGGTCTCGCAACGGCCCTTGGCGACATTGAAGGAAAATCGCCCGGCATCGAATCCCAGTGCCTGCGCCTGCTCTGTCGCGGCGAACAGTTTGCGCACGTGATCGAACAGCCCGGTGTAGGTGGCGAGGTTGGAGCGCGGGGTGCGGCCGATGGGCTTCTGGTCTACCTGCACCAGCCGCTTGACCGCGTCGAGTCCGGCGGTGACGCGACCAGCGCTGGTTTGCACGGGCTCGTCTTCCAGGCTTTGCTCATCGGGTTCGGCGTTGGGGCTGGCCTGGCCCAGGTGGACGCCGACCAGATCCAGCAGGGCCTGACTGACGAGGCTGGATTTGCCTGAGCCGGAGATGCCGGTCACGGCGGTGAAGCAACCCAAGGGGAAGGCCGCGCTCAAGTTGTCGAGGTTGTTGCGGGTGATGCCTTCCAGGCGCAGCCAATCCCTCGGCGCACGTGGGCTGCGCGGCGCAGTGTGTTCTTCGTCAAAAAGATAGGCGCGGGTTCGTGATTCAGACACTTGTCCAAGGCCTGCCGGCGGACCGCTGTAGAGGACTTTTCCGCCTTGTTCGCCGGCGTCCGGGCCTACGTCGATGAGCCAGTCGGCGCGACGCATGGTATCGAGGTCATGTTCGACCACAAACACCGAGTTGCCCGCTGCCTTGAGGCGTTGCAAGGCGCCAAACAACGCTTCGCTGTCGGCTGGGTGCAGGCCGGCGGAGGGTTCGTCCAGCACGTAGATCACCCCGAATAGCTGGGAATTGAGCTGGGTCGCCAGGCGCAGGCGTTGCAGTTCGCCGGACGAAAGCGTCGGCGTGCTGCGCTCCAGGGCGAGGTAGCCCAGGCCCAGGTCGATCAGGGTGACGATCCGCTCCAGCAGTTCAGCGGCGATGCGTTGGGCGGCCAGGCGTTTCTCCAGGGAGAGGTTGGGCGTGTGGCGCGCGTCGGGCCCACCCGCGTGCGGGTTGTCGCCCCTGGCGGCGCGTTGCTCGCGGGCTTCTCGGGTTTGTCGGTGGCTGAGGACGTCTCCCGTTTCATCGGCCTGTTCCAGATAGTCGGGCGCCAGGACACGCTTGAGCACTTCGGCCAGCTCAAGCAACGGCAGGTGCGACAGCTCGGCGATGTCCAGGCCGGCAAAGGTCACGCTCAACGCCTGGCGTTTGAGGCGTTTGCCATCGCACACCGGGCAAGGACTGGCGCGCATGTATTGCGCCACGCGTTTGCGCATCTGCGCGCTTTGGGAGTGCATGAAGGTGTGCAGCAGGTAGCGTCGGGCGCCGCTGAACGTGCCCTGGTAACTCGGTTCGAGCTTGCGTTTGAGAGCCGCACGGGTCTGGGCTGGGGTGAGCCCGGCGTATACCGGAACAGTCGGGGTTTGTTCGGTGAAGAGAATCCAGTCCCGTTGCTTCTTCGGCAGGTCGCGCCAGGGGATGTCGACGTCATAGCCCAGGGTCACCAGGATGTCCCGCAGGTTCTGGCCCTGCCAAGCCATGGGCCAGGCGGCCACGGCGCGCTCGCGGATGGTCAGTGACGGGTCTGGCACCATGGACGCTTCGGTCACCTCATAGACCCGGCCGAGGCCATGGCATTGCTGGCAGGCACCCTGTGGCGTGTTGGGCGAGAAATCCTCGGCATAGAGCATCGGTTGGTCGGCAGGGTAGCTGCCGGCGCGGGAGTAGAGCATGCGAATCAGGCTCGACAGGGTGGTGACGCTGCCTACCGATGAGCGTGCGCTGGGCGTGCCGCGCTGTTGCTGCAAGGCGACTGCCGGCGGCAAGCCCTCGATGCTGTCCACGTCCGGCACGCCCACCTGGTCGATCAGGCGCCGCGCATAAGGCGCAACGGACTCGAAATAACGACGCTGGGCTTCAGCGTAGAGCGTAGAGAAGGCCAGCGACGACTTACCAGACCCCGACACACCGGTAAACACCACTAGGGCATCGCGGGGGATGTCAACGTCGACATTCTTGAGGTTGTGTTCGCGGGCGCCACGCACCCGGACGAAACCGGTGGCTTGTGCCAAGTCAGCGGTTGAAGCGGGGGCGGAGCGTGGGGGCATCGGGCATTCCTTGTGGACGTTGGTGCAACGCTTCAGGGCGTTATGGCGCTGCATTATGGCGTGGGCAGAGTGGACTGGATCACAGCGCTGACAATTATGCGACCGGGTTCAACCGTTCACGTGCGATAAAAATTTACGTTGGGCGCAAGAGATGAGAAACACATCTGCAGATTTCTCCCAAGGATACGGCCCCCCGATAGCTGACGAGGGCGCTTGCCCGCGCAGGGCTCTGTAGGAGCTGGCGAAGCCTGCGATCTTTTGATCTTGATCTTGATCTTGATCTTTCGCTTGAGATTCAAGTGTTTGGGGAAAGATCGCAGCCTCGTTGCACTCGACAGCTCCTACACAGCTCCTGCACGGCTCCTGTGCAGCACCTACTGCTCCAGCGGGGGGCGCTCGCCGCAACGGGGGCTCGCGTCTGCACATGGATTCGGGCTTAAGTTTTTCCCAAGTTGATTTCAATCAAGGGCCGAAGAAGGGGCCGACCCCTACCATGATCGCCAAGATCCTGTCTTTAAGCCCTGGCTTCCATGACCCCTCCTTTTGTGATGCTGCACCTATCCCGCTTCTGGCTCCGTGGGCTGTTCGTTTTCCTGCTGTTGTTCACGGGCCTGGCCCAGGCCAGGGACTACGGCGACACCCCGCAACAGCGCATCCACCATGTCCTGAATCAGACCGATTCGATCTCCGAGCCCGAAGGGCGGTTCAAGGTGCGCAAGCTGTCCGCTGCCGGCAAGGTCCTGGGCTATGTGTTCCAAAGCCTGGACGTGGTGGACATTCCCGCCTATTCAGGCAAGCCAATTAATGTCCAGGTCATTCTCGATCCGGCCGGTGTGATTCTCGATGCCTATGTGCTCGAACACCATGAGCCGATTCTGCTGATCGGCATCGCCGAAGAAAAACTTCACGCGTTCAGCGCGCGCTACAGCGGCATCAAGGTCAACCAACGGGTGGTGGTGGGGCATTCCAGCGATCCGAATGCCGTGACCGTGGATGCCATCGCCGGGGCCACCGTGACGGCGATGGTGGTCAATGAAGTCATCATGCGCGCCGCCCACGATGTCGCAGTGTCCCTGGGCCTGGTCAAGGGCGATGCGGGGTTGGCCGTGGCGCCGGCACGTGTGCGTCAGGACATCTACGAGCCCGCCGACTGGAAGACCTTGACCGGCAACGGCGCTGTACGGCGCTTGCACCTGACTCGCGGTCAAGTAGACGCCACCTTCAAAGGTACCGACGCCGAGCAGGTTGAAGTCGCCAGCGCCGCCCAGGCCGACGACACGTTCATCGACCTGTACGTCACCCACCTCAACCCGCCCACCATCGGTCGCAATTTATTGGGCGATACGCAGTACCGCTCGCTGATGAGCGAGCTCAAGCCCGGCGAGCAAGCCATTGCCGTGATGGGCCGCGGGCGGTATTCCTTCAAGGGCTCGGGTTATGTGCGCGGCGGCATTTTCGACCGGGTGCTGGTGCGCCAGTTCGGCGACGTCATCAGCTTCCGCGACATGGACTTCCAACGTCTGGATGATGTGGCCGCCGAGGACATGCCTGAGTTCGACGAAATGGCGGTCTTCATCGTTCGCGCGTCCCACCGTTTCGACCCCGGTTCACCCTGGAGCCTGGAGCTGCTGATCCGTCGCCAGACCGGGCCGGTCAGCGGTATTTTCAGCAGCTTTGAGCTGGCCTATCAGTTGCCAGAGCCCTACCTGGAGCGGCCATTGCCGACCGCCGAACAACTGGCGGCCGCCGAAGAAGCCAGCCGGCCGATGTGGCTGACGCTCTGGTATCAGAAAAGTGTCGAAATCAGCGTGCTTGGCGTAGCCCTGCTGGTGCTGACGGCGATCCTGTTTTTCCAGGATTCACTGGCCCGACGGCCGACGCTGTTGCATTGGCTGCGCCGCGGTTACCTGGTCTTCACGGTGGTGTTTCTCGGCGGCTACGCCTTGGCGCAGTTGTCGGTGGTCAACGTGCTGACCTTCGTCCACGCCTTGTTCGAAGGCTTTCGTTGGGAGCTGTTCCTCACCGATCCGCTGATCTTCATCCTCTGGGTGTTCACCGCCGCCAGCATTTTGCTGTGGGGGCGCGGGGTGTTCTGCGGCTGGCTGTGTCCGTTCGGTGCATTGCAGGAGTTGATCAACGAACTGGCGCGCAAGCTCAAGGTGCCCCAATACGAGTTGCCGTTCGCCGTGCATGAGCGACTGTGGGCGATCAAATACATCATTTTGCTGGTGCTGTTCGGCGTTTCGCTGGAATCGATGGCCACCGCCGAACGGCTGGCCGAAGTGGAACCGTTCAAGACCGCCATCACCCTCAGGTTCGACCGCCAGTGGTGGTTCGTGGCCTACGCAGTGGGCCTGCTGGTGATCAACCTGTTTACCCGCAAGGTCTATTGCCGCTACGTCTGCCCGCTGGGCGCGGCCCTGGCGATGCCGACCCGGCTGCGGCTGTTCGACTGGCTCAAGCGGCGTAAGGAGTGTGGTAACCCCTGCCAACTGTGCGCCAAGGAATGCGAGATCCAGGCGATTCATCCCGACGGCCGGATCAATGCCAACGAATGCCATTACTGCCTCGACTGCCAGATGACCTGGCACAACGAAAACAAATGCCCGCCGCTGATCAACAAGCGCAAGAAGCGCGGCAAGGCGACCGCGACCGATGCGCAACTGATTCCCGTGGTGCAGGTGAACCCGGCGCCTTGAGGCACCCCAATGGCCTGTCCCTTGACCGTTTCATTCTTTATGGAGCACACAGCATGAGCGACAAAAAAAACCAAACCCCAGGCTCGGAGGAAGAGCCCAGGGGGGTCAGTCGGCGCAGTTTTCTCGGCACCGGCGCGATAACGGGTGCGGTACTGGCCGGCGCGACGGCGCTGGGGGCCGGGACGTTCACCCGTGAGTCCTGGGCGGCGGCGGCCAAGGAGGCCAAGTCGAAGATCCATGTCGGGCCTGGGGAGCTGGACGAATACTACGGTTTCTGGAGCGGCGGCCACCAGGGCGAGGTGCGGGTGCTGGGTGTGCCATCGATGCGTGAACTGATGCGCATCCCGGTGTTCAACGTCGATTCGGCCACCGGTTGGGGCCTGACCAACGAAAGCAAGGACATCCTGGGCGACAGCGCCAAGTACCAGAACGGCGATTGCCACCACCCGCACATCTCCATGACTGACGGCAAGTACGACGGCAAATACCTGTTCATCAACGACAAGGCCAACTCCCGGGTCGCGCGCATTCGCCTGGACATCATGAAGTGCGACAAGATCCTCACCGTGCCCAACGTACAAGCCATTCACGGCCTGCGCCTGCAAAAGGTGCCGTACACCAAGTACGTGTTCGCCAACGCTGAGTTCGTGATCCCGCACCCCAACGACGGTCATACCTTCGACCTGCAAGACAAAAACAGCTTCACGATGTTCAACGCCATTGATGCCGAGAAAATGGAAATGGCGTTCCAGGTGATCGTCGACGGCAACCTGGACAACTCCGACGCTGACTACACCGGCAAATACGCCGCCAGCACCTGCTACAACTCCGAGAAGGCCTACGACCTGGGCGGCATG
Source organism: Pseudomonas sp. RL_105y_Pfl2_101 (assembly GCF_963970585.1). Lineage (NCBI taxonomy): Bacteria > Pseudomonadati > Pseudomonadota > Gammaproteobacteria > Pseudomonadales > Pseudomonadaceae > Pseudomonas > Pseudomonas sp. RL_105y_Pfl2_101. Next base: position 23,253 of record NZ_CAXAPG010000004.1, read on the forward strand.
ATGCGCAACGAGCGCGACTGGGTGGTGGTGTTCAACATTGCGCGTATCGAGGCGGCGATCAAGGCCGGCAAGTTCATTAACCTGGACGGCTCCAAGGTGCCGGTGGTCGATGGCCGCAAGACCGATGGCAAGGACTCCGAGTTCACTCGCTACATTCCCGTGCCGAAGAACCCCCACGGGCTCAATACCTCGCCGGACGGCAAATACTTCATCGCCAACGGCAAGCTGTCGCCCACGGTTTCGATGATCGCCATCGACCGTCTGGATGACCTGTTCAACGACCGTTACAAGGATCCACGCGAAGTGATCGTCGCCGAGCCGGAACTGGGGCTCGGGCCGCTGCACACCACGTTCGACGGGCGCGGCTATGCCTACACGACGCTGTTCATCGACAGCCAAGTGGTGAAGTGGAACATGGAGGATGCCATCCGCGCCTACAAGGGCGAAAAGGTCAATTACATCAAGCAGAAGCTCGACGTCCAGTACCAGCCCGGCCACAACCATGCATCCCTCACCGAAACCAGCGAGGCGGACGGCAAGTGGCTGGTGGTGTTGTGCAAGTTTTCCAAGGACCGCTTCCTGCCTACCGGCCCATTGCACCCGGAGAACGATCAACTGATCGATATTTCCGGTGACGAAATGAAGCTGGTGCACGACGGCCCGGCCTTCGCCGAACCGCATGACTGCATTCTCGCGCGACGCGACCAGATCAAGCCCCAGAAAATCTGGAACCGCAACGATCCGTTCTTCGCAGGCACCGTGGAGCGGGCGAAGAAGGACGGCATCAACCTGGAAACCGACAACAAGGTCATCCGCGACGGCAACAAGGTGCGGGTGTACATGACCTCGATGGCGCCGACCTATGGCCTGACGGAGTTCACCGTCAAGCAAGGCAACGAGGTGACGGTGACCATCACCAACATCGACCAGATCGAGGACGTGTCCCACGGCTTTGTCATGACCAACCATGGCGCAAGCATGGAGATCAGCCCGCAACAGACCTCATCCATCACGTTCACCGCCGACAAGGCTGGTTTGCACTGGTACTACTGCAGCTGGTTCTGTCACGCCCTGCACATGGAAATGGTCGGGCGCATGCTGGTTGAAAAGGCCTGAGACGGCTCGTCAAGGAGACAGGTGCAATGACCGGGAAAAAGCCGCAACCTGCAGGCCACGCTTGCCAATCGGTCATTGCGCTGGTGCTGTGCCTGCTATCGGGCGGCGCGCTCGGTGCGCCGCAGCCGATCACCGATTTGCCTTTGCAGGCCGAGGGCGATCAGCAATGGCGACTGCCTGCGGGCCAGTACCGGGGCTCGTTCAGCATCGATCAACCCATGACCCTCACGTGTGCGCCGGATGCCGTATTCCAGGGCCAGGGCGAGGGCAATGGCGTGATCATTCGTGCCCCGAACGTGCGGATTCAGGGGTGTACGTTCCTGGACTGGGGCCACGACCTGACGGCCATGAATGCGGCCGTGTTCATCCAACCGCTCGCCCAAGGGGCCGTGGTGCGTGGCAACCGGATGCAGGGCCAGGGCTTCGGTATCTGGGTCGATGGCACCCGGGACGTCAGCCTGATCGACAACCGCATCCAGGGCGACCCCAGCCTGCGCTCCCAGGACCGTGGCAATGGCATCCATTTGTATGCGGTACACGGCGCCCGGGTCATCGGCAACCAAGTGCGCGAAACCCGCGACGGCATCTACATCGACACGTCCAATGGCAATCTGCTCCAGGGCAATGTCCTGGAGGACCTGCGCTACGGCGTGCATTACATGTTCGCCAACGATAATCGCCTGCTGGACAACGTCACCCGGCGCACCCGCACTGGCTATGCCTTGATGCAAAGCCGCCAGCTGACGGTCATCGGCAATCGCTCCGAACAGGATCAGAACTACGGGATCCTGATGAACTACATCACCTATTCCACACTGCGCGACAACGTCGTCACCGACGTGCGCGACGGGTCCACCGGCGACACCATGATCACGGGTGCCGAGGGCAAGGCCCTGTTCATTTACAACTCGTTGTTCAACCGCATCGAAGGCAATCATTTCCAGCGCAGCGCCGTGGGCATCCACCTGACGGCCGGCTCGGAGGATAACCGCATCGCCGGCAATGCCTTCGTCCACAACCAGCGTCAGGTCAAATACGTTGCCACGCGATTGCAGGAGTGGTCGGTGGATGGCCGCGGCAATTACTGGAGCGACTACCTGGGCTGGGATCGCAACGGCGACGGCTTGGGCGATGTGGCCTATGAACCCAACGACAACGTGGATCGCCTGCTGTGGCTGTATCCCCAGGTGCGGTTGTTGATGAACAGTCCGGGGATCGAACTGCTGCGCTGGGTGCAGCGAGCCTTCCCAGTGATGAAATCCCCCGGGGTGATGGACAGTCATCCGCTGATGGATACGCCTGTCCAGCCCCCGCCACGCAACAGTATCCGGGAGGATGTGTCTTGAACGTCGTCGAGATCGAAGGTGTCAGCCAGTACTATGGCGATGTCGCCGTGCTGCGCGGGCTGGACTTGAACCTGGGTCAGGGCGAGGTGCTCGGCCTGTTCGGGCATAACGGTGCGGGCAAGACCACCACGATGAAGCTGATCCTCGGTTTGCTGCGGGCCAGCGAGGGGCAGGTACGTGTCTTCGGGCGCGCGCCCAGCGACCCGAGCGTGCGGCAGATGCTCGGTTATCTGCCCGAGAACGTGATGTTCTATCCGCAGTTGAGCGGGCTGGAAACCTTGCGCCATTTTGCCCGGCTCAAAGGTGCCGCACCGGAGCAGGTGCAGCGTTTGCTGGAGGAGGTCGGGCTGGCGGCTGCCGCGACACGGCGTGTGAAGACGTATTCCAAGGGCATGCGCCAGCGTCTTGGTCTGGCCCAGGCACTGCTCGGCCAGCCGCGCCTGTTATTGCTGGATGAACCGACCGTAGGCCTGGACCCCATCGCCACCCAGGACCTCTATCAGTTGCTCGACCGCCTGCGTTGGCAGGGCAGCAGCATCATTCTCTGTTCTCACGTCTTGCCTGGCGTGGAAGCTCACATCAACCGCGCCGCGATTCTCACCCGAGGGCGTCTATTGGCCCTGGGCAGCCTGGCCCGGCTGCGGGAGGACGCGGGGTTGCCGACGCTGATCCGGGCCTCGGGCCTATCGCGGGCCGACTGGCTTCGCCAGCATTGGCGCAGTGAAGGGCACGCCACCCAAGGGTGGGGGGCCGAAGGGGTGCAGGTGTCCGCGCCGGATGGCAGCAAGCTTAAATTGCTGCGCCAGCTACTGGCCCAGGATGACCCGTCGGATGTCGAGATCAAGCCGCCGTCGCTGGAGGATTTGTATCGTCATTACATGGTCCGTGCCGCTGCCGAGGAGACCAGCCTATGAATCCGGTCTGGAACATGGCCCGCAAGGAGTTCAGCGACGGCCTGCGCAATCGCTGGTTGTTGGCGATCAGCCTGTTGTTCGCGGTGCTGGCGATTGGCATCGCCTGGCTCGGCGCGGCGGCGTCCGGTCAACTGGGGTTCACCTCGGTGCCTGCCACGGTGGCGAGCCTGTCCAGCCTGGCGACCTTCCTGATGCCCTTGATTGCCTTGCTGCTGGCCTATGACGCGATTGTCGGCGAGGACGAGAGCGGCACCTTGCTGCTGTTGCTGACCTACCCGTTGGGGCGCGGCCAATTGCTGCTGGGCAAGTTTGCGGGGCACGGCTTGATCCTGGCCCTTGCCACCTTCATCGGTTTTGGCTGCGCAATGCTTGCCATCGCCCTGTTGGTGGACGATGTCCAGTTGAGCCAGCTGCTCTGGGCCTTCGGTCGCTTCATGGCATCCAGCACGCTGCTGGGCTGGGTGTTCCTCGGGTTGGCGTATGTGCTGAGCTGCGTGTCGGCAGAGAAATCCACCGCGGCCGGATTGGCGCTGGGGGTCTGGTTTTTCTTCGTGCTGGTGTTCGACCTGGCCTTGCTGGCGTTGCTGGTGCTGAGCGAGGGGCGCTTCAGCCCGGAACTGTTGCCATGGCTGCTGCTATTGAACCCTACCGACGTGTATCGGCTGATCAACCTGTCCGGGTTCGAGGCGTCCAGCGGCGCCGCGGTGTTGACCTTGGGCAGCGACCTGCCGGTGTCGGCGCCTTTGCTCTGGCTGTGCCTGGGCCTGTGGATGACGGTTCCGTTGTGGCTGGCCTATCGGTTGTTCAATCGCCGGTGCCCGTGAATTTCAATCTTGATAAGGGAGCATGCAACGATGAACAAGATGTACCTCATGGGGGGGCGCCTCTTGGCCGGGGTGTTGATGTGTTTGGCGCTGGCGGCCTGCGGCAAAGCCGAGCCACCTGCGGCCAGCGAGGCGGCGCTGGCGTTTCATCCCAGTGACGAGTGCCATGTGTGCGGCATGGTCATCACTGACTTCCCCGGGCCCAAGGGCGCGGCGGTCGGGGCAGGGGGGGTAAAGAAATTTTGCTCGCCGGCGGAGATGCTGGGCTGGTGGTTGCAGCCGGAAAACCATCGAGCCGACGTCAAACTGTATGTCCACGACATGGGCCGCAGCCATTGGGATACACCGGATGACACCCATCTGATCGACGCCCGAACCGCCTACTTCGTCATCGGCAGCGGGCTTAAAGGCGCCATGGGTGTGGTCCTGGCCTCGTTCTCCGACCCCCAGGCGGCACAAAAACTCGCCAGCGACAGCGGCGGCCGGGTGCTGCGCCTGGAAGACATCGACCAGAAACTGCTGGGGCAGGCCACCGCCATGTCGCCGATGAGCCACTGATATAGCCTGGGCAACGAACCGCTCTTTGCGGTGAGGGAACGTGCCCTTGCTGAGGTCTGTAGGAGCTGGCGAAGCCTGCGATCTTTTGATCTTTTGATCTTTCGCTTGAGATTCAAGTGTCTGGGGAAAGATCGCAGCCTCGTTACACTCGACAGCTCCTACACAGCTCCTGGTGACCTTGGCGGGAGTAAGCTCTCGCCACATTGTGCATCAATCTCATCCCATGGAAGCGTCCACCCACTACCCAAGTAGCATTCGTCGACCGGGCGCGGCTTCGTACACTCAGGGCTCCTATCACGCACCCGCCGGAGGCGAAGATGCAGCAGGCCCAGAGCGAAGGTGTGGTGAGCGCCATGTCCCAGGCGACGGACGTCCAGCAGGTGGCCCAAGCGTTGGCGCGGCAGTTGTTGCACCCGCACCTGGGCTTCGTGCTGTTTTTCTGTTCTGCCGAATATGACCTGCCGGCCCTGGGCCAGGCGTTGTCCCAGAGTTTCGGTGGAATTCGCCTGGTGGGCTGTACCAGCGCCGGTGAAATCACCGCCCAGGGATATGGTCGCAACTGTGTGACGGCGGTGGGGTTCGATCATCGGCACTTTTCCATTGCCGCCGAACTGATCGGTGAAATGGAGCACTTCAGCCTGATCGACGCCCAGCAAATGGTCGAGCGCCTGGCGAGCGGCTGTCGCAGTAACGCCTTGGCACCGATCAAGGGCCACAGTTTCGCCTTGACCCTGCTCGATGGCCTGTCCAGCCGCGAAGAAATGGTGCTGGCGGCCTTGAGCGCCGCGCTGGGGGACATCCCGCATTTCGGCGGTTCGGCCGGCGATGACAACTACCTGACCCACACCCACGTGTACTTCGAAGGCCAGTTCCACAGCGGCGCGGCGGTGGTGGTGTTGATCAATACCTGGCTGGAATTCGAAGTCTTCACCACCCATCACATCCTGCCCCGGGAGGAGAAACTGGTGGTGACCGGTGCCGACAGCGCCTCGCGACGGGTCTACGAGCTCAACGCCGAACCCGCCGCCGAAGAATACGCCCGGCACATCGGCGTGCCGGTGAGCGCCCTCGACTACCGGGTCTTCGCCGCCCATCCACTGGCGGTGCGCATCAATGACCAGTACTACGTGCGGGCGATCCAGCAGGTGCACTCGGACCTGAGCCTGAGTTTTTACTGTGCGGTGGAGAACGGCATCGTTCTCACTGCGATGACCCCCGGCCCCTTGCTGCAGAACCTGCAAACGCTGTTCGACGGTTTGCAGGCGCGCCTCGGTGACTTGCTGCTGACCATCGGCTGCGATTGCTTTCTCCGGCGTCTGGAGCTGGAAGACCGTGGCGGCCTGGAGCAGATCGGCCAGTTCCTGCGTGAACAACGGGTGATGGGCTTCAACACCTATGGAGAACAGTTCAATGGCATGCACATCAACCAGACGTTCACCGGAGTTGCCATTGCCCGACATCGCGTCCCCGGCCATCGTTGAGCTGCAGGCCCAGCTCGCTGCCCAGCAGCATGAAAACCGCAAGTTGCGGCGCATCAACGATGCGCTGATCGAACGGGTGGAGTCCGGCGTAACCCGGGGCAACGATCCCTATGCGGCGTTCCAGCACTCGGTGGTGCTGGCCGAGCAGGTTCGCGAGCGCACCGATGCGCTGAACCAGGCCATGGCTGAGCTCAAGGCCGGCAATCACCTGCTGGGCGAGGCGCGGCTGCGGGCAGAAACGGCCCACCGGCACTTGATCGACGCCATCGAAAGCATCTCCGATGCGTTTGTGCTGTTCGACGAGCAGCAACGCATCGTACTGTTCAACAGCCGCTTCAAGGCCTTCTGGGCCAACAGCCGGGTGCGCATCATCGCCGGAATGCGGCTTTCCGAGGTCAAGCGCCTGATGACCGCCAACGGGCTGTTCAGCGAAGAACCCCGCGGACAAGCCGACGAGCACGTGTTGTATCGCTTGCAGAACGGGCGTTGGCTGCAAGTCAGCGAGCGGCCGACCCAGGAGGGCGGCCGGGTCATCCTGTTTACCGACATCACCGACGTCAAGCTCAGTGAAACCGTGCGCCGCGAGCAGGCCATCGCGCAGAAGTCCCACCTGTTGCAGCGGGCGGTGGACAACCTGTCCCAGGGCGTGGCGATGGTCAATGCCCAAGGCGTGCTGGAGCTGTGGAACCGGCGTTTCCTGGAACTCAGCGGCCTGGCACCGGTAGCGGCTCACCGGCCGTTCAACGAAGTGATTGCCGACAGCGAGTTGCAACTGCTGACCCCGGCCAGTCGCGACAGCAACGGCCGGCTGATCCACGAATCCGAGCAGCGCCTGTCCGATGGCCGGGTCCTGGAGATCCGTACACATCCATTGCCCACGGGTGGTTACGTCAACACCTTCACCGACATTACCGAACGCTACCAGCACGCCGAGGCGCTGAGCGAAAGCGAACGCTGGATTCGCCTGATCACCGACCATGTGCCGGCGCTGATCGCCTACCTCAACGCCGACCTGGTCTATGAATTCACCAACAAGGTCTACGAGCAGTGGTACTGCTGGCCCCGTGGCGTGATGCTCGGCCAGAACCTGCGCGAAGCCCATAGCGAGCAGCACTACCAGCGCCTGGAAGCCTACGTGGCGCGGGCGTTGGCGGGTGAGAGCGTGACGTTCGAGTTCGCCGAGACCAACATCAATAACCAGGAGCGCTACATGCTGCGCTCCTACGTACCCAACCGCTTGGCCAACGGTGAAGTGGTCGGGATTTTCGTGCTGATCCGCGACATCACCGAACGCCGGCGCACCGCTGAAGCGCTGCACCAGGCCTACCAGAACCTGGAACAACGGGTCCAGGAGCGCACGGCCGAACTGACCACCCTCAACGATCAGTTGCTGCGCGAAATCGACGAGCGTAGCCGGGTGGAACTGCGTCTGCGGGAGGCCAAGCGCGAGGCCGAGCAGGCCAACCTGTCGAAGACCAAGTTTCTCGCAGCAGTCAGCCATGACCTGCTGCAACCGCTCAATGCCGCCCGGCTGTTCACCAGTGCCTTGCTTGAGCGCCGCGAACCGGTCGCCAACGCGCAACTGGTGCGCAACGTCAGCAATTCGCTGCAGGACGTGGAGAACTTGTTGGGCACCCTGGTGGACATATCCAAGCTGGACGCGGGGGTGATCAAGGCCGATGTCGCGCCGTTCGGCCTCAGCGAGCTGCTCGACAACCTGGCCGCCGAATACGCCCAGGTCGCCCGCAGCGAAGGGCTGGAGTTGCACTTTGTCGGCTGTTCGGTGCTGGTGCACAGCGACATGCAATTGCTGGCGCGGATCCTGCGCAATCTGCTGAGTAACGCCATTCGCTACACCCCCAGCGGCCGGGTGGTGCTGGGTTGCCGGCGACACCGCCAGCGCGTGTCGATTCAGGTCTGGGACAGCGGCATTGGCATTGCCGAGAACCGCCTGGAGGAAATATTCCAAGAGTTCAAGCGCGGCGACGTGCAGCGCCCGAACCAGGACCGTGGGTTGGGCCTGGGCTTGGCGATTGTCGAGAAAATCGCCGGGATCCTCGGCCACCGGATCCAGGTGCGCTCCTGGCCCGGCAAGGGCTCGATGTTTGCCATCGACGTGCCGCTGAGCGCCACGGCGCCCAAGCCGTTGCCGTGCCTGGACATGAGCGAGCCGATGCTCGAACGACTGCGCGGGGCTCGGGTCTGGGTGCTGGATAACGATGCGGCGATCTGTGCCGGCATGCGTACTTTGCTGGAGGGCTGGGGTTGCCAGGTAGTGACCGCGTTGTCGGAACAGGACCTGGCCCGCCAGGTGGACAACTACCATGCCGAGGCCGATTTGCTGATCGCCGATTATCACCTGGACCACGATCAGAACGGCGTCGATGCCGTGGCCCGGATCAACGCCCGCCGGGCCTCACCGATCCCGGCCATGATGATCACCGCCAACTACAGCAACGAACTCAAGCAGCAGATCCGCGAGCGTGGGCACACCCTGATGCACAAGCCGGTGCGGCCGATGAAGCTCAAGATTGCGATGAGTCATCTGTTGGGTGGGGCAACGAGTTGTTAAGCCGCACCGCCTTGGGAGCTTGCTCCCGCCGGTCCTGCAGGCGCTGTGCAGGAGCTGTGCAGGAGCTATGTAGGAGCTGTGTAGGAGCTGTCGAGTGCAACGAGGCTGCGATCTTTCCCAGACACTTGAATCCCAATCCCAAGCGAAAGACCAAAAGATCGCAGCCTTCGGCAGCGCCTACACAAAGCCCTGCGGGAGCAAGCGCCCTCGCCACAGGGGGTTGTGTCGGCTGTTCAACGCCGCAAATAAGCCCCGAAATCAATATCCCCGGCACTGAGGATTGCTTGCACCCGGTTGTGCACATTGAGTTTGCGCAGGATCGCCGAGACGTGAGCTTTGACCGTGGTTTCGGCGATGTCCAGGGTGTAGGCGATCTGTTTGTTCGACTCGCCCTTGGTCATGCGTTCGAGCACCAGCAGTTGCTTGCGGGTCAAGGCCTGGAGCAGTTCCGGCGGGAACGCCGGGGTTTCGTTCAGGCGCCGGCCCATTGGGCTTTTTTGCGTGCGAATGATGTCGGGGGGCAGGTACACGTTGCCGTTTAGGATCTGCTCGATGGCATCGGTCATCTGCGAGCGTGGCGAGGATTTGGTGATGAAACCCACCGCACCATAGGTGATGGCTTGCAGTACCACCTGTTTGTCCTGCTCGGCAGAGACAATGACCACGGGGATGGTCGGTGCCTCGTTGCGCAGGTTGATCAGGCCATTGAGCCCGTGCATGCCGGGCATGTTCAGGTCCAGCAGGATCAGGTCCAAGTCGTCGTGCTCGGCAGTCAAGGCCAGGGCACTGTCCAGGTCGGCGGTCTCCATGACCTCGCTGCCAGGAAAGCCGTCGCTGATGACATTGTGGATGGCTTCGCGAAACAGTGGGTGATCGTCGGCTATCAGGATTTTATACATGGCCATTCACCTCGTTATTGTCGTGTGGGGCAAGGCAGTTACACGCACTTCTTGCAAGATCAGGGAAAGGGTTCGGGTCGGGCCGCTTGCAGGGGCAGGTTGGCCGCCTCCCAGGCATCGAGGCCATCGCGATACCAGTACACATGGTTATAGCCCATGGCGGCGGCGCGTTTTACCGCGTTCCAGCTCAGCCAGCAATCGGCGCGGCAATAAAAGACCAGCGGTAGATCCAGCCGCCCGCCAGTGGCCGTGCGCAGGTGATGGCTGAAGTAGCCCTGCCAGGTCGGGTCGAGATCGCCGTCACCGGTATTGGCCAGCCACAGGCTGCCGGGGAGGTTGGCGTGGGGTTCGTTGTCGATGAAACGCCCTTGGAGCCACGGACGACGATAAACGTCGATCAGCACGGGGGGCGAGGCTTGGCCGAGCAGGTGTTGCAGGGCCTGGGTGTCGAGGGTCTGGGCGCCGTCGATGGTGGCGGGCGTCGGGCTGCGGTATTGGGCGATGCGATAGCCCTGCGCTGAAAACAGCGCGGTATCGGCCTGTGCGACATTTAGCGCCAGACCCAGCAGGAGGAACGCCAGCAAGCGGGGCATAGGATTTATCCTTTTTGTTATGCGCCCATTACATGCCAGGGTCGAGGTCTTGTGAATGCGACCATAGACAGGAAAACCAGTACTAAAGTAGTAATTTTAGCCATGGGCCCTGCACAGAACCCTTGTGGAGAACCTTGTGGGAGCGAGCTTGCTCGCGATAGCGACGGGTCATTCGACAATGATGTTGACTGATGCACTGCTATCGCGAGCAAGCTCGCCCACAGGTGAGTCCACCCACAGGGGAATTGTGTCAGGCAGTTCAACTGGCCTTGCGCAGCGCCGCATGCTGCGGATTGAACGTCCACACCGCCAACAGCGCGAACACCAGGGTCAACCCCACGCACACCGCCATCGCCAGCAGGTTGAACTGCTCGTACAAGGCAAAACGCACCAACTCCACGCCATGGGTGAACGGGCTGATTGCGCAGAGCCAGTACAGCCAGGGGCTGGCTTCCTGCATTTTCCACAGCGGGTACAGCGCCGAAGACAGGAAGAACATCGGGAAGATCACGAAATTCATCACCCCGGCGAAGTTCTCCAGTTGCCGGATGGCATTGGACAGCAATAATCCCAGGGCGCTGAGCATCAGGGCCACCAGCAGCAGGGCCGGCAGGGCCAGCAGCAGGCCCATGGTCGGCGGCTGGATGCCGTACAGCCAGGCGATGGCCAGAAAGGCATAGACCTGCAACAGTGAGATCAGCGAAGTCGCCAACAATTTGCTCGCCAGTAGGAACGCCCGGGGCAGGGGACTGGTGAGCAACACGCGCATGCTGCCCATTTCCCGGTCGTAGACCATCGACAGCGAACCCTGCATGCCGTTGAACAACAGGATCATGCAGGCCAGCCCGGGCACGATGTATACCTCGTAGGGTATGTAGGTGTCGTAAGGCGCGATGATGGCGATGCCCAGTGCCGCGCGAAAGCCGGCGGCGAACACCAGCAGCCATAGCAGTGGTCGTACCAGGGCGCTGAGCAGTCGTGTGCGTTGCAGCACGAAGCGCAGCCATTCGCGCGTTACGATGCCGCTGAAACATTGCCAGTACGCATTCATGGGCGGACTCCCGAGGCGGTCAAGCGGGTGAAAGCCGAGCCGAGAGTGCCCCCGTATTCCAGGCTCACTGCGTCGGCCTGCCCGCTGGCCACCAGACGGCCCTGGTGTACGATCAACAGGTCGTCGCTGGGCTGCACCTCGTCGAGCAAGTGCGTGGTCCAGAGCACGCTGATGCCTTGCTCGCTGCACAGTTGTCGGATGTGCAAGCCTAGGGCGAGGCGGCTGGCCGGATCAAGGCCGACACTGGGTTCGTCGAGCAGCAACAGGCGCGGTTCGTGGAGCAGGGCGCGGGCGATCTCAACCCGGCGTCGATGGCCACCGTTGAGGTCGCGTACCCGCTCGTGACGGCGCTCCGTCAGGTGCTGGCGGGTCAGTTCAGCGTCGATGCGGGCGCTGCCCTGGCGCCGCGAAAAACCGTGTAGCGCGAGGTGATAACGCAGGTTCTGTTCGATGCTCAGGTCCAGGTCCAGGGTGCTCTGTTGGAACACCACGCCCAACTGTCGCAAGGCCGGGCGCGGCGACTTCTGCAGGGAATGACCACCGACGCGGATGTCGCCGCGTTGCAGGTCGTACAGGCGCGTGAGCAGGGCAATCAGCGTTGACTTGCCGGCGCCGTTGGGCCCCAGCAGCGCGGCGAAGTGTCCGGCGGGCAGGCTGAAATTCATCTGCTTGAGGGCTTCGCGCGCGCCATAGGCAAAGCTCAGGTCGCTGACCTCCAGGGCGTTCATGGCGTGACCACCACGCCCCAAGGGTAGCGCCCGACTTTCACCGACTTCAGGACCTTGCGGCTCTGCACGTCGATCACCGAGACATCGCCGCTCACCCCATTGGTCGCCAGCAGTTGCTTCTGGTCTGGGGTGAACGCCAGCTGCCAGACCCGCCGACCCACCAGCAGGTACTCCAGCACTTCGAAGGTCTTGGCGTCGATCACCGCCACATGGTTGGCCGGGCCCAGGGCGACGAACGCCAGCTTGCCGTCGGCACTGAGCTTGATACCCACCGGTTGGACCTTGTCCGGGTGCACGCCCTTGATCTGGAACGTCAGCGTCTTGAGGACTTTGCGCGTCGCCACGTCGAGCACCGTCAACGTGCCGCCGATCTCCGCCGAGGCCCAGAGCTGCGTGCCGTCGCGATTGAATTCGACGAAGCGTGGCCGCTGGTCCACCAGGGTGTTGTCGGCCAGGGTCTGGGTGCTGGTGTCGATCCAGTGCAGCATGTTCGTGGTTTCACTGGTGTTGACCGCCCACTTGCCGTCAGGGCTGACGGCCATGCCTTCGGGCTCGACGCCCACGCTGATCTGGCCCAGCACTTCTGAGCTCTGGGTATCGATCACTGTGACCAGGGCATCGTCTTCGTTGGAGACATATAACCAGCGGTCATTGGGGTGCAGGGCGAACTGCTCCGGGTCCTTGCCGGAGGGCAGTTCCTTGATGATCTTGCGGGTGGCGACGTCCATCACCTGGACCCGGTCCGAGTCGCTGGCGCAGATGTACAGCAGGCGATTGTCGTGCGACAGCAGCAAGCCTCGGGGGCGCTGGCCCACCGGCAAGGTCTCGATGACTTCCAGGCTCTGCATGTCGATCAGGCTCAGGCTGTTGTCTTTCTCATTGGAGACCCAGGCGATGCTGGCGGCGGCGCAAGGACCGGCGGCGAGCAGCGCAGCGCCCAGGGCGAGGGATTTGCATAACAGGGCCGGATAAGTCAGGGCGCGGCGCATGGCGGTTTTCCTTATTGTTGTTGTCGATCAGGGGTAACGGCAGCTCACTTCGGGCTGGTCGTAGCCCAGGCTGTCCATCTCGTTGGAGGGGTGCAGAAAACCGTCCTGGGGCGAGGTGCTGACCAGTGCCCGTGGCTGGACCAGGGGAATCGGTTGGCGCAACTGGCCGTTCCAGGGCCGGTAGCTGAGCTTGCGACCCTTGAAGCCGTCCAGGGGCAACTGGTCGCTGAGGGCCAGTTGGCGGATGGCCAGTGGATCGTCCTGACGTAACTTGCTCACGGCGCTGGCGATGCTGCGCACGGCAATCCAAGCGGCGAAATCGCGGTCGTTCATCCAGCGTCCGGCCAGGGCTTCAAAGCGTTTTTGCAGTTGCGCCGCGCCGTAGGTTTCCACGGTCTTGTGCCAACCGGTGGGGGTCAGCCCTTGGGTGCCGGCTACCGGGCGTGGGTACCAGGTCTGGTAGGGCAGGTATTCACCGAAGTCGCCGCGCTCGTCAGCCACCAGCACCACGTCGTATTCGGCGGTCTGGGTGAACAGCGGCATGTCGGCCTGGGCGCTGCGGCGCTGGTCGTTGTCGAACTGCCAGACCTTCTCGGCGACGATCTTCATGCCGAAGCGTTTCATGGCCCGGTGCAATGCGGCGGCATAGGCCTGGTCCTCGGGCGTCTGGCCGACGATCAGCAAGGCCCGCCGCCATTTACGCACGACGCTGAACTGCACCAGGGCATCGGCGAGCATGGCGCGGTCGGGCAGGCTGTGCAGCACGTTGCCCAGGCAGTGGGTGCTGCGCAGGCTATCGTCGGGGCTGCCGGCGTTGAACAGCAGGCTGTCGGGCAGGGCGGCGCTGAGTTGGCGCAGGCTGGCGGCCGGTGCGTTGACCACGAACAGTCGCAGGCCCTGATCGTGTTGGGCTCGGGCGGCTTGGAGCAGCGCTTCGGGGGTGTCGGCGCGGGCGCTTTCCAGGCGGTAGTCGTGCTTGAGAAAACGTCCGGTGCTGTTGCTGTCGACGATTGCCAGCTCAGCGCCGCGTAACCCGGCATCGGTCGGTTCGGTAATGACGTTGGACAGCAACGGGCCTGGATCGGGGCGATAGCCCAGATAGCCGATGCGTACTTGCAGCGGCATGGCATCGTCCGCGTGAGCGGTTGCCGCGGCCAGCAGAGAAACCAAGGCGTAACTGACGAGCCGGCGCATGACATCCTCCATTGCAGGTAGCGTCAGCATAGAAAGCCCAGGCTCATGGGGAAATATGCAGAAAGTACCGCCAGTGCAGTACCAAGGTAGTAACTCACCTTGGAGGCCGGGGTTTTAGCATGCAAGGCATCGTCATTGACCAGGAAGGGACAGACCATGCGGATTCTCAAAGCGCTGCTGCTACCGTTTCTGCTGATTCTGAGTTTGATTGGGGTTGATCGGTTGCCTGGCAAACACAAAACCTGCAAACACCCGCAAGGGATCTGTGGCGTGCATACACACTGCGAGCTCATTCCGGCAATGGGCCGCTAGCCATGTCAGCCCTGTGGCGCATCAATCTCTGGGTTTCCGCCTTTTTCGCCCTGGTCACCCTGGCCTGTGCAGTCCTGTTGTTGCACCAGGCCATGGCCGATGTGAAACGAGAGCTGCAATCGGCCGAGTCGGTGGTGCATTACCTGGGTGAAACCGCCGAGCGCGATCCGGCCAGTCTCCAACCGCGCTTGACCGGCAGCCTGCGTCATGTGCGGGTTCGTTGGCTGGCCCCTGGGGAATGGTTCCCGGCGGATGAAGCCGGGATGAAGGCCTGGCTCGGTCGCCGCCTATTGGATGACGGACCCGCGGCCCAGGTAGTGGATTTGCCGGACGGTCGACGGGCCTGGATTGCCGTCGATCCGCGCGATGAAATCGATGAGATTCTCGATTCCTTGGTGCAACTGTTGTACGTCTGCGCCTTGGCGCTGTCGCTCAGCCTGTTGGTGATTCGCTGGGGGGTACGCCGGGCCATGCGTTTGCTCGATGAGTTGCTGCATGCATTGCGTCAGGTGTCTGCCGGGAACCTGCAGGTGCGCCTGGGCACTGAAGGGGGGGCGGAGGCGCAGCATCTGGCGGGGCATTTCAACCGCATGACCGCCGCCCTGGCCGAGGCCCAGGCCGATAACGCCCGGCTTACCCAGGCCTTGCTGGCCGTGCAGGAGCAGGAGCGTACCCAGCTGGCGCAGACCCTGCACGACGACTTGGGCCAATACGTGGCCGGTATTCGTGCCCGTGCCTGCCTGCTGCGGCTGGTGATGGATCAACCGCCGGCGCTGGAGCAGACCGTCAGCCAGCTCGAAGAGCATTGCGAGCATTTGCAATTGGGTTTCCGGGCACTGGTGCATGACTTGTACCCAGTGGTGTTGCAACACCTGCCGTTGTGCGAGGCCATCAGGCTGTTGGCCGGGCAATGGCAGGCCAGCCAGGGCATCACCTGTCAGGTGTGGATCGACAAAGCACTGCCGCCCTTGTCCGGCCCGGACAAGACCCATTTGTATCGCTTGCTGCAGGAAGCGTTGACCAACGTTGCCCGGCATGCCGGCGCCACGCAGGTGCGGATTCGTCTGCAACGCCGCGCCGGGCGCCTGCGGTTGCTGGTGCGCGACAACGGTTGCGGAGCGACACAACCATCGCGCGCCGGTGTTGGCTTGCACTCGATGTCCGAGCGGGCGCGCAGCCTGGGCGGTGAGCTGCGCATCATCAGCCAGCCTGGCGCCGGTTGGGCGCTGGCCTTGAATATTGCCCTGGAGGCGTGATGAACATTTTGTTGGTGGACGACCATGCGGTGGTTCGGCAGGGCTATGCCAGCCTTTTGCGGGTGTTGATGCCGGACCTGCAGGTCCGCGAGGCGGCCACCGGCGAGGAGGCGTTGAGTCAGGTGCAGGAGCAGGTGCCGCATCTGGTGATCATGGACTTCGGCCTGCCCGGTATCAGTGGCTTGGAAACCACCCGCCGGCTACGCCAGCGCCTGCCACAACTGCGGGTGTTGTTCTTCAGCATGCACGATGAATTGCCCTTGGTGCGCCAGGCATTGGACTCCGGCGCTGCGGGCTACCTGACCAAGAATTCGGCACCCCAGGTGCTTGTGGAGGCGGTGCGGCGAGTGTTGGCCGGGCATGTCTACATCGAGCAATCCCTGGCCACGCAACTGGCCTGCGCCAGCTCGCGCCAGGATGTCGACCCGCGCCTGCAATGCATGACCCAACGAGAGCTGGAGATCTTCGTCATGCTCGCCAAGGGCACCCCGGCCCGGACCATTGCCGAACAGCTGTGCATCAGCGCCAAGACCGTGTCCAACCACCTGACGCTGCTCAAGAGCAAGTTGCAGGTCAGCTCCCATGCTGAGCTGGTGCACCTGGGGATCGATATGGGGGTGGTGCGGGTGGCGGGGTGAAATGACAGAGCCGAACGCGGAGCGTCCGTTGAGGCATTCCCACGCGGAGCGTAGGAACGATCAAGTCTTCACTGATCCCAGGATGTCGGGCACCCGGTACAGCCCTGCATGTTCGCATCCTGGAAATTCCCGTAATGCTGGCGAGAACCGCTCAGGTTGGCCTGTTCCAGGTTGCTTTCGCCGAGCTTGGCTTCCTGTAGGTTGGCGTCGCGCAGGTCGGCGCCCTTGAGGTCGGCCTTGCTCAGCCAGGCCATTTCCAGGTCTGCCGCCTGCAGGTTGGCCTCGTGCAAGCGGGCCCCGGACAGGCGGGCGAATTGCAGGTAGGCCGCCGTCAAGTCGGCCCGCTGGAGTTGCGCGCCCTGGGCGAACAGGCCCCAACCCTGGATCGCCTTGAGGGTGGCGCCGGTGAAGTCCGCCAGGCGCAGGTTGCTTTGTTGCAGGCTGGCCCGGGTCAGGTTGGCGCCTTGAAGCTGGGCGCGCTCCAGATTGGCCAGGTCCAGCCGTGCGTGTCGCAGGTCGGCGTCGCGCAGGTCGGCACCGCTGAGGTTCATTTTGCTCAGGTCTTGGTTCGCCAGTTTTGCGCCTCGCAGGTTGGCGCCGGGGCATTGACTGGATTCGGCGATGGTGCAGCCGTTGATTGTCAGAGAGGGGGCAGAGTCGTCAGCGTTGGCATGGATAATGGTCAGCAGGAGTACAGCAGGGAAATATTTCATGGTTGGAACTCGGTAACTGTGGGAGCGAGCCTGCTCGCGATCGCGGTGGTTCAGCCTGCATTGATATCGACTGATACTGCGCGATCGCGAGCAAGCTCGCTCCCACAGGGGGTGTGGTGTGGCTCCGCCCCGTGATGCAGTCGGGGCCCAGGTTGGAGCAGTTATTTTTGCGCCGTCGCCTTATCCCAACTCGGAATCTTGAACACCCAGAACGAACCACCCTGGGCCACGGGCTTGGTCAGTTCGGCCATGTCGCCGCCCCACAACGGCACGGCGCCGCCGTAACCGACGGTCACGCCGATGTACTGCTCGCCGTCCTGTTCCCAGGTGATGGGTGGGGAGACGATCCCGCTGCCGGTCTGGAATTTCCACAGCTCCTTGCCGGTCTTGGCGTCGAAGGCCTTGAAGAAACCGTCGCCGGTGCCGGTGAACACCAGGTTGCCCTTGGTCGCCAGCACGCCGGCCCACAGCGGCAGCGCTTCCTGGTGTTCCCACACCACTTTGCCGGTGGTGGGGTTCATTGCCCGCAGGCTGCCAACGTGATCGTCGTACATGCGCTTGATGCGAAAGCCCATGCCCAGGTAGGCCGAACCTTTCTTGTAGTTCACTTGCTCGGTCCAGTATTCCTCTTTCCAGTGGTTGCCGGGAACGTAGAACAGGCCGGTGTCCTGGCTGTAGGCCATGGGGTTCCAGTTCTTGCCGCCGAGAAACGGTGGCGAGACTTCCACCGGCTTGCCTTTGGTTTCACCCGGCAATGGCTTGGCCGGGCGCTGACCGGGGTTTTCCACCGGCCGACCGGTCTTGAGGTCGATATGACTGGCCCAGGTGATGTTGTCGACAAAAGGGAAGGCGTTCTGCAGTTTGCCGTTGTTGCGGTCCACCACGTAGAAGAAACCGTTGCGGTCGGCGTGGGCGGTCGCCTTGACCACCTTGCCGTTCTTGTCCTTGTAGTCGAACAGCACCAGCTCGTTGTTGCCGGAGAAGTCCCAGGCGTCGTTGGGCGTGTGTTGGTAGAACCACTTCACTTCGCCCGTGCTTGGGTCGACACCAACCTGGCCGGAAGTGTAGAGGCTGTCGTAATCGTGAGGGTTGCCGTCCTTGGCCGTGCGCGCCCAGGTGTTCCATGGGCCAGGGTTGCCCGCGCCGACGATGATGGTGTTGGTCTCGGCATCGAAACTGGCGCTCTGCCAAGGTGCGCCGCCACCGTGGCTCCAGGCTTCGACCTTGCCGGTCTCGGTGGTCTTGTCGTCGGGCCAGGAGGGCGCCTTGACGTCGCCGGTCGGCGTGCTGTCCTTGCCGTTGAGGCGGCCCATGTGGCCTTCGACGAATGGCCGCATCCAGACTTCTTCACCGGTGTCCGGGTCGCGGGCGAACAACTGCCCGACCACACCGAACTCGTCGCCGGAACTGCCGTGGATCAGCAGCACCTTGCCACTGGTCTTATCCTTGATCAGCACCGGGGCGCCGGTCATGGTGTAGCCGCTGGCGTGGTCGCCGAACTTCTTGTTCCACACCACTTTGCCGGTGTTTTTATCCAGGGCGACGACGCGCGCGTCCAGGGTGCCGAAGTAGATCTTGTCGCCATAGATGGCCGCGCCGCGGTTGACCACGTCGCAGCAGGGGCGAATGTTGTCCGGCAACCGGTGGCTGTAGGTCCACAGGCGTTTGCCGGTCTTGGCGTCAAGGGCGAACACTCGCGAGTACGAGCCGGTGACATACACCACGCCGTCGCTGACGATGGCCTGGGATTCCTGGCCGCGCTGCTTCTCGTCGCCGAAGGAGTAGGACCAGGCCGGGGTGAGCTTGAACACGTTCTTGTCGTTGACCTGGGCCAGCGGGCTCCAGCGCTGGGCGTTGGTGCCCATGCCGTATTGCAGCACGTCCTGGGTGGTCAGGTGGTCGTTGGCGATGTCTTCCCAGCTGACGCCTGGTGCCGCGGCGCTGGCCAAGGGGCTCAGCGACAGACTGCCGGCCAGCAGCAAGGCAACGGTCAGGGAGGAGAGGGCGGGTAGCGTTTTTATTCTCATGGTGGCAGTTCCCAGTGAAAGGTTTTGGCCTGACTAGGGTGAGTCGCACCACGCCCTTGCCGATACGGAAAAAGTCCCGCCCTTGCCGGGAAGACTTCCCGAACGGCCTGTCTTTACGACCTGCGTCGGATGGCCTGCTACCAAGGAACTAGAACGCGACCACCAAAGCAGCATTCGGCTGGCGGCAGGGGGTTCCTAAGATGAAGGCACGGCTTCTTCACAGAGGTCTTGCGTGCAATCTAGAGGGCATAACAATGACAACAAAACGCAACGCCATCATCGCTAGCGCACTGCTGATGGGGCTGGCCGGCGCAGGCTCCGCATGGGCCCATGGCAACGTGGTGCCCCAAGCAGTGGAAACCAAGGGACTGACCCCAATCAAGGACACCGGTGTCGCACTGGACGGTGACGGCTGGGCGACGGTGAACCCTTATCGCACCTCACCCGAACACGACCGGGCACTGGAGATCGGCTCATCGGCCTACAACCAGAACTGCGCGGCTTGCCATGGCCTGGAAGCCAAGTCTGGTGGCATCGCCCCGGACCTGCGTCTGCTCGACGCCGCCGACGCCGGGGATGAGTGGTTTGTCGAGCGCGTACGTCACGGTGCGGTGCGCGACGGCCGGGTCTACATGCCGAAAATGGCCGACTACTTGAGCCAGGAAGCCTTGTGGGCGGTGCGCACCTATCTCGACAGCGTGCACGTGGAGGAGTGATCGCCATGCGCCTGTTCGGGTGGGTAATGTGCAGCCTGCTCCTGTGTGGCCAGGCGGTGCAGGCGCAGGTGCGCAGCTACGACCAGATGATCGCCGCCGGTGAGTTGAAGGTCGCGGTCTACAAGGATTTCGCACCCTACAGTTTCGAAGACCACGGTCAACCCAGGGGCGTGGACGTGGAACTGGCCCAGGCCCTGGCCAAAGCGCTTGGCGTGCGCCTGCAACTGATGTGGGCACCGCCGGGTGAAAAACTCGATGACGACCTGCGCGATTACATCTGGCGCAGCAGTCCGTTGCACGAGCGGCAATTGGCCGACCTGATGATGCGCGTGCCTTACGATCACGACTACGCGCAAAAGCGCAACGACATCGGCGAACTGGCAAACGCCCAGGTGGTGATGTTCGGGCCTTATCAGCAGGAGTCCTGGCAGGTGGCGTACGACCGGCGCCGGTTGGAGTCGGTGGGCAGTGTCGCGGTGTTCCAGCAGCACCCCATTGGCGTTGAAGTCGACAGCGTGCCGTCGTTCTACCTGACGTCGGTGTTCAACGGCATGCTCCGGGCCAGGACCCACCATTACCCCGGTGTCAGCCAAGCCTTCAAGGCCATGCAGGCCGGGGAGGTGGATGCCGTCATGGCCATGCGCGGTGAGGTCGATTGGCAAGTGCACGAGGCGGCTGATCCGCAACTGGCGCTGGCGGAAAACGCCTACCCGAACATGGGCAAGCAACGCTGGGAAATCGGCATGGCGGTGCATGAAAGCAACCGTCAGTTGGCCTATGCGGTGGAGGAGGCGCTGGAAGGCTTGATCCGTGACGGCAGCGTCAAGACCGTCTATGCCCATTACGGCCTGCGTTACGAAGTGCCGGAGATGTATCAATAGGAGCGCCGGGATGAAATGGGTCATGTGGTGCCTGCTGTGGTGTGGTCTGTCGATGACCACGTGGGCGGCGGTCGAGCCAGGGAAAGATCCGGTGCCGTCGGTGATGTGGGCCTTTTATCACAAGCAATTGCTGGGGGATGCGCCGTTCGTGTTCGACGACCGGGTGCGGCTGCTGGCGCCACCCTTTGCCGAAAACGCACGCCAAGTGCCACTGGAAATAGATGCCCGGGCCTTTACCGGCGACGTCGTACGGGTGCTGGCGTGGGCCGAGCTGAATCCGTTGCCGAAAATCGTCGACTTCCAACCGGGGGAGCGAGTGCTGCCCTGGCTGTCGATCCGCATCCGCATTGAGCAAGCCACGCCATTGCGCGCCGCCGTGCAGACCCGCGATGGCTTGTGGCACGTCGGTTCGACCCTGATCGACGCGGCCGGTGGCGGCTGCACCGCGCCCAGCGTGGTGCGCACCCAGCCGGGTTGGGAGGAACACTTGGGCGAGGTACTGGGCGCCCGCTATCCCCGGGGTGATTCAAGTCGCCTGCGCCTGCAGGTGGCCCATCCGATGGATAACGGTCTGGTGAGCGGCATCCCGGAGTTTTTCCTCAACCAGGCGCAACTGCTGGACGCCGACGGCCAGGTGCTGGCGCGCCTGGAGTTGTTCCCGGCGGTCAGTGAAAACCCCAACCTGGGCTTCGACATCCGAGGCCCGGGCCAGACCCGCCTGCTGCTGCGCGACAACAGCGGCAATACGTTCGAGGCGGCGATCCCCTGACCACAAGGAGCGCGCCATGCGCTGGTTGTTGCTGATGTTCCTGAGCTTGTGCTGGCCGACGTGGGCCGGGACGGACTATGCACTCAAGCCCCGGCAGATCGCCGAAGGTACCTGGCTGCTGGAAGGCAGCACCGAGAATTTTGCCAAGGCCAACGGTGGCAACATCGTCAATACCGCGTTCATCGTCACCGATGCCGGCGTGGTGGTGATCGACACCGGGCCGTCGAAGCGCTACGCCGAGGCGCTGCGCCAGGCTATTGCCGCGACCACCGATAAACCCGTCATCCAGGTGTTGCTGACCCATCATCACCCTGACCACGTCTTGGGCAACCAGGCTTTCAGCAACGTGCCCATTGGCGCCTTGGCGGGTACCACCGACCTGCTGCGACAACAGGGTGAAGCGCTGGCGGAAAACATGTACCGGCTGGTGGGCGACTGGATGCGCGGTACTGAGGTGGTGTTGCCGACCCAGGTGCTGGCGGACGGGACGTTGACGGTGGGTAATCATTCGTTACGTCTGCTGGCATTAGCCGGCCACACCGGGGCCGACCTGGCGATTCTCGACGAAACCACTGGCGTGCTGTTTGCCGGCGACCTGGTGTTTTACGAACGGGCCTTGACTACCCCGAACAGCCCGGGGCTGGAGGTCTGGCTCCAGGACCTGGACACCTTGCAGAGCTTGCCCTGGAAGCAGATCGTGCCCGGCCATGGCCCGGTCGCGACCGACGCCCGGCCTTTCTCGCAGATGCGCGACTACCTGGGCTGGCTCGATCAACTGATGCGCAACGGCGCGGCGCGGGGCGATGATATGGTCGAAATGATCCGCAGCCCCATACCCGAGCGCTTTGCCGGGATCAGCTTGACTCGGTATGAGTTGATTCGCAGCGTCAGTCATCTCTATCCACGCTACGAGCGGGCGGGGATGACGCGGGTGGATGCCCCCTGATCCTGTAGGAGCTGCCGAAGGCTGCGATCTTTTGATCTTTTGATCTTTCGCTTGAGATTCAAGTGTTTGGGGAAAGATCGCAGCCTCGTTGCACTCGTCAGCTCCTACGGCTCCTGCATTCCTGTGGGGGATCTTCTCGCGGCAATGAACCCAGTCTTCTCTCTGGTATGTACCAAGGAACTAGAAAACTCAACACTGCGGGCAATTGTTGGCGGCGGCCCAGAGGCCAAGAATCTGTGGCAGACCGGGAAAAATTCCCGGGTATAACAATAACCGCAGAGGTAGCCGTCATGAGTCATCCCGCACGTCGCCAACCCTTCGCCGTGAGCCTGCTGCTCAGTGCCATGCTGCTGTCTGGTTCGGCCCTTGCAGCCGTGACCGACCAGGAAATTCTCCAAGACCCGAACAACCCGCAACAGATCGTGACTAACGGCCTGGGGGTCCAGGGTCAACGCTACAGCCCACTCGCCACCCTCAACACCGACAACGTCAAGGACCTGAGACCGGTCTGGGCGTTTTCCTTTGGTGGTGAAAAACAGCGCGGCCAGCAAGCCCAGCCGATGATCAAGGATGGGGTGATGTACCTCACCGGTTCCTATTCGCGAGTGTTTGCCGTTGATGCGCGCACCGGCAAGAAATTGTGGCAATACGATGCGCGCCTGCCGGATGACATCCGTCCTTGCTGCGACGTGATCAACCGTGGCGTGGCTTTGTACGGCGACCTGGTGTTCTTCGGCACCCTCGACGCCAAGCTGGTGGCCCTGAACAAGGACACCGGCAAAGTGGTGTGGAGCAAGAAGGTGGCCGACCACAAGGAAGGCTACTCGATCAGTGCCGCGCCACTGGTCATCAACGGCAAACTGATCACCGGCGTGGCCGGGGGCGAGTTCGGCGTGGTCGGCCGGATCAGCGCCTACGATCCGAAGAACGGTGACCTGCTGTGGACCCGCCCGACCGTCGAAGGCCATATGGGCTACGTCTACAAGGATGGCAAAGCCATCGAGAACGGTATTTCCGGCGGCGAGGCCGGCAAGACCTGGCCGGGCGATCTCTGGAAAACCGGCGGTGCCGCGCCTTGGCTGGGCGGCTACTACGACCCGGAAACCAACCTGCTGTTGTTCGGCACCGGCAACCCGGCCCCGTGGAACTCCCACCTGCGCCCTGGCGACAACCTCTATTCGTCGTCGCGTCTGGCCCTTAACCCAGACGATGGCAGCATCAAATGGCACTTCCAGAGCACGCCTCACGACGGCTGGGATTATGACGGCGTCAATGAACTGATCTCGTTCAACTACAAAGAAGGCGGCAAGGACATCAAGGCGGCAGCGACCGCGGACCGTAACGGTTTCTTCTACGTGCTCGACCGCACCAACGGCAAGTTCATCCGCGGCTTCCCGTTTGTCGACAAGATCACCTGGGCCACTGGCCTGGACAAGGATGGGCGGCCGATCTACAACGACGCCAGCCGTCCGGGGGCACCGGGCAGCGAAGCCAAGGGCAGTTCGGTGTTTGTTGCACCGGCCTTCCTCGGCGCGAAAAACTGGATGCCGATGGCGTACAACCAGGACACCGGGTTGTTCTACGTGCCGTCCAACGAGTGGGGCATGGACATCTGGAACGAAGACATCGCCTACAAAAAAGGTGCGGCGTTCCTCGGGGCCGGTTTCACCATCAAGCCGCTGAACGAGGATTACATCGGCGTGCTGCGGGCCATCGACCCCAAGACCGGCAAGGAAGTCTGGCGCCACAAGAACTACGCGCCGCTGTGGGGTGGGGTCCTGACCACCAAGGGCAACCTGGTGTTCACCGGCACGCCTGAAGGCTTCCTGCAGGCATTTAACGCCAAGACCGGGGAAAAGGTCTGGGAATTCCAGACCGGCTCCGGCGTGCTCGGTTCACCCATCACTTGGGAAATGGATGGCGAGCAATACGTCTCCGTGCTTTCCGGCTGGGGCGGCGCGGTGCCGCTGTGGGGCGGGGAGGTGGCCAAGCGCGTGAAGGACTTCAACCAGGGCGGCATGCTCTGGACCTTCAAGTTGCCGAAGGACTTGGTGGCCAAGCGCTAATAAACAATGAGCCGGGCGTTGCCCTGGTGGCGACTGCTCTGTGGGAGCAAGACTTGCTCGCGATGCAGTCGCCTCGGTTTCCTGGAAGACCGCATCGCCTTCATCGCGGGCAAGCCTCGCTCCCACAGACGTTTCGCCAAATACCCTCGTCCCAATGCTTGAAATCTACGACCAAATAACGAGAGTCCCCCTGCCAACGACGCATTCGTCCGGCAGGCGGGGCTCTCTACCATCGGCCTATCGCCTGTCCTGTGACAGGCATCGACCAGGCAGAGGCCCCATCATGATCTATGCACAACCCGGAACCCCAGGCGCCGTCGTTTCCTTCAAACCGCGCTATGGCAATTTCATCGGTGGCGAATTTGTCGCGCCGGTCAACGGCGAGTACTTCACCAATTCCTCCCCGGTCAATGGCGAGGTCATTGCCGAATTCCCGCGTTCCAGCGCCGCCGACATCGACAAGGCCCTGGATGCCGCCCATGCCGCAGCCGACGCCTGGGGCAAGACCTCGGTCCAGGACCGTTCCCTGGTGCTGTTGAAAATCGCCGACCGCATCGAGCAGAACCTGGAAATACTCGCTGTCAGCGAAACCTGGGACAACGGCAAGGCCGTGCGTGAAACCCTCAATGCCGACGTGCCGCTGGCGGCCGACCATTTCCGTTATTTCGCCGGCTGTATCCGCGCCCAAGAGGGTGGGGCGGCCGAGATCAACGAACTGACCACGGCCTATCATTTCCACGAACCGCTGGGCGTGGTCGGGCAGATCATCCCGTGGAACTTCCCGCTGCTGATGGCCGCCTGGAAACTCGCCCCGGCCCTGGCCGCTGGTAACTGCATCGTGCTCAAGCCGGCTGAACAGACGCCGCTGTCGATCATGGTCTTCATCGAGCTGGTCGCCGACCTGCTGCCGCCCGGCGTGCTGAATATCGTCCATGGTTTCGGTCGCGAAGCCGGTGAAGCCCTGGCCACCAGCAAACGCATCGCCAAGATCGCCTTCACCGGTTCCACCCCGGTGGGCTCGCACATCATGAAATGCGCCGCCGAGAACATCATCCCGTCCACCGTGGAACTGGGCGGCAAGTCGCCGAACATCTTCTTCGAAGACATCATGCAGGCCGAGCCGGCCTTCATCGAGAAAGCCGCCGAAGGCCTGGTGTTGGCGTTCTTCAACCAGGGCGAAGTCTGCACTTGCCCATCTCGCGCCCTGGTGCAAGAGTCGATCTACGTGCCGTTCATGGCCGAGGTGATGAAAAAGATCGCCAAGATCAAGCGTGGCAACCCGCTGGACACCGACACCATGGTCGGCGCCCAGGCGTCCGAGCAGCAATTTGACAAGATCCTCTCGTACCTTGAAATTGCCCAGCAAGAGGGCGCCGAGCTGCTCACCGGCGGTGCTGCCGAACGACTCGAGGGGGATTTGTCGAGCGGTTATTACATCCAACCGACCCTGCTCAAGGGCCACAATAAAATGCGCGTGTTCCAGGAAGAGATCTTCGGCCCGGTAGTGGGTGTGACCACCTTCAAGGACGAAGCCGAAGCCCTGGCGATCGCCAACGACACCGAGTTCGGCCTCGGCGCTGGCCTGTGGACCCGCGACATCAACCGCGCCTACCGTATGGGCCGGGCGATTAAGGCCGGTCGCGTGTGGACCAACTGCTACCACCTGTACCCGGCGCACGCTGCGTTCGGTGGCTACAAGAAGTCCGGCGTGGGACGTGAAACCCACAAGATGATGCTCGACCACTACCAGCAGACCAAGAACCTGCTGGTGAGCTACGACATCAATCCGCTGGGGTTCTTCTAACCCTGAAAAGAGCAAACAGAGCCCTGTAGGAGCTGGCGAAGCCTGCGATCTTTTGATCTTTTGATCTTTTGATCTTTCGCTTGAGATTCAAGTGTATTGGGAAAGATCGCAGCCTCGTTGCACTCGACAGCTCCTACACAGCTCCTACACAGCTCCTACACAGCTCCTACACAGCTCCTACACAGCTCCTATATGGCTCCTACATGGCTTGGCGCGAGCAAGTGTTCCTCGCCATAGGTGCTCGCTTCTCCAGTAGTACCAACGCACCCCATCCACCGCTTCGAAAGTAGCATTCGAGCCCCTGGCGTGGCGTGCATTAATGACCTTGCCGGAATCGCCCGGTACAAGAAGAGGAAAGACCCATGTGGACTAAACCCGCGTACACCGACCTGCGTATTGGCTTTGAAGTGACGATGTACTTCGCCAACCGATGAGTGCCGGCCCGGTCTGATGCGTTCAGGCCGGGCTACCCATTGGTCTGATTGCAATCACGGTGGGATGCTTTAGGCTCAAGGTATTCCAAGACAATAACAACAG
Source organism: Pseudomonas sp. RL_105y_Pfl2_101 (assembly GCF_963970585.1). Lineage (NCBI taxonomy): Bacteria > Pseudomonadati > Pseudomonadota > Gammaproteobacteria > Pseudomonadales > Pseudomonadaceae > Pseudomonas > Pseudomonas sp. RL_105y_Pfl2_101. The sequence continues at coordinate 50,183 of NZ_CAXAPG010000004.1, forward strand.
GCTTCCCGATGAGCCACGTACCTGAAAAGATGAGCCTCAGCCCGCTGCGCAAGTTCGTTTCCCCTGAAATCATGTTCGGTGCCGGTTGTCGGCACAATGTCGGCAATTACGCCAAGACCTTCGGTGCACGCAAGGTGCTGATCGTCACCGATCCCGGGGTCATCGCCGCCGGTTGGGTGGCGGACGTCGAAGCCAGTCTCCAGGCCCAAGGCATCGAGTACTGTGTCTACAGCGCGGTCTCGCCCAATCCTCGGGTCGAAGAAGTGATGCTCGGCGCCGACCTTTACCGGGAAAACCATTGCGATGTCATCGTCGCGGTGGGCGGTGGCAGCCCCATGGACTGCGGCAAAGGCATCGGTATTGTCGTTGCCCACGGCCGCAACATCCTCGAGTTCGAAGGCGTCGACACCCTGCACGTACCCAGCCCGCCGCTGATCCTGATTCCCACCACGGCGGGGACGTCGGCTGACGTGTCGCAATTTGTGATCATCTCCAACCAGCAAGAGCGGATGAAATTCTCCATTGTCAGCAAGGCGGCGGTGCCGGACGTCTCGTTGATCGATCCGGAAACCACCCTGAGCATGGACCCGTTCCTGTCCGCCTGTACCGGCATCGACGCCCTGGTGCACGCCATCGAGGCGTTCGTGTCCACCGGTCATGGCCCGTTGACTGACCCTCATGCGCTCGAAGCGATGCGCCTGATCAACGGCAACCTGGTGCAAATGATCGCCAACCCGGCGGACGTCGCCCTGCGGGAAAAAATCATGCTGGGCAGCATGCAGGCCGGGCTGGCGTTCTCCAACGCAATCCTTGGGGCCGTGCACGCGATGTCCCACAGCCTGGGCGGCTTCCTCGATTTGCCCCATGGCTTGTGCAACGCGGTACTGGTGGAGCATGTGGTGGCGTTCAACTACAACTCGGCTCCGGACCGTTTCAAGGTGATTGCCGAAACGCTGGGCATCGATTGCCGGGGGCTCAACCACCGGCAGGTCCGCACTCGGCTGGTGGAGCACTTGATTGCCCTCAAGCACACCATCGGTTTTCACGAGACCCTGGGCCTGCACGGCGTGAGCACCTCGGACATTCCGTTCCTGTCGCAGCATGCGATGCACGACCCGTGCATCCTCACCAATCCTCGGGAGTCGAGCCAGCGGGATGTCGAGGTCGTCTATGGCGAAGCCCTCTGACGAGCAGCAAAAAGCCCTGGCCGGGCTGCTGGGACTGGGCAATCACTCAACGCGCAAGAGTCACTATCCGGAACTGGCCGCGCGCCTCGATGAGCTGGAGCAGGCTCGGCAGCACCTGCAACAGCTCAATGATCAATTGGAGCAGCGAGTGGCCGAGCGCACCGATGCGTTGCTGGAGGCCAACCACAACCTGCAGCAGCAGATTGTCCAGCGCGAACTGATCGAGCAACAGTTGCGCGATGCCCGGGACGCTGCCCAGGCCGCCAACCGCAGCAAGGACAAATACCTGGCTGCCGCCAGCCATGACCTGTTGCAGCCACTCAACGCGGCACGCCTGCTGATCGCCACGTTGCGTGAACGCCAGCTGCCTACCGCCGAGCATGTGCTGGTCGAACGGACCCACCAGGCGCTCGAAGGGGCCGAAGACCTGCTCACCGACCTGCTGGACATTTCCCGGCTGGACCAGGCCGCCGTCAAGCCTGACCTGGCGCCGTATCGGCTGGATGAGTTGTTGGGGCCGCTGGTTTCAGAGTTTCAATCGGTGGCTGGCGCCGCGGGGTTGGAACTGCGGGTGCGGTTTGGCGACGAAACCGTGCTGACCGACCTGCGATTGATCAGCCGTATCCTGCGCAACCTACTGAGCAATGCCTGCCGCTATACCGCTCAGGGCGGTATTCTCCTGGCGGCCCGGCGTCGGGGAGGGCGCTTGAGCATCGAGGTCTGGGACACGGGGCGTGGCATCGCGGCCGATTGCCTGGAGTCGATTTTCCTCGAATTCAACCAGCTCGACGTCGGCCGGGCGGCGGATCGCAAGGGGGTGGGCCTGGGGCTGGCGATTGTCGAACGTATCGCCCATATCCTCGGTTACCGGGTCCAGGTGCGTTCTCGGCTGGGACGCGGCTCGGTGTTCAGTATCGAGGTGCCGCTGTCCAGCGAAAAACTCCTACCGGTGTCGCAGGTCCCAGTACAGGCGGTCGCCGGCAACCCGCTGCCGGGGCGGCGTTTGTTGGTGATCGATAATGAACTGAGCATCTTGCAAAGCATGGCGGCGTTGTTGGGGCAGTGGGGCTGCGAAGTCTTGACCGCCACCGACGAAGCGGGCGCCCTTGATGTGCTGCAAGGGCGTGCGCCTGAGCTGATCCTGGCGGATTTTCACCTGGATCACGGGGTTGTGGGGTGTGAAGTGGTCAGGCATCTGCGCGAGCATTTCCGCCAGGCGATCCCGGCGGTGATCATCACCGCCGACCGCAGCGACCAATGCCGCCGCGCCTTGCGCAAGCTGGATGCACCGCTGCTCAACAAGCCGGTTAAGCCTGGCAAGTTGCGGGCGGTGGTGAGTCAGATGCTCGGGTAGGTTGGTGCCGTAGATACTCGGCAGCTCCTACACAGATCACACGAATCAGTTGCGAGAGCCGGCAAATATGCCTTCATTGGGTCGGCGTTTTTGCCAGGAATGTAAAAAGACGCTTCGGTCTGTTTATTTCCTTATGTAAACTCCCCCCGCTGCGACAATCGGGCACGGCCACGTCTGGCCCGATGCACACCGTTTGCAGCGTCCCTCACCCCAGCTGAAGCCAAGACCTACAAGAAGTCAGCGCCGGAGAGACATAAACGAGAGGCCGACGTATTGCTCGGCCCTGTAGGTCCGTCCTCCTATCCGTCTCGATCCCCATCTTGCTGGCATTGCCGCTGTGTATGTGGTCCATCCTTGAGCAGGACAGGTGGACGGAATGGCGTTCATCCTAGGGATACACACATGTTGAAGAAAACACACACGGCGCTACTGGGCCTGGCGATGGCGATGGGTCTTGCGACCACGCACGCCGCCGAGCCAAAAAAAGTGGACGTCTTGCTCATTGGTGGGGGCATCATGAGCTCGACACTCGGCGTCTGGCTCAATGAGCTGGAGCCGGGCTGGACCATGGAAATGGTCGAGCGCCTGGACGGTGTTGCCGAGGAGAGTTCCAACGGTTGGAACAATGCCGGTACCGGTCACTCTGCGTTGGCTGAGCTGAACTACACGCCGGAAGACAAGAACGGCAAGGTCGAGATCGGCAAGGCTATCGAGATCAACGAAGCTTTCCAGATATCCCGTCAGTTCTGGGCCTGGCAGGTCAAAAACGGTGTGCTGAAGAACCCGCGCTCGTTCATCAACTCCACGCCGCACATGAGCTTCGTATGGGGTGATGACAACATCGCGTTCCTGAAGAAGCGCTACGAAGCCCTCCAGGCCAGCCCGTTGTTCGCCGGTATGCAGTATTCCGAAGATCGCGAGCAGATCAGCAAGTGGGTTCCGCTGATGATGCAAGGGCGTGACCCGAGCCAGAAAGTTGCGGCCACTTGGAGTCCACTGGGCACTGACGTGAACTTCGGCGAAATCACGCGCCAATTCGCGGCTTACCTGCAAACCAAGCCGAATTTCTCCCTCAAGCTGTCCAGCGAAGTGGAAGAAATCACCCGCAACGAAGACGGCACCTGGCGCGTTTCGTACAAGAATCTGAAGGACGGTACTGAAACCGAAACCGACGCCAAGTTCGTGTTCATCGGCGCCGGCGGTGGTGCCTTGCACCTGCTGCAGAAGTCTGACATCTCGCAAGCGCGTGAATACGCAGGTTTCCCGGTGGGTGGTTCGTTCCTGGTCACTGAAAACCCGACCGTCGCCCAGCTGCATATGGCGAAGGCGTATGGCAAGGCTTCGGTGGGCGCTCCGCCGATGTCGGTTCCGCACCTGGACACCCGCGTGCTCGATGGCAAGCGCGTGATCCTGTTTGGCCCGTTCGCAACCTTCTCCACCAAGTTCCTGAAAAACGGTTCGTACTTCGACCTGTTGACCAGCACCACCACCCACAACGTGTGGCCAATGACCAAGGTCGGTATCGAACAGTACCCATTGGTCGAGTACCTGGCTGGTCAACTGATGCTGTCGGATGAAGATCGCTTCAACGCCCTGAAAGAGTACTTCCCGGAGGCCAAGCAGGAAGACTGGCGCCTGTGGCAGGCTGGCCAGCGCGTGCAGATCATCAAGCGTGACGAAGAGAAGGGCGGCGTGCTGAAACTCGGCACCGAAGTGGTCGCGTCCCAGGACGGTAGCATCGCTGGCCTGCTGGGGGCCTCGCCAGGCGCCTCGACGGCGGCACCGATCATGTTGAGCGTGCTTGAGAAGGTCTTCAAGGACCAGGTTGCCAGCCCGGCCTGGCAGGAAAAACTGCGTCAGATCGTGCCGAGCTACGGCACCAAGCTCAACGAAAGCCCTGAGCGTGTCGCCCAGGAATGGGCGTACACCAGCGAGGCCCTGCAACTGAATCCGCCACCGGCAATCGGCAAGCCAGGCGCTGCCGTGGTACCGGCCAAGCCGGCCGCCGCCTCGGAAGCGAATCCAGCGGCTGACATGGCGCTGTAAACCGGACGCTGTCTGGTGAGGTACAAGAACGCTGCGCATTGAGCGTATTGCTGTTCACTTAAAGAAACGGCGCTTTTTCCGAGGGAGGGGAAGGCGCCGTTTTCTTTGGTGTTGGTGTTGGGTTGGGTACATATCCTTTGCTGCGGTAACGGCGACTTAGGGTTGCGCCCTGACGGCGGCTCACTTTTGAAGAGCCCGGAAGCCGGCCCAGTCAAAAGTCGGCAAAACGCTTTTGCCCCACCACTCGGCACCTCGCTTAGGCTTGGTGTGCCAGAACGAAGGCATTGCTCCGTGGGCCCACCGCACAATACCTGCGTTCGGCCATCGGGGTTAACGGGGCGCCCCAGATCAAGATCAAAAGCGAGGCGGCCTGACAGACGACCTGGTTCTCCCGGTCGTACACCTCATCAGATCTGTGGGAGCGAGCCTACTCGCGATAGCGGTGGCCCGGCCACCGCGCTATTGAGTGCCAAACATCGCCGTCCAATAGATCCCGGCATCGCTTTTCGGATCGGTCGCGTACCCGGCGCCCAATTCGCGGAACCGCGGGTTCATCAAGTTGGCACAGTGCCCCGGGCTGGCCAGCCAGCCGTCCACCACCTTAAGCGCGGTGTCTTGTCCGGCGGCGATGTTCTCGCCGATCAATTGGCCCAGATAGCCAGCCAGTTCGGCGCGGTCGCCCGGCATGCGGTTGTCGCGGTCCTTGTGGTCGAAGAAATTGTTGTTGGCCATGGCCCGGGTGTGAGTGACGGCGGCCAGGGCCAGGCTGGTGTTCCAGGCCAGCGGCGTGGTGGCGGCGAAGGCTTCGGTGCCACAGCGACGCGGCTGGGCACGGGCGCTGTTGATCAGCTTCAGCAGCTTCTGGCCCTCGGCTTGCCAGTCACCCAGGCGCGCCGACAACAGTGGACGCGCCAGCACGATGCGCCATTCGCGTCCCAGGCGGCTGACGCCGATGTCGATGAACTGCGGGTCGAGTACAACCTGGCAGAAGCTTTCCTGGACGGCTTTCATGGCCGATTGCGCATCGCGTGGCCCGGACAGGCTGATGGCCTGCACGTTGACCATTGGATAGGCCGCCTGCGCCAGCGCCTGCTGCAGGTCGCCGATGCCATTGGCCGACAGGATCAGTCGGGAATCCATCGCCAGCGGTGGCAACTCCAGCGAGGCCTGGCCGGCACAGCTTTGGGACTGGCTACGGTAAAGGTTGATGGACTCGACCAGTTGCGTCTCTTCGGTGGCCGTGGCACTGGTGGCGAACACCAGGCCCAGCGACAACACGACAAGACCCATGACGGATGAAATGGCACGCATGTAAATCTCCCTTGAGCGGACGGCGCCTATGATGCGCAATTTTTGCCCCGCTGGGGCAACGGTATTCACGCTCTCTTGAAATCCCTTGGAACGGTACCGCTGGGTAGCGTTCGGGATGATCCTCAAATAGTGGGATCAACTTTGAGGCGAATAAGTCCATTTCCGTCGTTTCAAGGCCATAAAATCGCAGATTATCAGCTCATCCAGCTCCCGCCATCGACGTTATAGGTCTGTGCCACCACATACTCGCCCTCCGCCGAGGCGAGGAAAATCGCCATCCCGGTGAGGTCCTCCGCTGTCCCCATCCGGCCATAGGGCACCTGTTGCCCGACCTGGCGCTTCTTCTCCCCCAACGGCAGGTTTTCGTGGCGGGCGAACAGCGCGTCCACGCCATCCCAATGCTCGCCATCCACCACGCCAGGGGCGATGGCGTTGACGTTGATCCGATGCTTGATCAAATCCAGCCCGGCGGACTGGGTCAGGCTGATCACCGCTGCCTTGGTGGCGCAATAGACGCCGACCAGCGCTTCACCGCGCCGACCGGCCTGGCTGGCCATGTTGATGATCCGCCCGCCATGGCCCTGGCGGATCATCTGCCGCGCCGCCGCTTGTAGGGTGAACAGCGTGCCGGCGACGTTGATGGAAAACAGCCGCTCGTAGCTCTGGCGGGTGATTTCCACGATGGGGGCCAGATCGAACAGCGCGGCGTTGTTGATCAGGATATCCAGCTTGCCCACCCGGGCCACCACGGCCTCGATGGCCTGGTCGATCGAAGCCTGGTCCGTCACGTCCATTTTGACCGCGTAGGCGCTGTCGCCCAGTTCGGCGGCGGTGGTCTGGGCCCGCTCCAGGTCGATATCGGCGATCGCCACCGTGGCACCCTCGTTGATATAGGCCAGGGCGAACGTCCTGCCGATACCACGGGCGGCGCCGGTCACCAGGGCACTTTTTCCTTCCAATCGTTTCATGGCTTGCTCCTTTTAGAGTAGAAATCAATGCGGTTCGTCGCCAATGGCAAGCCGATTACAGCAGCGCCCGTGGACGCCGACAAACGCAGGGAGGATCGTGCGCTGATGCTTTTTTAACGCCCTTGAGTGCAACAGATCCGGGTTAAAAAAGTATCAGTGGCCGGTCAGCCCGAGGCTGGCGAACCGCCGCGCACTCGGCGTAAGGTGCCCGCTATAACGATAAAAGAGGCGCGACATGCCTGAACACCGAACGCCCCTGTTCGAGCAGCGACCCGCCGAACTGGAAGTCATCCTGCCTGAGCCCGAACACAGTTTTCGCTGGTACGAGCATGACTACCCGTACCCGATGGCGCGCTGGAACCATCACCCTGAATTTGAAATCCACCTGATCCGCCAGGGCTGCGGCAAACTGCTGGCGGGCGACTACATCGGCCCGTTTGGCCCTGGCCATGTGGCGATGATTGGCCCGCACTTGCCCCACGACTGGATGGGCGACCTGGCACCGGGCGAGCACCTGCCCGGGCGTGACGTGGTCTTGCAATTCGATGGTGCCACGCTGCTGACCTTGCGCCGAACTCTGCCCGAGCTGGGGGATCTGCAGGGCCTGTTCGAACGCGCCCGCCGTGGCCTGGTCTTCGGCGGCGACACCGCACGGCAGGCTGCGCAGCTGCTGGAAGCCATCGGCCCGGCCCAGGGCCTGGCGCGATTGGCGCTGTTCCTGGAGCTGCTTCACACCCTCAACCAAGCCCCTGGCGACGAGGCCTTGAACCTGGCAAGCCCTTGCTACGCGCCGACCCTCGATGCGCGCAGCTCCGAGCGCATCCATAAAGCTTTCGAATACCTGCAAGCCGAGCTCACTGGCGACCTGCGCCTGTCGGTGATCGCCCGCCAATTGGACATGAGCGAGCCGGGCTTCTCGCGGTTTTTCAAGCGCATCACCGGGCACGGCTTCATCGACCTGATGCGCAAGCTGCGGGTCCAGCGCGCCTGTCGCTTGCTGTTGCAGAGCGAAATGCCCGTAACCGATATCTGTTTTGAAGTGGGCTACAACAACCTCTCCAACTTCAACCGGCATTTTCGGATAGAGATGAACCAGACCCCCAGCGAGTACCGGCGGGGCGCTTTTTCCCCCGCTTGATGGAGGCTGTCATGTTGCGCATCGTGGATCAGCAAGCCAGCGCATTCCTGCGCCAGCGGATGGAAAAGCCCGGTTGTGCCTTCGATTTCCTGGTGCTTGTGCCTGAGGCGAGTGATGCGGCTGATGAGGTGCTTCATCGTCAGGCTGTGGACCCGCGCTATACCGAGGCTGCGCCCCCCACCATGGATTGGGATTTGAGCAAGACCGTCGCCACGCCACTGGACCGTACTGGCGGCGAGCACGACGGATTGAGTTGCAGACCTTGCCGTCACCCAGGAACTAATGTGGTAGACCTCAGGTTCGGGGGTTAGTCCGGGACACCCCGTTGATGCTTCTTCAACCGATACGCGAACTGTGCCCGGCTCAGCCCCAATGAGCGTGCGGCCGCAGCCAGGTTACCGCCGCTCAGTTGCAGGGCCTCGTTGATCAGCCGTGACTCCAGGCCGTCAATGGAGAAGTCCGACTCCAGTTGGCTGAGGGACTGGAGCAGCGCCGGTTTTTCCGCGGCGTCGTTAGCGGCCAGGCCCATCGGTGAGAGACCACCGTGGAGGTCCACGGAATACGCATCCAGCGGTAGTTGCTCATTACGAAACAGGTGGACCAGGTCAATCGCCTGGCCTTCTTCGCTGGCGATCAGGCCGCGCTCGATGAGGTTCTGCAATTCGCGCACGTTACCCGGAAAGTCATAGCGCAGCAGGACCTTCAAGGCGCGCATGGTCAGGCCCATCGGGGTGCGGCCGTATTCCTGGCAAAAACGCTTGAGGAAGGCATTGATCAGCAACGGTATGTCATCGCGACGCTCGCGCAAGGGCGGCAGGGCAATGGGGTAGACGTTGAGCCGATAGAACAGGTCTTCACGGAACGTACCGTCGGCCACGGCCTTGCGCAGGTCGATGTTGGTGGCCGCCACGACTCGCACATCGACCTTGATGCCGTGACCACCACCGACCCGTTCGATTTCCCGCTCCTGCAAGGCGCGCAGTAACTTGCTTTGCCCGGCCAGGCTCAGGCAGGTGATCTCATCCAGGAACAACGTGCCGCCATGGGCTCGCTCGAAACGACCTGGGCGTGAATGGGTAGCCCCGGTATAGGCACCACGTTCGACGCCAAACAGTTCGGCCTCGATCAGGTTGTCGGGGATGGCCGCGCAGTTGAGGGCGATAAACGGACCATCGCATCGGCGACTCAGTTGATGCAACTGGCGGGCGAACATCTCCTTGCCGACGCCGGATTCGCCGCTGACCAGTACGGTGGCGGGGGTCAAGGCCACCCGTTGCAAGGCCTGGGTCGCGGCGTTGAAGGCGGCGCTGGCACCAATCAGCGGCTGTTCGCTGCCCGGCAGCGGGGCGGTTCCGGCAACATTGTCGCACTGGCTGTCGGTACGCGTGGCGACCGCTGGCGGTGAGGCGTTGAGGTAATTCAGGTCCTGCTCGACATCACCCCATTGCTCGGCGGTCTTGCCGACGACTCGGCAGCGTTCGTGCCCCATGCCTCGGCATTCCACTTCGCGGAAGATCACCAGTTGCCCGAACAGCCCGCTGACGAAACCGATGGCGTAGCCCAGTTCGGTCCAGCACACCGGATCCTGTCCGGTGCCATAGGCGGCGACATGCTCGTCGGCCTCACAGGAGTGGTGCCAGAGAAATTCCCCTTCATAGAACCCCGAGTCGGCATCGAACTTGAAATGCAGCGGCTCGACCTTGGTCATGCCTTCAAGGGTGTGCAAATGCGTGCCAGCACGAAATACCGCCGCGGCATCGGCGTGGGGCCAGCGTTCGCGAATCAGCCGGGCGTCCCGGGCACCGGAGGAGTAGCCGGTGCGGGTGAGCATGCCACGGGCCTGTTCCAGCCCCTGGCGCTCGATGATTTCCCGGCGCAACGCACCGAAGGATGAGCTGTGCAGCAGTAACATGCGCTGGTCGTTGAGCCAGATACGGCCGTCGTCAGGGGAGAAAAACAGGCACGCGGTGAGCTCGGCCGTTGTGGGCGAACTGCTGTCGGTCAGCTCGTTGCTGTCACCCCGTGGACGGAAGTGCTCGGTGGCGATCTGGTGATCCGGCAACTGGCAGTGGGGATTATTCATTGTTATGCCCCTGATGGCGGGTGATCGAAATGATCATCTGGCGAGATAGTTATTAAGCATAACTTTATCAAATGAACAAGCGGCAGCTGGCCAACGGCCACGTCGCCAGAGGCTCCATGAATCTCGTGTGCGACGCAGAACATTGATCCAGAGCCCTGCGTCAGGTTTATCAACGTGCGCGGGCAAAACCGGCACAGCGCTTGCTCAAGCACTTACACGGCGTTTGCGTCGGTACCTTCCAGGTGCGGCAAACGATGACAACAACAAAGAGCCGGGAGTGTTAAATGTCTGCATCCAAAAGCCACCTGTTGTCCCAGGTGATCGAGTCGGAATGTGTCTTCAACGGTGACTGGGTGCCTGCGTCGGGGCCGCTGCAATCGATCATTGAGCCGGCCACCGGTGAGCGGCTGATGCGCAGCGCCACGGCCGACTCCGCCGACATTGCCAAGGCCAGCCGCGACGCCGCCCTGGCGCAGCCGGCGTGGGCGGCGCTGGGCCCGCGGCAACGCGCGGCGATCTTCCGCAAGGCCGCTGATGCGGCCGAGCAGGCCTTTGAAGAGTTGGCGCTGTACGTGGCCCGGGAGACCGGCGCCGCGCTGTTCAAGGGCCAACACGAAGTGCGCGAAGCCATCGTCCTGTTGCATCAGGCTGCCGGCCTGCTGTCCCAGGCCCATGGGGTGGTCCTGCCCAGCGAGGCGGGGCGCCTGTCTTATGCGCGGCGCCAGCCCCATGGCGTGGTCGGCGTGATTTCGCCCTTCAACTTTCCCCTGGTGCTGTCCATGCGCTCCGTCGCGCCAGCCCTGGCGGCGGGCAATGCGGTGGTGCTCAAGCCGGATCCGCAGACCCCGGTGAGCGGTGGTTTCCTCATTGCTCGGTTGTTCGAGGTAGCGGGGCTGCCCAAGGGCTTGTTGCAAGTGTTGCCCGGTGCGGCCGATGCCGGTGAGGCGCTGTGCCGTGACCCTAACGTGCGCATGATCGCCTTCACCGGTTCCACCGGCGCTGGGCGCAAGGTTGCTGAGGTGGCCGGGCGCAACCTGAAGAAGGTCGCGCTGGAGTTGGGTGGCAAGAACCCGCTGATCATTCTTGAAGACGCCGACCTCGACCTCGCCGCCCGTAACGCGGCCTGGGGCGCCTGGCTGCACCAAGGGCAGATTTGCATGGCCACCGGGTTGATCCTCGCCCATGAATCCATCGCCGAAGAACTGACCCGCAAACTGGTGGAAAAGGCCCGGGCCTTGAGCGTAGGCAACGCCGCCCAGGGCGAAGCCGCGTTGGGGCCGCTGATCAATCAGCGACAGCTGAAACGGGTGCACGACATCGTCAGCGACTCCGTGCGCGCCGGCGCCCGGCTGGAGGCAGGCGGCGAGCACGATCGGCTGTTTTACCAGGCCACCGTGCTCAGCGGCGTGAAACCGGGCATGCGGGCCTTCGACGAGGAGGTCTTCGGGCCCGTGGCGACGGTGGTCAGCTTCGCCACCGATGATGAAGCCGTCGAGTTGGCCAACCGCACCGAGTACGGTTTGGCGGCGGCGATCATTTCGCCGTCGGTGGGTCGGGCCATGGCCATCGGTGAGCGATTGCAGTGCGGCATGTTGCACATCAATGACCAGACCGTCGCCGATGACTGCGTCAACCCGTTCGGCGGACGCGGCGCCTCGGGCAATGGCGGCAGTGTCGGCGGCCCGGCGGATTGGGACGAATACACCCAATGGCAGTGGGTGACGGTCAAGGACAAGGCGCCGGTCTATCCCTTCTGACAGGCAGGTTTTACAGGGCCCGATGAGCTGATGGCCCGGCGAGTACACAAAAATAATAAGAGGACTCAACATGAAACTCGACAACAAGATTGTGCTGGTAACCGGTGTCTCGTCAGGCATTGGCGCTGCCACGGCGAGCCTGCTGCGCACTCATGGCGCCCACGTGATTGGCGTCGACCTCAAGGCGCCGCACATGACCCTGGACGGTTTTGTGCAGGGCGATTTGAGTAGCGCCGAAAACATCGAACGGCTGCTGCCACAGCTGCCCGCACGGCTCGACAGCCTGTGCAATATCGCCGGGGTGCCGGGCACCGCAAACCCGCAACTGCTGGCGCGGGTCAACTACCTTGGGTTACGCCACTTGAGCCGTGCGCTGCTGCCGCGCATCAACGCGGGCGGCAGCATCGTCAATATCGCCTCGATCCTTGGCGCCGAGTGGCCGTTGCGCCTGGAACAGCACAAGGCGCTGGCGCGCATCGAAGATTTTGCCGCCGCGCAAGCCTGGCTGGCCGACCACCCGGTGCCGGACCAGACCTGCTACCAGTACTTCAAGGAAGCCTTGATCGTCTGGAACTATCTGCAGGCCCAACCGTGGTTTCTTGAGCATTCGGTGCGTATGAACAGTGTCGCGCCCGGCCCGGTTTTCACGCCCATCCTCGACGACTTCGTGAGCATGCTCGGCGAGGCCCGGACCCAGGCCGATGCCCATCGCATGAAACGTCCCGCTTACGCCGATGAGGTGGCGGCAGTGATCGCTTTCCTGTGTGCCGACGAGTCGCGCTGGATCAACGGCGTCAACCTGCCGGTCGATGGTGGATTAGCCTCCACTTACATCTGAAGGTGCACCCGTAGACAGCGGTGAAAGCCACTACCCGAGCGTGTTGGCTGCAAAGCCATACCAAAAATAACAATAATGAGAAGCGTCCATGGATAACCTCAAAGATTGCTTTGGTTTCAAGCATTGCGCCCTGTTCCTGGCGTTATGCAGCACCGGTGTGATGGTCGAAAGAGTCCAGGCCATGCAAATAGACCTGGGTGACTCCGACTGGAAACTGCGCTGGGACAACACCATCAAGTACAGCCAGGCCTGGCGTCTGCAGGGACAGGACAGCCGCTTGGTCAATGCGCCAACGGCCAACGGCCTGTACCCCTCGATCCAAAGCCAGGGCGATAAGAACTTCAGCCGGGGCCTGGTCTCCAACCGCCTGGACCTGTTTTCCGAAATGGACTTGAGTCGGAAAAACTATGGGCTGCGCGTGAGCGGCGCCGCCTGGTACGACGATATCTACAACCAGGACACCGACAGCAGCGAGCAAACGCACTTCCTCAGTGAAACCCGCAAGCTTCACGGTCGCGACGCGGAAATTCTCGATGCCTTCGTGTTCTTGCGCGGGGAGCTCGGTGAAGACTCCCAGGGCGTGGTGCGCGTGGGCCGACACAGCCTGATCTATGGGGAAAGCCTGTTCTACGGTGGCAACGGCATTGCCAATGCCCAGGGCCCGACCGACGTCGTCAAGCTGCTCAGCGTGCCGGGGACTCAGTTCAAGGAGATTCTGCGCCCGGTCAATCAGATCTCCGGGCAGTTGCAGATCAGCCCGCAACTGTCGGTGGGCGCTTACTATCAGTTTGAGTGGGAACGTTCCAATCTGCCCGGCGCCGGCAGCTACCTGAGTGATGTCGATGCCATCGGCTACGGCAGTGGCCCTCTGCGCGAAGTGTTTGGCAATGACACGGTCAATGGCGGCGATTTGAAGCCGCGCAATTCGGGGCAGGGCGGCATGCAGATCCGTTTCAAACCGAGCGGCACTGAGTTGGAGCTGGGTTTCTACGCAGCTCAGTATCACGATAAAGCGCCGATTGGGTTGTACGCGTACCTGGACGGTGCGGCGGCGGCTGCCACCGGGTTGCCCATCCTGGGTTCCTATCGTCAGGTCTATGCCGAAGACATCAAGACCGCCGGCGTCAGCTTCTCCACAGCCTACGGTCCGTTCAACTTTGCCGGTGAAACGTCGGTGCGCTGGAACGCACCGCTGGTGAGTAATCTGCAAGTAGTGACCCCCGGCATGGCGGCCGATGGCGGCGACAATGAGTTGTTCGCCAGGGGCAAGACCGCCCACGCCAACCTGTCGGCGATCTACCTGTTATCACCCACCGCGTTCTGGGACGGCGGATCGGCCCTCGCCGAACTGGCCTGGAACCGCACCCTGAGCGTGACCAAGAACGCTGCCGCGCTGGACTCCAATACCACCCGCGATGCCACCGCGCTGCGGGTATTGATAGAGCCGGCGTACTTCCAGATTGTCGACGGAATCGACCTGACCGTGCCGATCGGCATGGGGGTAGTGCTCGATGGACGCTCATCGGCGGTTAACAAATCCGGCTTTGGCAACACCCATTCCGGCGACTGGAGTGTCGGGCTCAAAGCCACCTATCTGCAACGCTGGGATGTCGGCCTCAATTACGTGAACTTCTTCGGCGCACCGAAAGCCGGGCTGCGCGAGGACGGCAATTTCAGTTATGGACAGTCGTTGGCCGATCGCGACTTCGTCTCGCTCTACGTGAAAACCTCATTCTAATAAGGTGGATTCGCCATGCAGAACACAGCATTTTTGAACACATGCGTCCTGACCCTGGCCCTTGCTGGCATGGGGCTGGCGCAGGCGGCGGTGTCGCCTGAGCAGGCCGCGCGCTTGAAAACCGATCTGACCCCCCTGGGTGGCGAGCGCGCCGGCAATGCCGATGGCAGTATCCCGGCTTGGCAGGGCGGTTATACCCAGGTCACGCCCGGCTATAAACCGGGTGATAAACGTGCCGATCCATTCGCCGGCGAGAAACCGCTGTATTCGATCAACGCCGCCAACATGGAGCAGTACGCCAGCGAATTGGCCGAAGGTAGCAAGCTACTGCTCAAGAAATACCCGGACTATCGCCTGGACGTTTACCCGACTCATCGCTCGGCCGCCGCGCCGCAATGGGTGTATGACAACACCAGCAAGAACGCCACCCGCGCCACACTGGACGTGGACAGCGAGAAAGTCTCCAACGCCTATGGCGGTATCCCGTTCCCGATCCCGGAAAACGGTGCCCAAGTGCTGTGGAATTACCGGTTGTCCTGGCAGGGTGGCGACACCATTAGCGCGCCTTTCGATACCTGGCTGATGACCGCCGGTGGCAAGAAAGTCCAGGCGACACGGGCCCAATTCTCCTATCAGTTCCCCTACTACTTCGATGGCGGCAGCCTGGAAAACTATGCTGGCAAGTACCAGGTGGGCAAGCTGTTGACTGAGTTGCCGTCATCCAAGGCCGGCGAAGGCCTGATGACCCATTGGGACATGGACCCGGCCAAACGGGCGGCCTGGCAATATCTGGTCGGCCAGCGCCGGGTTCGCCGAGCGCCAAACATTGCCTATGACACGCCGGACTTCGTGACCTCCGGCGTCGGCCTGTTCGACGAAGCGTTCATGCTGTTCGGGCCTACCGATCGCTATGACCTCAAGCTGGTGGGCAAGAAAGAGCTGATCGTCGGCTACAACAATAACCGCGCCGCACTGGCCAAGAGCGACGACCTGGTCAAGGCGAACTTCCTCAATCCTGAGCTGGTGCGCTGGGAGAAGCATCGGGTCTGGGTGGTCGAGGCCACGCTCAAATCCGGCAAACGCCATGTCGTGCCGCGCCGGACCTACTACGTCGACGAAGACTCTTGGCAGATCCTGATGGCCGACGGTTATGACGCTCAGGGCAAGCTCGGCCGGCAGATGTATTCGCTGACGCTGCTGGCGCCGGATATGCCGGTCCTCACTGCACAGGTCATGTGGGGCAGCTACAACCTCGACACCGGGGCCTACTTCCTCAACGCATCGAGCAATGACCTGGCGGTTCAGTACCAGAAGATCGCGAGACCTTCGGCGTCCTATTTCACGCCGGATGCCATGGCCAACGAAAACATGCGTTGAACCTGTGGCGACCGTGGCGAGGAGGAGGTTTGCTGCGGTCGCTTACGATTTTCCAGGCGGAATAACGATATGAACGTTGAAAAATTCTTTGCGCGTCGCAGTCCGTTATGGGGTGTTTGCGCCTTGGTGGGGAGCCTGTTGGCGAGCGTGCCTTTGCTTGCACAGACCGCGACATTGGCAGTGCTACAACAGCCGGCATTACTGACCGCCAAGGCCCCGCGCTCGGTGTTGCTCGGGCTGGCCCGGGCCGGCGAGCGCCTGGTGGCGGTCGGTGAGCGCGGGGTCGTGCTGCTCTCCGATGACGCTGGCGTCAATTGGCGCCAGGCCAGGGTGCCGGTCAGCGTCAGCCTGACGGCGGTGCAATTCGTCGATGCCGAGCAGGGCTGGGCGGTCGGTCACCTGGGTGTGGTGCTGCACACCCAGGACGGCGGGGAAACCTGGCAAAAGCAACTCGACGGTGAGCGTGCCATCGCCCTGGCGGTGCAGCTCGCTGAACGCGATGCCAATCAACCGGGCGGTGCCAGCCAGTTGGTGCAGGCACGGCGCATGCTCGATGACGGACCGGATAAACCGTTTCTCGACCTGTACTTCAGTGACCGCCTGCACGGCTACGTTGTTGGCGCCTACAACCAGATCTACCGTACCGACGATGGCGGGCGAAGCTGGCAGCCGTGGATGCAGCATGTGGACAATCCGCAGGGCTTGAACCTGTATGGCATCCGCGCCTTGGGTAACGATCTGTGGCTGGTGGGGGAGCGCGGTCTGTTGTTGCGTTCGACCGACGCCGGGCAGTCATTCCAGGCCTTGAAGTCACCGTATGAGGGCAGCTTCTTCGGCCTGCTCGGCACCCGTGATGGGGCGTTGGTGATCTATGGCTTGCGCGGAAACGCCTGGTGGTCCGGTGATCGTGGCAACCGTTGGCGACGCCTTGATACCGGTCTCGAATCGACACTGACGAGCGCCCTCCAACTGCGCGACGGCAGCCTGCTGTTGGCCAGCCAAAGTGGTGAGCTTCTATTCAGTCATGACCAGGGGCGCAGCTTTGACAAGCGTCGCAGCCGCAGTGGCGGGACCGTCGCTGCCGTGCAACAGGCGGTCGACGGCAGCCTGACCAGTGTCGGTTTGACCGGTGTGGCCGCCGACCAGGATCCGCGGGTCTCCGGTCAACCTTGAAATTTCACGGTGTAGCGCTATCGGGCCACGGCTCGTGCAACAGGAGTCAAACTTGAAAGACGACAGAATCCAAACCGTGATCGGCCGCCAGGAAGACTTTGACCGGGCGTCAGGCAACTTCGCTGAGCGGGCGATCTTCAACCATCGACCGCTGGTGATCTTGCTGTGTCTGTTGGTGACGTTGGTGCTCGGTTGGCAAGCCACGCGCATCGGCATCAATGCCAGCTACGAGAAGACCATCCCCACGGGGCATCCCTACGTCGCCAACTTCCTGGAGAATCGCAAGGAACTGAGCGGCCTGGGCAACTCGCTGCGCATCGCCGTGGAGGTCAAGCAGGGGAGCATTTTCACCAAGGACTACCTCGACACCCTGGCCAGGCTCAACGACGAGGTCTATCTGCTGCCGGGCGTCGACCGTCCCTACATGAAATCATTATGGACGCCGACCACGCGCTGGACCGCCGTGACCGAAGACGGGCTCGACGGCGGCACGGTGATCCCCGATGACTACGATGGCTCGGCCACCAGCCTCGAGCAGGTGCGGACCAATGTGGCCCGCTCCGGGGAAGTCGGCCAATTGGTCGCCGGCAACTTCAAGTCCAGCGTGATCTTCGTGCCATTGCTGGAGATCAATCCGCAGACGGGCAAGGCGCTGGACTATGGCGAGTTTTCCCGGCAATTGGAGGCGCTGCGAGACAAGTACCAGACCGATGACCTGCGGATTCATGTCACCGGCTTTACCAAGATCGTCGGCGACCTGATCGAGGGAATGACCCAGGTACTGCTGTTCTTCGTGGTGGCGGTACTGGTGACGGTATTGGTGCTGTTCGGTTACACCCGTTGCGCGCGAAGCACCTTGGTGGTGGTGATCTGTTCACTGGCGGCGGTGCTTTGGCAACTGGGGTTGCTAGCCTTGCTTGGTTATGAGCTGGATCCCTACTCGGCATTGGTGCCGTTCCTGGTGTTCGCCATTGGCATGAGCCATGGCGCGCAGAAGATGAATGGCATCATGCAGGACATCGGCCGTGGCACCCACCGGGTGGTTGCCGCGCGCTATACCTTCCGCCGACTGTTCGCCGCCGGTATCACCGCTCTGCTCTGCGATGCGGTGGGCTTCGCGGTGTTGCTGCTGATCAACATTCGAGTGATCCAGGACTTGGCAATCACCGCCAGTCTCGGGGTGGCGGTGTTGATTTTCACCAACCTGATTCTGCTGCCGATCCTGCTCAGCTATATCGGCGTCAGCCCGGCGGCGGCGCAACGCAGCCTGAGTTCGGAAACCACCGAACAGCAGGCGCAGATCAAGCATCCCCTGTGGCGTGTACTCGATTTGTTCACCCAGCGACGCTGGGCCACGGGCGCCATGTTGACTGGGTTGCTGTTGGCCGCGTTTGGTTTTGCCGTGAGCCTGCACCTGAAAATCGGCGACCTGGACCCCGGTGCTCCAGAGTTGCGTGCCGACTCGCGCTACAACCGCGATGCGTTGTTCATGACCCAGAACTATGCGGCCAGCTCGGATATTTTCGTGGTCATGATCAAGACCTCCGAGGATCAATGCACCCGTTACGCCAGCTTGTCCGCGGTAGACGCGCTGGCCTGGCAACTGGAGCAATTGCCCGGCGTGGAATCGACCACCTCTATGGCGGCGCTGAGCAAGATCGCCACGGTCGGTTATAACGAAGGTAACTTCAAATGGTATGAACTGATCCCCAATGATGGCGCACTGGGTGCCGTGCAAACCCGCGCCCCGCGAGAACTGTTCAATCAGGGCTGTTCGATGTTGTCGCTGTACGTGTACCTGGCCGATCACAAGGCTGACACCTTGAATCGGGTGGTGGAGGCCAGTGAACACTTTATCGCAGGGCACCAGATGCCAGAGGTCAAGTTCATGCTGGCGGCCGGTAGCGCGGGGATCGAAGCGGCGACCAATATCGTGGTCAAGAAGTCCATGCGCGAGATGCTGTTCTGGGTCTACGGGGCGGTCAGTCTGCTGTGCTTGCTGACCTTCCGCAGCTGGCGCGCAACCCTGTGCGCGATGCTGCCGCTGATGCTCACCTCGATCCTGTGCGAGGCGCTGATGGTGGGGCTGGGCATGGGGGTGAAAGTCGCGACACTGCCGGTCATCGCACTGGGCGTGGGCATCGGGGTCGATTATGCGCTCTATGTGTTGAGCGTGATCCTGGCGCGAATGCGTGCCGGCGACACCCTGGCCCAGGCGTATTACCAGGCGCTTCTGTTCACGGGAAAGGTGGTGTTGTTGACGGGTATGACATTGGCGGTGGCGGTGTCGACCTGGGCGTTTTCGCCGATCAAGTTTCAGGCTGACATGGGGATTTTGCTGGCCTTCATGTTTCTGGTGAATATGCTGGGGGCCTTGATTCTGCTGCCGGCCTTGGCCTGGTTGTTGCTGCCCCAGAGGGTGTTTTTAAAAAAGCCTGAGTTGAGTCGACGGGAGCGGTGGGTTCGGGGGTGAGGGGAGCTTTGTTGGGGTGGGTGAATATCCGTTATTTAGGTAACGGCGGCTTATGGTTCCGCCCTCACCCCGGCATTGCTCCGTGGGCCCACGCCACAATGCCTGCGTTCGGCCATCGTGGTTAACGGGGCGCCCGAGATCAACGTCTACCAGCCGACCTGGTTCTTGATGGGGACCGCGTTTCTCCTGTGGGAGCGGGCTTGCTCGCGAAGGTGGTGTCACAGTCGATGAAGATGTTGGATGTGCCGGCCTCTTCGCGAGCAAGCCCGCTCCCACAGAGGAGACTGGGGGCACATGAGTTATGTGTCTGCCGAGAATCCAGTGTGGGAGCGAGCCCAAGCGAGGTGCCGAGTGGTGGGGCATAAAGCGCTTCGGTTACTTTCGCCTGGGCCGCATTCCCGCTTTTCGAAAGTGACCCGTCGTCAGGGCGGAACCATAAGCCGTCGTTACCTAAATAACGGATATACACACCAAGTCAGGAGTTCCCAGCGACCGGTTCAGAAGCACCCAACCGCGGCCCTGACGAATAGCGAATCACACTAACAACAGCCAACGTCGCAACCACCAACCCAGGCGAAGTCGCCAGCAATACAGCAGGGGTCCCACCCCCAGCCGCCAGAATCTGTCCGGCGGCCAGAGGCCCGGCCACCGATCCCAGGCGCCCGATGGCCACCGCTGCACCAACCCCCGTCGCACGCACAGCCGTAGGGTAGGAGGGCGGAGCCAAGGCATAGAGGACCAATTGCGCAGCCATGACAAACAACCCAGCGGCGAATCCGGCAATGGCCATCGGCACGATACCGACGGACAACCCGACCCCGGCCAGGGCGCTCATCAGACCGGCATAGACGAACAGCACCACCTTGATGCCGTTGCAACGGTCCAGCAACAGGCCACCGAGCAACGAACCAAGCGCTCCGCCGATGTTGAACAGCATCTGCACCAGGCCGGCCTGGGGTTTGCTGAAGCCTTGTTCCAGCAGCAACGACGGCAGCCAGTTGAGCAACATGTACATCACCGTCAGGGTGAAGAAATAACTCAGCCACAGCGCCAAGGTGGTACGACCGCGACTCTCGCCGAACAGTGCCTGAGCGGTGGAGCCGCGCGATGAGTCGCCATCCTGCGCCTGGCGAAAGGCGCTGGATTCGGGGAGCCACAGGAGCATCAGCGGAACCACCAGCAAGGGCGCCAGCCCTCCGATGAAAAACGTCATCTGCCAGTGCTCGCCAAACAACATGGCAACCACTGCCGCCAACGCACCGCCCAAGGGAACGCCCGCATACATCACGCTGATGGCCGTGCCCCGGCGCTGCTCGCCCACGGCTTCGGCGCACAGGGCAATGAGGTTCGGCAGGGCGGCGCCCAAGCCCAGGCCGGTCATGAAACGCACCAGCAACAGGCTTGAGAAGTGTTCGACATAAGCGGTACTGAGGGAAAAGACGCCGAACAGCAAGACAGCGGTGATGAGGATTTTCTTGCGACCGATGCGATCAGCGATCCAGCCACCGAAGAACGCACCTGGCAACAGCCCGATGACCCCGGCACTGAATACCCAACCCATCATTTTCGGGTCGAGGGCAAACGTCTGTCGCAGCCCTGCGGCTGCGGTACCGGCTGACTGAAGGTCGAAACCCTCGATCAACGCGACGATGAAACACAAGGCGATGGTCAGCGTCGCACGACGCGCCGGATGGTTCATGGTAAATCCTCTTATTGTTTTTGTGAGGGACACCGGCTCGGAGGATAGCCGGTCGGTGCATTTAAGATTAACAAAGCTAACTAAAAAATGAAGGTGGTCGATGATGGGCCAGTAGCTAACAAAATCATTAGAAAAATCAGTTAGTTGGTAGAAGGCATCAGACCAATTGGTAAATTAGTTATTTATATTAATGTTCGATTATCGATCATTCTGGATTGACGAAGCGCCCGCGCGGTTTCCATTCTTGGTTCGCGCGGCCCCCATCACCCAGGCTGGGCCGATCAAAAACAACAATAAGTGGACATCGAACATGCCAAACCTTGCTCGGGACGCCGTGACGGCGCGCCCTGTTTTATCGCTCGTCCATCTGCTGGCCTGTCTCGGGCTGAGCCTGGGGGCTCCCGCCTTGCGGGCGGAGGGCTTCATCGACGACAGCCACGGCACCCTGACCCTGCGCAATTACTACATCGACCGCGACTACAAGGACGACGGTGCCAAGACCGCGGCCAGGGAGTGGGCCCAAGGCCTCATCATGAACGTGGAGTCGGGGTTTACCCCCGGCACGGTTGGGTTCGGTCTGGACGCTCGGGGGTTGGTGGGGGTCAAGCTTGATTCTTCACCGGATCGCAGCGGCACGGAGTTGTTGCCAGTGTCCAGCAGCGACAAGCGCGCCGCGGACGAGTATTCACGCCTGGCACTGACCGGCAAGCTGCGCTTGGGTCAGACCACGGTGAAGACCGGCGATGTGTCGATCTTCCTGCCGTTTGCCTTTGCCAGCCCGTCCCGGCTGCTGCCGCAGACCTTTCGCGGGACGACCCTCAGTTCCAAGGACATCGACGGGCTGACGCTGAACACCGGTTACATCGATCGCATCAACCGGCGCGACTCCACCGACTACCAGGCGATGAGCATCGCCTCACCCAACCGTCGTTTCAACGGAGCGGCGACTTCTTCCCATATGGCTTATGTGGGCGGCGACTACCAGGTCAACAAAGACCTCAGCCTGCGGGCTTACCACGCCGAAGTGGCAGACCTGTACCAACAGAACACCCTGGCGTTGTTGCATAACCTGCCCCTGGGCGATGGCGTCCTGACCACCGACCTGCGCAGCTTTTTCAGCGACGAAGAGGGCGCGGCCAAGGCTGGAAAGGTGGACAACCGCAATGTCTCGGCGCTGGTCGGTTATCGTCTGGGCGGCCATCGCGTGAGCCTGGGCTACATGCATTCCAGCGGCGATACGGCCACGCCTTATGTGTCTGGCTCCGAGCTGGTGGGTTTGAGCGAAATGACCATGAGCTCAGATTTTCTCAATGCCAAGGAACGCACCTGGCAGGTGATCCATGACTATGATTTCGCCGCCGTGGGCGTGCCGGGCCTGCGGACTCGACTGCGTTATGTGCGTGGCGATCACATCGAGCTGGTGGCCCTCAACGCCGAGGACCGCAAGGAGCGCGAGTTCCAGATGGAGTTGGGGTACGTGATCCAGGAAGGTCCGCTAAAAAACGTCGGGCTGTTGGCGCGCAAGTCGATCTATCGCAACAACTTCCCGGGCACGGCGGCGTTTCGCGACGAGAACCAGACCCGGTTCCTGGTGACGTACAGCGTGCCGATCTGGTGATACCTACGGCACGCCCGTTGAGCCTGTAGGCGCCATGTAGGTGCCATGGAGCTGTCGAGTGCAACGAGGCTGCGATCTTTCCCAATACACTTGAATCTCAAGCGAAAGATCAAAAGATCAAAAGATCAAAAGATCGCAGGCTTCGCCAGCTCCTACAGAATTCAGCGCACGCTTGCTTCGCTACTGGTAAACCTTCTTCAACAACCGCAGCAACGCCTCACGCTCGGCCCCGGAGAGGGTAGCCGTGGAGTCAAGGTCACTCTGGGCGGCAATCTGCTTGAGTTCCTTGAGCAGGGTTTCGCCAGTCTTGCTCAGGAAAATCCCGTAGGAGCGTTTATCCGGCTTGCACCGCACACGCACGGCCAGGGCCCGGCTTTCCAACTTGTTCAGCAGCGGCACTACTTGCGGTGGTTCGATCGCCAGGGCCTTGGCCAGGTCGGCCTGCATCAGACCGGGATTCTGGTCGATGATTGCCAGGGCCGAGAACTGGGCAGGGCGCAGATCGTGGACGGCGAGTCGGCCAATCAGGTTCTGGAACAATTTCAACTGGGCGCGGCGCAGGGCGTAACCGATCAGGTCATCCAGCGCAGAGTCCAGCGGCGCCTGCGCGTCGGTACCGGCGGCCAGGGGCTCGGCGGGTTCGGCAAGCTTGGAAGACTTGGCCATCGAAGTGAACTTCCTCAAGGTAAGTGATTAACAAGGCTATCCAGTTTGCCGGGGTTGCGGCCACCTGGCTATGGGCACGCGCATATTCGTGATGTGTAACCTTCGATCCAGGCCCAGAAAAGTACAGATAAATCGATTAATAGTTAATTGACATAACTAATTTTCCAGTTTAGTTTTTGATCATCTTCAGTCAAGAACAAGAGAGCACGCATCATGAGCAATTACGAAGGTCGCTGGAAGACGGTCAAGGTCGATATCGAGGAGGGCATCGCCTGGGTCATCCTCAATCGCCCGGAAAAACGCAACGCCATGAGCCCCACCCTCAACCGCGAGATGATCGACGTGCTCGAGACGCTGGAGCAGGATCCGGCCGCTGGGGTATTGGTACTGACCGGGGCTGGTGATGCCTGGACCGCCGGCATGGACCTCAAGGAGTATTTCCGCGAAGTGGATGCCGGACCGGAAATCCTTCAGGAAAAAATCCGTCGCGAAGCCTCGCAATGGCAATGGAAGCTGCTGCGCATGTACGCCAAGCCAACCATCGCCATGGTCAACGGCTGGTGTTTTGGTGGCGGTTTCAGTCCGCTGGTGGCGTGCGACTTGGCGATCTGCGCCGACGAAGCGACCTTCGGGCTCTCGGAAATCAACTGGGGCATCCCGCCGGGCAACCTCGTCAGCAAAGCCATGGCCGATACCGTGGGCCATCGCCAATCGCTGTACTACATCATGACGGGCAAGACGTTTGGCGGGCAGAAAGCCGCCGAAATGGGCCTGGTCAACGAAAGCGTTCCCCTGGCGCAACTGCGTGAAGTCACGGTGGAACTGGCGCGCAACCTGCTTGAGAAGAACCCGGTGGTGCTGCGGGCCGCCAAGCATGGTTTCAAACGCTGCCGCGAACTGACCTGGGAGCAGAACGAGGATTACCTGTACGCCAAGCTCGACCAGTCGCGCCTGCTCGACACCGAAGGTGGTCGCGAGCAGGGCATGAAGCAGTTTCTGGACGACAAGAGCATCAAGCCTGGCTTGCAAACCTATAAGCGCTGAAACCAAAGGCGAATGGCGGGCCGCATCCCGCTGTTCGCTGCGTCGCCCTGGCGCTACTGTTAAACCGCTGCGATGTATTCCCGATAAAGACAAAAAGAGGAATCACCATGCTGGACGTGCCCCTGTTGATTGGCGGCCAGTCGTGCCCGGCCCGTGACGGCCGGACCTTCGAACGCTGCAACCCGGTGACTGGTGAGGTGGTATCTCGTGTGGCCGCCGCCACCCTGGAAGATGCCGACGCCGCCGTGGCCGCCGCCCAAGCGGCGTTTCCGGCCTGGGCCGCGCTGGCGCCCAACGAACGTCGCACGCGACTGTTGCGTGCGGCCGAGCAGTTGCAGGCCCGCAGTGGCGAATTTGTCGCCGCTGCCGGCGAGACCGGGGCCATGGCCAATTGGTACGGTTTCAACGTGCACCTGGCGGCGAACATGCTGCGCGAAGCCGCTTCCATGACGACCCAGATCAACGGCGAAGTCATTCCTTCGGACGTGCCTGGCAGTTTCGCCATGGCCCTGCGTCAGCCTTGCGGCGTGGTGCTGGGCATCGCCCCCTGGAACGCCCCGGTGATTCTCGCCACCCGCGCCATCGCCATGCCCCTGGCCTGCGGCAACACCGTGGTACTCAAGGCTTCTGAAATAAGCCCGGCGGTGCATCGGCTGATCGGCCAGGTGTTGCAGGACGCAGGGCTGGGTGACGGTGTGGTCAACGTGATCTGTAACGCCCCCACGGATGCGCCGGCCATTGTCGAGCGGTTGATCGCCAACCCGGCGGTGCGCCGGGTCAATTTCACCGGTTCGACCCACGTCGGGCGCATCGTCGGCGAACTGTCGGCGCGCCACCTCAAACCGGCCTTGCTGGAACTCGGCGGCAAGGCGCCGCTGCTGGTGCTGGACGACGCCGACCTGGACGCCGCGGTGCAAGCGGCGGCCTTCGGCGCCTATTTCAATCAGGGCCAGATCTGCATGTCCACCGAGCGATTGATCGTCGATGCCCGTGTGGCGGATGAGTTCATCGCCCGCTTGACCGCCAAGATTGCCACCCTGCGCGCCGGTGATCCGGCGGCCGCTGATTCGGTGCTGGGCTCGTTGGTCGATGTCAGTGCCGGTCAACGCATCAAGGGGTTGATCGACGATGCCCTGGCCAAAGGTGCAACGCTGGTCACAGGTGGGCAGTTGGAAGGCAGCATCCTGCAGCCGACTTTGCTCGACGGCGTCACAGCGCACATGCGCCTGTACCGCGAAGAGTCCTTCGGGCCGGTGGCGGTACTGCTGCGCGGTGACGGCGATGAAGAGCTGCTGCACCTGGCCAACGACTCCGAGTTCGGTCTGTCGGCCGCCATCTTCAGTCGCGACACCACCCGTGCGCTGGCCTTGGCCCAGCGGCTTGAGTCGGGCATTTGCCACATCAACGGGCCGACTGTGCACGATGAGGCGCAGATGCCTTTCGGTGGAGTCAAATCCAGCGGTTACGGCAGCTTTGGCGGCAAGGCGTCCATCGAGCATTTCACCCAGTTGCGTTGGGTGACCTTGCAGAACGGTCCCCGGCATTACCCGATCTGAAACCCGTCGCATTGCGGGCGGTCGAGCCTTGAAAGCCGCCGCCCCGATGCAGGCCAGAATAACAATGACAAGGCCGCAGCCCGGTGCTGCTACGCTCCGTTCGCATTGCGACCCGAGCGTGCCTTGGTGGAGGAAATGTACGTGAGTTCCGAGTCTAGATCGTCCTCCCGACCCGAGGCCGGGCGGTATCGTCAGGTGTCGATTGGTCATCCTGCCGTCGAAGTCCTGGAAGAGCGTGGCATCTTGCACATGCGCTCCCTGGAGCCGCTGGCCCCGCTACCGGCGCGGTTGCTCGAGCGCCTGGTGTACTGGGCCGAGGTGCGCCCACAGCAGACGTTTATCGCGGCCCGTGAAGCCGGGGGTGACTGGCGTCGAGTCAGCTACGCGCAGATGCTCGACAGTGTCCGGGCCATCGCCCAAAGCCTGCTCGGTTACGGTTTGTCGGCTGAAAAACCCTTGGCGCTGCTCTCCGGCAACGACATCGAGCACCTGCAAATGGCCCTCGGCGCGATGTACGCCGGTATTCCCTATTGCCCGGTGTCACCGGCCTATTCATTGCTGTCCCAGGATTACGCCAAGCTGCGTCACGTCTGCGATCTGTTGCAGCCGGGGCTGGTGTTTGTCAGCGAAGCTGCACCGTTCGAGCGAGCGATCACCGCCGTATTGCCGGCGGACGTGCCCTTGATCACCGTGCGTGGGGAGATAGCTGGTCGGTCGAGGACAAGCTTCGCCAGCCTGCTGGCCCAACCCGGCGGCGTCGAGGCCGAGCAGGCGTTCGCCGCCACCGGCCCGGACAGCATCGCCAAGTTCCTGTTTACCTCAGGCTCCACCAAGCTGCCCAAGGCGGTGATCACCACCCAGCGCATGCTTTGCGCCAATCAGCAGATGCTGTTGCAGACCTTTCCGGTGTTCGGCGAGGTGCCGCCGGTGCTGGTGGACTGGCTGCCGTGGAACCACACGTTCGGCGGCAGCCACAACGTCGGCATCGTGCTGTACAACGGCGGCACGTTCTACCTGGACGACGGCAAACCCACTGCCCAGGGCTTCGCCGAAACCTTGCGCAACCTCAAGGAAATTTCGCCGACCGCCTACCTGACCGTGCCCAAGGGCTGGGAGGAACTGGTCAACGCCCTGGAGCGGGATGGGGAGTTGCGCGAGCGCTTCTTCAAGCGCATCAGCCTGTTCTTCTTTGCGGCGGCGGGTTTGTCCCAAAGCACCTGGGACCGGCTCGACAAGGTCGCCGAACAGCATTGCGGCGAACGTATCCGCATGATGGCAGGCCTGGGCATGACCGAGGCGGCGCCGTCCTGCACCTTTACCACCGGGCCGTTGTCCATGGCCGGCTACATTGGCCTTCCAGCGCCTGGCTGCGAGGTGCGCCTGGTGCCGGTGGACGGCAAGTTCGAGGGGCGTTTTCGCGGGCCGCACATCATGCCTGGCTACTGGCGCTCGCCGCAGCAAACTGCCGAGGTATTCGATGAGGAGGGTTTCTATTGTTCGGGGGATGCGATCAAGCTGGCCGATGCCAGCAATCCCCAACTGGGACTGATGTTCGATGGGCGGATCGCCGAGGATTTCAAATTGTCTTCCGGTGTCTTCGTCAGCGTCGGGCCGTTGCGCAACCGGGCGGTGCTGGAGGGCACGCCCTACGTCCAGGACCTGGTGATCACCGCACCGGATCGTGAGTGCCTGGGTGCGCTGGTGTTCCCACGGCTTGCTGAGTGCCGGCGCTTGTCAGGCCTGGGCGCGGACGTCAGTGACGCCCAGGTCCTTGCCAGCTCGGTGGTACGTCAATGGTTCGTCGACTGGCTGCAGCGCCTGAACCGCGAAGCCAGCGGCAACGCCAGTCGCGTGGAGTGGATTGCCTTGCTCGATGAGCCAGCCTCCATCGACCGCGGTGAAATCACCGACAAGGGCTCGATCAACCAACGGGCGGTGTTGCAGTGGCGGGCGGGGAAGGTCGAGGCGCTGTATCGCGGGGAGGATGCATCGATCCTGCGGGCGGGACCTGTGGCTTAAAGCAAGATCTTGTGGATGTTCATAAATGCCAGGCTCATCCACAAACTCCTGTGGGAGCGAGCCTGCTGGCGATAGCGGTGGTTCAGCATCAGTGATGTTTCTGACACACCGCTATCGCCAGCAGGCTCGCTCCCACAGTTTTAACCCCTCACAAAATCTCTTGGGGGCTGGAGGCTGTTACTTAACGCCGTCCCAGCAGCAAGCCCACCACCAGCCCGAAACCAGCGCTAATCGCCACGGTCTGCCAGGGGTGGCCGCCAATATAGACCTCAGTGGCGTCGACCATGGGACGGGTGCGCTCCCGTGCGCTGGCGACCGAATCAAGCGCTTGCTGCAGTTTTTGGGAGATCTGGCCCCGCAGGTCGTCAGCTTCTTCACCCACCAGTGAGGCACTGCTTTTGAGCAGCTTTTCCGATTCTTCGATCAACGCCTTCAGTTCGCTGAAGGCTTGATCCTTGATTTGTTCTCCATTCGCTTGCACGGTGCTTTTACGGGCCATTGAAGTACTCCTTGCTGATGATGGCATTGAACAATGGAGTGCTGCGCATGTGCAAAAGTTGCAACGTTTGGCCTTGTCCGCGCAGCCCATCACAAATCGTGGTTAAGACGTTTCCCTGCAAGGTGTAAGATGGCGCCTATTTACGCAACAGGTAATTCCCATGAGCTTCAATCTGGCTGACAAGCCCTTGGCCGAGCGGGCCGCGCTGGAAGACGAAAAATCCCGACTTTTTGAACTGTGGCAAAACAACCTGGGTAAAGCCAAGGGCGATGCTGCGCGCTTGTTCGGCGAGCGCTCCAAACGCAAGGGCAAGTGGGCCGAGTGGGTGCGTACCGAACTCGATGGCATGTCGCCGCCGGAGTACGCCAACATGGTGCGCAGTGAAGTCAATCGACTGATGGCCGCCAACAAGTAAGCCTTAGGCAAATGTTGCCGTAATGGCTTCGCGAACCTTGAGCATTGTCGGTTCCATTTGCGTGTGGGTTCGCCATCCCAGTTCGATGGGGTAGCGGGGCAAGGCCAGGGGGCAGGGCAGCAAGGCCAGGTCGCTGAGGTCGGCGATGGCCCGGGCGGCATGGGTCGGGATGGTCGCCACGGCCTGGCTGCCCTTGAGCAGGAACGGCAACGCGGCAAAGTGGGTGGTCGAGGCACAGACTCGCCGACTCAGGCCAAGCCCGGCCAGCCCTTCATCGGTGATGCCGATGAAACCACCCGAAGACACCAACAGATGTTCACGGGCCACGAACGCCTCCAGGCTGAGGGATTGCTGGTCTTGCGCCAGGCTCGCTGGGTCCAGGAGGCAGGCGTAATCGCCTTCGCCCAACACCTGGCGGCTGAGCAATCGCTGCGCGAAACCGCCCGCCGTGATCGCCAGGTCAAGGTCGCGCTCCATCAGGGCCCTGCCGACGATCTGACTGTGGGTCTGGCGGAAAATCAACCGCAGACCAGGCGCGCGTCGGGCCACGTCGTCGATCAGGCGTCGCCCATGGGCAATCTCGAAATCGTCCGACAGGCCGACGATGACCGAACGGCCTTCGTAATGGCTGGCGTCCGGGTCGACCATCGCCAGGCTCTGGCGGCATTTATCCAGCGCCTCGCTGATCACAGGCTTCAGTTGATTGGCCCGCAGCGTCGGCGCCAGCCCCCGGCCGGTGCGCACGAATAATTGATCGTCATACAAACCGCGAAGCCTGCGCAGCGCGGCGCTGATGGCCGACTGGGTCACGCCCAGGCGCACGGCAGCGCGGCTGGCACTGGATTCATCATGCAGGGCTTCGAAGGTCTTGAGCAGATTGAGGTCGATGTTGGTGATATTCATAAGGCTCATATCATTTAGCAGCATTCTGGGCTTTATTCATGATCAGCCGCTGCCTGAGAATCAGCAACACCTGATGATCAAGGAGTTGAAAAACCATGCCAAAATCCATTGTGGCTGTCCTGCAGATCGGTTCATTGCCTGGCGGCAAGGACGAGACCCTGGCACAGATCCTTTCCTACGAACAGGCCATTCGCGAGGCTGGTGCGCGGCTGGTGGTGATGCCTGAAGCGCTGTTGGGTGGCTACCCCAAGGGCGAGGGGTTCGGGACTCAGTTGGGTTACCGGTTGCCGGAGGGGCGCGAGGCGTTTGCCCGCTATTTTGCCAATGCCATTGATGTGCCCGGCGTTGAAACCGAGGCGCTGGCCGGGCTGTCGGCGCGTACGGGGGCGAGCCTGGTGCTGGGCGTCATCGAGCGTGTCGGCAGCACCCTGTATTGCACCGCGCTGTATTTCGAGCCCGATGCGGGCCTGGTGGCCCGGCACCGCAAGTTGATGCCCACCGGCACCGAGCGGTTGATCTGGGGCAAAGGCGATGGTTCGACCTTGCCGGTGATCGACAGCCAGGTCGGCCGGCTCGGCGCCGCGGTGTGTTGGGAAAACATGATGCCGCTGCTGCGTACCGCGATGTACGCCAAAGGCGTGGAAGTCTGGTGTGCGCCAACGGTGGATGAGCGAGAGATGTGGCAGGTGACCATGCGCCACATTGCCCACGAAGGTCGCTGCTTTGTGGTCAGTGCCTGTCAGGTCCAGGCCTCGCCTCAGGCTCTGGGTATTGAGGTCGCGCACTGGCCGGCCGAGCGGCCGTTGATCGCCGGTGGCAGTGTGATTGTCGGGCCCATGGGCGATGTGCTGGCCGGGCCGCTGAAAGACACGGCGGGGTTGCTGACCGCTGAAATCGATACCGATGAACTGGTGCGGGCGCGCTACGACTATGACGTGGTCGGGCATTACGCCAGGCCGGATGTGTTCGAACTGGTGGTGGACGAGCGCGCCAAGCCCGGCGTGCGCTTCACCGGCTGATCACCAGGTGGCTGCGGCGCCCGGCAAGTCGAGGGTTCCGCGGTCAACGAAGCGCAGGGTGCCGAATACGCCACCAGCGAGCTTGCCCTTGAGCACATAGGGCAGATTGTCCAGGCTTTGGGTCTGGCTCAGGCCCAAGGTCTGACGCAACACCGAAAACGCCGAAATGCTCACCGGGACACTGAGAATCGCCTCGGAAAAGCGCGGGATCGAGCCGGTCTGGTCACTGACCCCCGTCGCCAGCGTACGGCCGTTGACCTCCAGCTCCAGCGCCACACCGTTGTAGTCGATGGCGGTTTCGTTGGGGTTCTGCACGCGCAGTTTCACGGCGAAACGCACCTCCAGGCCCTGGTTGGGCAAGGGGTCGATGCCGACCACGTTGATATTCAGCGGATCACGGTGGGGGAAGAGGGCGCAGGCGCTCAGGCTGAGCAGTATCAGGAAAACGGAAAGGCCGAGGATTCTGCGCATGGATACACTCTCAAAGGATGAAGGAAAGCTCGGGAGACTGTTGAGTACGATAACCCACATCGGCCCCATCGAAACGGCAAACCACCTGGTGGGGGCCAGGCTTGCCTGCGATGAAGCTTTCCGCAACCGAGGTGTCTGTTTCGCCAGCAAGCATTGCTCCCACAGCCTTGCGGGGCAAAGTCCACCCTGCTCTCGGTCCAAACAAGGTTCATGGCTCCTGACAATTTCTGACACCAGCCTCTGCTATTCTGCGTCAACTTTTTCTTTCTGGATCGTCCATCGTGTCGCGTACCTCTCGGTTGCTCACTTTGCTGCAAGTCTTGCGGGGCAAGCGTTGCCCGGTCACCGCTGCGACATTGGCGGGCGAACTGAACGTCTCTGAGCGCACCTTGTACCGCGACATCGCCGAACTCACCGCCCTCGGGGCGCCGATCCAGGGCGAGGCGGGCATTGGCTATGTATTACGCAGCGGCCTGTTCTTGCCGCCCCTGATGTTCACCGCTGATGAAATCGAGGCCATTGTGCTGGGCCTGCGCTACGTCGATCAGCGCGCCGACGAGGTGCTGGGCAAGGCCGCCGCCGACGCCCTGGCGAAGGTCGCTGCAGTGTTGGCCCCCGATGTGCGAGACGCCTTGCGCAACCCCACGGTACTGCCCGGGCCACCGGGTTATGGTTATCCGCAGAACACGGTGGAACTGAATGTGTACCGTCAGGCCATTCGCGCCCAGGCCAAGCTGCACATCGATTACGCCGACGTGAACAAGACCCCGAGCCAACGCTTGATCTGGCCACTGGCCCTGGGCTTTTTCAATGAGGCGCGGGTGGTGGTGGCCTGGTGTGAATTGCGCGGCGCCTATCGGACGTTTCGCACTGACCGGATTGCCTCTGCCACCGAGCAGGGCGAGCGTTATCCTGGCCGACGCAGCGACTTGCTGCGTGACTGGTTTGCGCTGATGAAGCTGGACGAAACCGGGCGTTTCACTCCTGACAAAAACTGACACAGCGCTGTTCTAGCATGGTGCCAGATCGATAAAACAAGGAGCCGTACCATGTCTAATCCCGTCTCTTCCCTGGCCCCTGCCATCGCCGGCTACATTGCGGCCGCCAATGCCCGTGACAGTTCGGCGGTGACGCGTTTCTTCGCCGAGGATGCCAACGTGTTCGATGAAGGCCAGCACCGTGTTGGCGCCCAGGCCATCGCCCAATGGATGGAAGACACCGCCCGACGCTTCCAGCCACGTGTGGAAGTCCTCAATGTGCAGCAACGCACTGGCAAGGTGCTGGTGCACAACCTGATTTCCGGGACGTTTCCCGGCAGCCCACTGGAGTTGCGCTATACCTTCCGGCTCGATGAGCAGGGGAAGATCAGCCGGTTGGATATCTCGATTTAAAGTTCTGCACCCTGAAAGGTGAGCGTTGTTGTGGCGAGGGATTTATGTGTGGGGCAAGCCTTGCTCCCGCAGATAAACCTCCACGCCACAGTTCTGTGCAGGGTTCCTGTAATCGCCTGCCATGGCATACTCCCCACCTTCGTTTTCCGGACCCGGGCCGTATGACCTTCGACTCCCCCTTGAGTGCCTGGCAGCATGCCATCGCACACCACGGTTTCGTCCAGGACGAGGCCCAGGAATTGGCCATCATGACACTGGAGCAATGCCACAAGGCGTTGCACGAAGGTCGCAAGTCGATCACGGGCGTTTATCTCTGGGGCCCGGTGGGGCGTGGCAAGACCTGGTTGATGGACCGTTTTTATGAAAGCCTCAAGGTGCCGGCCCGCCGACAACACTTCCATCATTTCATGGCGTGGGTGCATCGGCGTTCATTCCAGCTCACTGGCACACCGGACCCTTTGCAAGCCCTGGCCCGGGAGTTGAGCGCTGAAGTACGGGTGCTGTGTTTCGACGAGCTGTTCGTCAACGACATTGGCGATGCAATCATCCTTGGGCGCCTGTTCCAGGTGATGTTCGAGCTGGGCATGGTGGTGGTCAGTACCTCCAACCTGCCGCCGGATGAACTCTATGCCAACGGCCACAACCGTGAGCGTTTCCTGCCAACCATCACCGCGATCAAGCAATACATGCAGGTCGTGCCGGTGAACGGCTGGCAAGACCATCGCCAGCACCCAGGTCAATTACAGCAGCGTTATTGGCTGCGCGATCTTGGGCAATGTGATCCGCTGGGCAATGTCTTCATCGAGTTGACCGCCGGGCAAGCGTCGAACAGCGCGCCGATCAAGGTTGGTCATCGCCTGCTTGAACCGCTCCAGGCCAGCGATACCGTGCTCTGGAGCCGTTACCCCGACCTGTGCGAGCAGCCGTTTTCAGCGTTGGATTTCATGGCGTTGTGCGACCGTTTCCGTGTCATCCTGCTCAGTGACGTGCCGTGCCTGAGCGCCGAACAGCGCGAAGGGCGCATTGCCCGTGGCACCGAAGACGGTGTCGAACGGGTCGAGGCCGGTGATCGCGAATTGCCGCAGTTGTCGATCCACGATGATGGCGTACGGCGTTTCATCGCCCTGGTCGACGAATGTTATGACCGCAAGGTGCCGCTATGCCTTTCGGCCCAGGTGCCGATGGATGAGTTGTATACCGAGGGCTATCTGCAATTCCCGTTTCGCCGAACCCTCAGCCGCCTGCAGGAAATGCAAATGCAACGTTTTGGTCAGCAAGCCTGATCTGTATCCCGCCGACGGCTTCGAGCCGGCGACACTAACGAAGAGAGATGGAAGGTCATGGAAGAAGCAAAGGACATCCTTGTACTGCAAGCCAGCTACACCAACCCGGTCCACGCTGAAGCGATCTGTCATGTGCTCAATGGCTATGCCCAGGACCCGATGGGCGGGGGACATCCATTGCCGGCCGAGGTGCTGCTGCACGTGCCCGAGGAACTGGCCAAGCGCCCTCATGCCTTTAGCGTGCTGGCTTTCGTCAACGGCGAACCGGCGGGGCTGGTCAATTGTTTCGAAGGTTTTTCCACCTTTGCCTGTCGGCCACTGGTGAACATCCACGACGTGGCGGTCATGAAGGACTTTCGCGGCCTCGGGCTGAGCCAGAGGATGTTGCAGAAGGTCGAAGACATCGCCCGCCAGCGTGGTTGCTGCAAGATTACCCTGGAAGTGCTCGAGGGCAATGCCGTGGCCCAGGCCAGCTACGCCAAGTTCGGCTTTGCCGCTGGCATGTTCGACCCGGCCCACGGCCCTATGGAGTTCTGGATCAAGCCCCTGTAAAAGCGTGCGCTTGGTGGCTCCGGTTATTTCTTGACGACCGCCGCCAGCGGTGCCTTGGGTTGCATCAGGCTGAAGTCGATCAGGGCTTTGCGTGGGGTTTGATAGGGGTCGCCAATCAACAGCGGGCGAGCCTTGAAGTCCGTGCTGACCAGGCTCTTGCTGTGGTCCAGTTCATCAAAATTCAAGCCAGCCATGTCCGCCCAGGTGTGAATCAAGTGCGAGCTGCTGTACGGCCGTGACAGGTCGCCGGCAAAGTTCCAGTCATGGCTTTCGCGCCACTTGGGTGATGCCCAAGCCATGAAGGGGATGGTGTACATCGGCGCGGTCGGCTTGCCCTCGTTACGGCCCAGGGTGCCGTGGCCAGAGGAGTCGAACACGTCTTCACCATGGTCCGACAGGTACAGCAGGAAGCCGTTGGGGTCGGTCTTGGCGTAGTCCTTGATCAGGCTGGACACGACGAAGTCGTTGTACAGCACCGCGTTATCGTAGCTGTTGTAGGTCGGGACCTGATCATCACGCAGGCCTGCCGGTACGCCTTGGCGGTCGGTGAACTTGTTGAAGGTCGGCGGATACCGGTACTGGTAGCTCATGTGGGTGCCGAGCAGATGCACCACGATCAGCTTGCGCGGGGCGCTGTCGGCCAGGGCTTTGTTGAACGGCTCGATCACATCGCCATCGTACTGTGCGGAATTCTGGTTGCGATTGTTGTTCAGGTACACCTGCTCGTCGGCCTGTTGGGAAAAAGTCGTGAGCATGGTGTTGCGTTTGGTCATGGTCTGCTGGTTAGTGATCCAGAAGGTCTTGTAGCCGGCCTGCTTCATCATGCTCACCAGCGACGGGGTGCTCAAGTACCGGTCCGGGTTCTGTTCGTCGGCGAACGTCAGCACCTGCTGGAGCGCTTCGATGGTGTAGGGGCGCGGGGTGATGACGTTATCGAACACCGACAGCTGGTCCTTGAGCTTGTCCAGCCCAGGCGTGGTTTCCCTCGGGTAACCGTAGAGACTCATGCGCTGGCGGTTGGTGGATTCGCCGATCACCAGCACCAGGGTTGCCGGCTCGTTGGCCGTGGCATCCTTGAGATTGCGCAAGGGGGCGATCTTGCTGGCGCTGTTGAGCATGCCTTGCATGTTCTCCAGCTGTTCACCGTAGCGACGATACGCCACCAGCATCTGCCAAGGCACCGCAGGCTCGATGCGATCTTCGAATTTTTCCAGGCCTGCGGCAAAGCTGCCGGTGCGCTGGGTCTGCTTGATCAGCGGATAACCGACCACCGCCAAGACAATGGCGACTGCTGCGACCATGGCCTGGCCCCGGGGCAGGTACACCGGGCGCAGGCGGGTCCAGAGCCAATAGCCGACGGCGGTGTGGGCCAGGAACGCCGCCACCATCCACCAGGCAAAATACTGCGTCAGGTACTCGTTGGCTTCAGACACGTTCGATTCGAACATAATGAAGATGACGCTCTGGGAAAATTCTTGCTGATAAATGAAGAAGTAGCCCAGGCTGGCCATGGAACAGGCCCACAGCACCACGCCGATCAAGGCGGCCAGCACCCGCGTGCGGGCGGGGAAGAGCAGCATGGGCGCCAACCACACGGCGCTCATCACGAACGCTTGGCGAAAGCCGGTGAAGCCGGAGGTGTCGCTCAATAGAATGAGCAGTTGGGTGATGCCCGAGAAGTACCAGAAGAACAGAAACAGCCAGCCAAACCCGGCCCAGTCGAAACCTTTCGCAGTCGTTTTGCTGCGTTTGAACAAACTCATCAATCGCTCCAGCCTTTATCGACGACGCTGTGGGCACCGGATTGGTGGCCGCAGGCACACGCCAAGCAACCTTAAAGGCGGGGAGTATCACGAACCATTCGTGAAAAGTTCGTGAGTTTTTCGGTTACAAAACGCGGGGAAAGGAACAAGCCGATAGCGAGACAGGCGAAGAGACTCCCATCCTGTGGCGAGGGAGTTCCCGCTGGCCTGCGCCTGTAGGAGCTCTACAAGAGCTCAAGGAACTGTGAGCTGTGTAGGAACTGTGCAGGAGCTGTCGAGTGCAACGAGGCTGCGATCTTGTCCCAGACAGTTGAGTCTCAAGAGAAAGATCAAGATCAAAAGATCGCAGGCTTCGCCAGCTCCTACTTACCTCTGGGCGGTTACCGAGCCAGGGACTGGCTCTGGTGGGGCAACTGGGCGTGTTGCAACTGCATGCGCAACTGCGTCACTTCATCGAGCAGCAGATCACGCTCTTCCTTGAGTAGGCGTAATTCGTCGCGACGAATGGTTACATAAAGGGTTTGGGGGGGACGTGCGGTAACGACAGGGTCCATTGCTCACCTCGCAAATGGCGTACATCAACTGTAGAGATGTCGCCAGTTTTTGGTCGACACCTCTACTATCGGCGCCGATTCTGATTTCTTTTGCTCGTGATTGGAACTTTTTTATTTTTCATGGTCGCTGTGTCTTCGGCCGGATCTTGAGCGTTATCCCTTGTGATCGCTCGAATTACCCGGAAACTATGCAGCACTGCTCTGGACTAACCTCCATTAGTCGATAGCGTTAAATCTATGACACACCTTTATTTGTAGTAGGGAGCATCAGCACATGCAACTCGGGATCATTGGACTGGGCCGCATGGGCGGCAATATTGCGCGGCGCCTGATGCTCAAAGGGCACGCCACCGTTGTCTATGACCGCAATGCCGCTTTTGTCGAAAACCTGCGCCAGGAAGGCGCCACGGGCGTGACCGATCTGCCGGCACTGGTCGCTGGGCTGGAGAAACCACGGGCGGTCTGGGTCATGCTGCCGGCCGGCGCACCCACTGAAGACACCATCAACGTCCTCAGCGAACTGCTGGAGCCGGGTGATGTGATCATTGACGGCGGTAACACGTACTACAAGGACGACATCCGTCGCGCCCAGGCCCTGTCGGAAAAAGGCCTGAGCTACATCGATGTCGGCACCTCCGGCGGCGTTTGGGGCCTGGAGCGCGGCTATTGCATGATGATTGGCGGTGGTGTCGACGTGGTGAAGCGCCTGGACCCATTGTTCGACAGCCTGGCCCCAGGCATGGGCGACATCCCGCGCACCCGTGACCGCAAATCCGACGATGACCGCGCCGAACGTGGCTACATCCACGCGGGGCCGGCCGGTTCGGGACATTTCGTGAAGATGATCCACAACGGCATTGAGTACGGAATGATGCAGGCCTTTGCCGAGGGCTTTGACATCCTCAAGACCAAATCCAGCGAAAGCCTGCCACCAGAGCAGCGCTTCGACCTGAACGTGGCTGATATCGCTGAAGTCTGGCGTCGTGGCAGCGTGGTGTCGTCCTGGTTGCTGGATTTGACCGCTGACGCGTTGGCCAGCGATCCGAAGCTGGACGGTTTTTCCGGCGAAGTCGCCGACAGCGGTGAAGGGCGCTGGACCATCGAGGCTGCCATTGAGCAAGCGGTTCCGGTTCCGGTCCTGTCCAGTTCGCTGTTTGCCCGTTTCCGCTCGCGTCAGCAAAGCACGTACGGTGACAAAATGCTCTCGGCCATGCGCTTCGGCTTTGGCGGCCACGTGGAGACACCCAAAAAATGACCTCGATCAGCAGCAAATCCAAGGCAGAACCCGCGCCGCCGACCACGTTGTTTTTGTTTGGCGCCCATGGCGATCTGGTCAAGCGTCTGCTGATGCCGGCGCTTTACCACCTCAGTCGCGACGGTTTGCTGGGCGATGGGCTGCGGATCATCGGAGTTGACCACAACGCCATCAGCGATGTGGATTTTGCCAAGAAACTCGAGGACTTCATCCGTAACGAAGCGGCGAGCAAGGGCGGGGATGCCGACCGGGCGCTCGATCCGGTGCTGTGGGCCAAGCTGGCCCAGGGCATCAGCTACGTCCAGGGCGATTTCCTCGATGAGAGCACCTACCAGGCGCTGGCGGCGAAAATCGCTGCCAGCGGCACTGGCAACGCGGTGTTCTACCTGGCGACCGCGCCGCGCTTTTTCAGTGAAGTGGTCAGCCGCCTCGGTGCGGCCGGGCTGCTTCAGGAGCAGGAGGGGGCCTTCCGGCGGGTGGTGATCGAAAAGCCGTTCGGTTCCGACCTGCATACCGCCGAAGCGCTGAACGCCTGCCTGCTCAAGGTCATGAGCGAAAAACAGATCTATCGCATCGACCATTACCTGGGTAAGGAAACGGTGCAGAACATTCTGGTCAGCCGTTTCTCCAACAGCCTGTTCGAGGCGTTCTGGAACAACCACTACATCGACCACGTACAAATCACCGCCGCTGAAACGGTCGGCGTGGAAACCCGTGGCAGTTTTTATGAACATACCGGTGCCCTGCGGGACATGGTACCCAATCATCTTTTCCAACTGCTGGCGATGGTGGCCATGGAGCCGCCAGCGGCGTTTGCTGCCGACGCAGTGCGTGGGGAAAAGGCCAAGGTCGTGGGGGCGATCCGGCCCTGGTCGGTGGAGCAGGCCCGGGCAAATTCGGTTCGCGGCCAGTACTCTGCCGGTGAAGTCGGCGGCAAGGCGGTAAACGGTTATCGCCAGGAGGCCAACGTAGCTCCCGACAGCAGCACCGAGACCTACGTCGCCCTCAAGGTCATGATCGATAACTGGCGGTGGGTGGGTGTGCCGTTTTACCTGCGCACAGGCAAGCGCATGAGCGTGCGGGACACGGAGATCGTCATCTGCTTCAAGCCAGCACCTTATGCGCAGTTTCGCGACACCGACATCGACGAACTGCAGCCTACGTACTTGAGAATTAAGATCCAGCCCAACGAAGGCATGTGGTTCGATCTACTGGCCAAGCGGCCGGGGCCGGCACTCGACATGGCCAATATCGAATTGGGATTTGCCTACAAGGATTTCTTCGAAATGCAGCCGTCCACGGGTTACGAAACCCTGATCTACGATTGCCTGACCGGTGACCAGACGCTGTTCCAGCGCGCTGACAACATCGAAAACGGCTGGCGCGCCGTGCAGCCGTTCCTTGATGCCTGGCAGCAGGACGCGGCATTCCAGCCCTATAAGGCCGGTGAAGATGGCCCTGCGGCCGCCAATGACTTGCTGACCCGCGATAGCCGCGTCTGGCATGGTCTTGGATGAGCGATCTGGTGAAGCCCCCCATCCGTTTCTTGCTCAGCGACATGGACGGTACACTGCTGTTGCCCGACCACAGTCTGAACCAGCGCACCATTGAGGCGGTTCGCTCATTGCGTGAGGCCGGTGTGCTGTTCAGCCTCGCCACCGGGCGACCGCCGCGGGCCATGTTGCAGCAGATCGAGGCGCTAGGTGTCGACCTGCCCACGGCGGCGTTCAATGGTGGCACGCTGGTTCATCCCGATGGCAGCTTTCTTGCCGTCCACTACCTGCCCCCCGAGGCAGCGCTGGCCACACTGGCCCTGTACGCCGATCAGCCCGGCATCGAAGTCTGGGTATTTGCCGATGGCGACTGGCTGGTGCGCGATGCCAACGGTCCTATGGTGCCGGTGGAGACGCGAGGCCTGGGGTATCCGCCCATCGAAGTGCAGAGCTTCGAACCCTACTTGGAGCGCATCGACAAAATCGTCGCGACCAGCGCCAACACTGAGTTGCTGGTCGAGCTGGAGGCTCGCTTGCATCCGCTGCTCAAAGGCCAGGCCCAAGTGTCGCGTTCGCAGCCGATCTATCTGGACGTGACGGCGATGAAGGCAAACAAGGGCGAAGCACTGTCCACTCTGGCTGAGTTTCTGAACGTGCCATTGGAGCAGACTGCTGCGATGGGGGATGGTGGTAACGATCCTGCGATGTTCCATCGTGCGGGGCTGTCCATTGCGATGGGGCAGGCGGAAGAGGCGATCAAGCGTCAGGCTGATGTTGTCACTGCGGCCAACATCCAGGACGGTGCGGCTATGGCGATCGAGCGGTACATCCTGTCCCGCTGAAATTCGGCTGTTGCTCTCAAGTCCAGGTTCATCCGGGTGCGCACACGGTGGTTCGCACCCGGATATTTTGGGCGGATGGTTCAGTTTCGCGATGATCGAGAGTTGGCACTGATCAAAACGATGACTCCCAGGATGGCTGCCAGGGTAGAACCCAAAAGCACTCCGATTTTAACTTCGTCTACCAAATGCGGCGCGCCTGGAAAGGCTAGCGCACCTATGAACAGACTCATGGTAAAACCGATCCCGCAGAGCAAGGCCACCCCATAGAGCTGAAGCCAGCTGACGCCTTCAGGTAGCCTGGCCAGGCCGCAACGTATGACCAGTGTTGTCAGGCCGAACACCCCAAGTTGTTTGCCGAGCAGCAATCCCAGAGCAACCCCTAGCGGAACCGGATCGATCAGGTTGCTCGGCGAAACTCCGGCGAGCGATACGCCTGCGTTGGCGAAACCGAAGATGGGTACAATCGCAAAAGCGACCCACGGATGCATTTTCTCCTCAAGGTAGAGAAGCGGTGACTTGCGTTCATCGAGGGGGTTACCCAGCGGAATAAAGAACGCAAGAATGACACCAGCCAATGTTGCGTGGATGCCGGACTTGAGCATGAAGAACCACAGCAGTGCACCCACGATTAAATAGGGGAGTAGTCTCCTCACGCCGCAGCGATTGAGCACTGCCAGCAAGGCAGTCGCCCCCAGCGAAGCCAATAGCATGTTGACGGACAAATCGCTGGCGTAGAAAAGCGCGATGATGAGAACAGCCCCAAGATCATCGAGAATCGCCAGGGCGGAAAGGAAAACCTTCAGGGCAACAGGGGCGCGCTTGCCAAGCAGCGATAACACGCCTAACGCAAACGCGATATCCGTGGCCGCTGGAATGGCCCACCCGCCCATGGTTTGGGCGTTGCCCCAATTGACCAGGCTATAGATCAAGGCAGGCAACAGCATCCCGCCAAGCGCGGCGAACCCAGGAAGAGAGCGCTGGTTCCAGCTTGAGAGTTGGCCCATCAGCATCTCACGCTTGATCTCAAGGCCAACCAGCAGAAAAAACACCGCCATAAGGCCGTCGTTGATCCAATGCTCGATCGAAAGCCCCAGAGCATGGATCTTCAGCAACGCAAAATAATCGGCTGACCAAGGAGAGTTCGCAACCAGGAGTGCGGCCAGCGCGGCTCCCATCAAGACAAGGCCACCTGCTGATTCTGCGGCGAAAAATCTGGATAGAAAAGCTCGGGCGGACGCTGACTCGGTATTGTTCTGGGTTTTGCTCGGGCGCGACGGTTCTGCACTCATAGGCACGACTACTCCGCGCTGGCGGCCCGACCTTCGCTAGATTCAACCTGTCCTGCCGCGTTGTTGCGGTGACACCCTCGCGGCTATTCTACACAACCAGCATACCGCAAGGGCCAGTGTTGCCACATTCATTGCTAAATATGACAAAACTGTTCAGGGGGCGGTTGTGTCGGTGCGGGTGGGAATGGAGGCCATAACGGTCTGGTGAAAAGACCAAAGCGCTGAAAAAATCGTCGATGAGACGAAGAGGCCAGCATTCAATCCCTGAGCACTGGCAGTGCATAGCTGCCCGGTTCTTCGGTTGCTTGAAAAATGGCCTCTCAATTCCAACGCCAAGCCAGCAAACAACAACTGGCTTGACCGGGAGTTATTCAGGCATCGACCAGGATTGCAATGTGTAGCCTTCCTGGCTCAGTTCGGCGCGGGCCTGTTTCAACAGGTCAGCCAGTTTGATCGGGTCGGTATAGGCGCTGCTTGGAATCTGGGTGCGGCCAATACGTGCATTGGTGCGGTCGATGACGGTCAGGCTGAGTTCACCGTTACCGTCTTGTGGAGCCCAGGCCACGCATTGGAAAGGACGGAATGCGCGGTCGGCAATCAAAAGAGCTTCGTTGATACGGAGCGGGGCGTTCATGGCGTTTTCTCTTAAGTTTGCCCAAACAAATGATGTGCCGTCGGTTGGGCGTACCGTGCGGCTGGTTACTTGTACTGATGTCCTGAACCGGCAGGCGGGTCACACATTATTTAAATAAATTTCGATTTTCTTTCAGACCAGGCTTTTTGGGTTTTGTTTGAAAGCACCTTGAAAGAAACAAGCCTGCAATAACTAAGGAAACGCTTGCTTATAACCAGTTTGACGCGATCTCAATAATCAATTGATACATGGACGCGTCAACTTCTTGCTACTGTTACATGCAGGTTTGCCAAACACCTGTTTCTAATCATATTTCCTTATTTTGGCGCCAAGGATCAGTCATGATCGAAGCCGGTACGTCACGTCGTCTGCTCGTGGTTGATCCCTGCGATGATTGCCATCGCCTGTTGCCGGGTCTGCGCACCATTGGCTGGGATGTGGACAGTTGTGCCCTTGAACACGCCAGCGATCGGACGTGTGACGTCGGCCTTTTGCGATTGCAGCCTTTTCATCTGGAGCGCCCGGAAGCGGTCAAGGAGTTGATCAGCCGTAGCGGCACCGAATGGATCGCTGTGCTCAACCAGGAAGTGTTGCGCCTGCAAAATGTCGGTGATTTTGTCTGCGAATGGTTTTTCGACTTCCATACCTTGCCCTTCGACGTGTCCAGGGTCCAAGTGACACTGGGCCGGGCGTTTGGCATGGCGCGCCTGCGGGGACAGGGATCGATCCACATTGATCAGCCCGAACATCAATTGCTGGGCGACAGCAAGCCGATTCGCGAACTGCGCAAATTGTTGAGCAAGCTGGCGCCCGCCGAGTCACCAGTATTGATTCGAGGTGAGAGCGGTACCGGCAAGGAGCTGGTGGCGCGCACCCTGCATTGTCAATCTCACCGTCGTAATAACCCGTTCATCGCCATTAACTGCGGTGCCATCCCGGAGCACCTGATCCAGTCCGAGTTGTTCGGGCATGAGAAGGGCGCGTTCACCGGGGCTCACCAACGCAAGATCGGGCGGATCGAGGCGGCCCACGGTGGCACCTTGTTTCTAGATGAAATCGGCGACCTGCCGTTGGAGCTACAGGCCAATCTGCTGCGTTTCCTG
Source organism: Pseudomonas sp. RL_105y_Pfl2_101 (assembly GCF_963970585.1). Classification (NCBI taxonomy): domain Bacteria; kingdom Pseudomonadati; phylum Pseudomonadota; class Gammaproteobacteria; order Pseudomonadales; family Pseudomonadaceae; genus Pseudomonas; species Pseudomonas sp. RL_105y_Pfl2_101. The sequence goes on from NZ_CAXAPG010000004.1 coordinate 93,694, forward strand.
CAGGAAAAACACGTTGAGCGGGTCGGTGGCAGCCAGCCGGTTGCGGTCGATGTGCGGGTCTTGGCGGCCACCCATGTGGACCTTGAGGCGGCCATTGAGCAAAAGCGTTTTCGCGAGGATCTGTATTACCGCTTGAACGTGTTGCAAGTAGCGATGGCACCGCTGCGCGAGCGTCATGGTGACCTGGCGATGTTGGCCAGCCACTTCTCCCATTTCTATAGCCGGGAAACCGGTCGCCGTCCCCGCAGCTTCAGCGAAGATGCGCTGGTGGCGATGGGCATGCATGACTGGCCGGGTAATGTGCGGGAACTGGCCAACCGTGTCCGCCGCGGTTTGGTGTTGGCCGAAGGGCGACAAATCGAAGCCCCTGACCTCGGGCTGGCCAGTCACCCGGGCGTCGCGGCACCGATGGGCACCCTGGAGGAGTACAAGACCCGCGCCGAGCGCCAGGCCCTGAGCGATGTGCTCAACCGTCACAGCGACAACCTGAGCGTGGCTGCCAGGGTGCTGGGCGTGTCCCGACCGACTTTCTATCGGTTGTTGCACAAGCATCAGATTCGCTAGAACTGCCTGCAACAATTCAATGTGGGAGCGGGCTTGCTCACGAAAGCGGTGTGTCAATGATATTGATTAACCTGACACTCCGCCTTCGTGAGCAAGCCCGCTCCCACAGTGGTTGGCAGTGCCCTTGGAGTATGTGCTCATCACATATCCCTGAGGGCATCAGAAGTAATACGGGAACTTCAGGCTAAAGGTGAAATCTGGCGCATCGTCGGTCAGTCCGATGGACAGGTTAGGCACGATGGTCAGGTTGTCGGTCGCGGCGACGGTCATGCCGATGTTGAAGTAGCCGGCGTTGGCGTCGCTGGAGGTCACCGACTCCCAGTCGCCGCCGTCCTGTTTGAGCTTGCTTTTCTTTTGGATCAGGTCAGAAACCGAGAACGACATGCTCATCTTCTCGTTCAAGGCAAAGGCGACGCCCGCGCCGAGCTGGAAGCTGTCACCGATGCGCACCTTGCCCGGGACCTTCTGGTTGACCGTGGAACTGATGTCGTCGAACGATTCTTCGAAGTTATGGGTGTAGGAGAGGGTGCCGAACAGCACCGCCGGGTCGAAGGTCTTGACCAGCGAAAGCCCTGGCGTGATTGACCATACGCCGTTGCCGGTGGGCAGGTCGTCAGGTACGAACAGGTTGGTGTTGGCCTGGGATTGGCGCAGCTTGATACCGAACGGGTCTTTGCCGGTGGGGGCCTTGACTCGTAGGGTAACCACCGCGTCCGGGGAGTTGATCGACTCATCCATGAACTTGTAGGCGATGCCGAAGTTGACGTCACCGATAGTCGGGTCGCGGGTTACGGTTTCTTCGCTGGTGACACCGGCTGCGCCGTTGTTCGCGCCGCCTGACTGATAGGTGGATTCGCGGTAGATCACGGGGACGTTGAGATCGAACTGCCAGCGGTTATCGAAGTTATAGCGACTGGTGAGGTCCAGCGTCCACGTGTCGGCCTTGATCCGGTCGAGGTTGATGTTGCCCAGGAAAATCGAGTCCAGGGCCAGGAAACCGTTGAGGATCAGTTGTCGCGTGTCGTAGCGCGAATAGGTCACGCCGGTCTCGAAGCTGAATTTGCCGCCGCCGAAGAAGCCGCTGGCTTCGTCATAGAGGTTGGAAACGCTCTGGGCCGGCTGGGAATCATCGCTCAGGGATTGCCCGTAACCGCTGCCGCCAGCCGTTGCCGCACCGCCGCCGGCCACGGTCTGGTTGCCTTTCATGTCTGCTGGAGACTTGGCCAGGCGCTTGGGCGCTGGAGCGGCGGGTTGATCCTCCACCTGGCGAACCCGCTGTTCAAGCACTGCCAGGGCCCTCTGCTGGACCTCATATCGTTGCTTGAGCTCAAGAAGTTCCTGTTTCAGGGCCTCGATGTCCGGATCCGGGGCCGCGTGCAGCACGGCCGCTGGTAACAACGTGCTTAAACACATCACAGCGCGTAACGATACGGATCGATACATGAAATATTCCGTCCCTATTTGCCCGATGGTCGGAAATCAGCGTAGTTCAATAACCGAGGTTACGCAGGCCACGCAGTTGGGTCAGGTTGCAGTCTAATGCCCCGGCACTGGGACCGTTATTGTTCAGCACCACGTTGAGTTGCGTCATGTTGTTGACCAGGTTGCTGTTGCCCAGCAGGCGGGTGTTTTGCAGCAAGCCGCCTTGGGCCACTTGTTGCAGGGTGCCGCCCTGGTTGTGGCTGGCCTGGATCGCCATTTGCACGCCGCTGCCAGTAGCGGTAACCGCGACGCTGCCGGCGGCGTTGCTGCCGCTGATGGTCTGGCCCTTGGTCAGCAGCTGGCCCTGGGAGGGCACAAGCGCTGGTGCCTGGTGGCTCTCCCTTACATTGATGTTGACGTTGTTGTAGGCCGTGTTGCCGTCACCGGCAGCACGCACGCTCTGGGTCACGCCCTGGCTCGTGCCAAGGCCTGCGCCACCGGTAATGTTGCCGCTGCCCTGTTCCGGGACGCTGCCGTTGCCGGTTTGCTTGACGGTGGAGACATAAAACTCGGGTTTGACGGTGGCAGCCTGGATCTGCATGGAGCTGGTGGCGCCGATCAAGTCGCCGCTGGCGTTGCGCCAGGTACTGCTCATGACGATGCCAAAACTGATGACTCGGCCGGGCATGACATAACGACCGCGCAGCTCGGCAAGCTCCTGGTCCTTGACTTCGATGGGTTTGAAGCCCGCATGGGCGTATCCCGAGGCGGTCGCGAGCAGGCAGGCCAGCGACAGCCAGTGTGAGGTTTTCATGTGCTGCTCCCGGAGCGTCCTGCTCCTTTTTGTACTTATTGTTGGCAGTGGGTCGGCGATTAGAAAAAGTCGCTCTGTATGAAGCCGAAATCCATCAGTTCCGCATCCCTGACTGGGTTGAAACCGTCCAGCTTGTTACGGGCTGTCAGGGGTTGAGGAGGGCTGCGCAGTGCATTGGTCTTGTCATAGCCCGGGCCGACGATCGCGAAGACGATGCCGTTCCAGCCTTTGACGAAATCATCATGGGCGTAGCGCTTGTGGCCCAGCACCGGGTCGCCGATGTAGACCCATTGCTTGTCGGCCCGCTGCAACACCACGAAGTGCTTGTAGCCACGTATTTCCATCAGGACCACCACCGGAATCGTCACCGCTTCGAGTTTCTCTGGCGGTATCCGGTAGCCTCGGGCGCGCATGCCGATAGCTTCCACGTAGCGCTTCATGTCCAGCATGGAAAACCCCTGGGTACGAACGAGGTCCTGGTCGGCATTGACCAGCATGCCTTTGATGACGTGCTCTTCATCGACGTCAAGCCAATAGGCCTGGCGCAACACTGTGGCCAGGGCGGCGGCGCCGCAACTGAAATCGGTTTTCTGCTCGACGATGTCGCTGAACTTACGTTCGCGTACGCTTTGTACCTGCTTGTAGACCAGCATGCCGCCAGGCAGGGCGGCGACCGGCATCTGCGCCGCTTCGGCCACGCAGGCCAGGCAGAGCAGCAGGGAAACGGCAGTGACACGCATGATCAATACACCTAGTGGACATCCGGGAAAAAGCCCCTGTGGGAGCGGGTCCATGGGAGCAGGCACTGCTCCTGCAGAGCCACTCCCACAGGGAACTTTTTTACATGCAAGCCCTGCAGCCGGCCGCGATGGACAGCGAGTTGCTCTGCTGGTTGCCCACGCCAGCCGACACGTTGGCGCCGCCGTTACCGGAGAAGCCGTTCATGGAGTTGGTCATGGTGGCGTTGTTGATCACAGGGTTTTTCCAACCGTCGCGGGTCAGCACCTGCTGGGTGTTGCTGCCGGCCAGTTCGAAGGTCCCCACGGCGGAGAACTTGAACTTGTCGTCATCGTGACCGCCGCCGTAGCCGCCACCTTTGTTGCCCCAGCCGCCGTGATCATTGTCTTCGGCGGTACCGGTACCTTTGGCCTTGAACGTGCCGGCGGCGCTGTAGGTTCCGGTGAGGGTGTCGGTCTTGTAAGTCCGCACGCCTTTGTTGTCGACCACAAGGCCGGTGGAGGACTGGTCTGCCGAGGCGGCGGCTTCTGCGACGCGGCCACCCGATACGGCAATGGCCAGGTTGTTTTTCTGCTGGTTGAAGTTGCCGGCGGTCACGTTGATGCCGATGTTGCCGGAGCCACTGTTGCCCGCATTGGTGAGCGAGGCGTTGTTTTGCGTCGAGTTGTTCTTGACGTAGTTGTTGTTATTGACTTGCGTGGCGCTGGAAACAGCGACAGCCGAACCGAAGATGAAGTTTTCGTCGGCGGTGGCCAGCGCTGCGGCGTTGTCTTGCTGGTTACCATCACCGGCCGCGATGTTGGCGCCCATATTGCCGTTGCTGCCGTTGAGCGAGTCAGTGGCCTCAGCGGTGTTGCGGGTGGCCTGGTTGGTCACGACGTTGCCGTCGCTGTTCTGCACATCCAGCACGGCTGCGCCAGCCCCGGCGGTGATCGAGAGCAGTTGCTCGAACGACGGACCTCTTGGGCCTTGATTGCCGTGACCGTTACCGTGGCCGTTGCCACGCCCGTTCCCATCGGCCTGTGCAGCCATTGTCATGACAGCGGCGAGAGCGAAAACCAATGGTTTGAGTGCCATTGTAGGTTTCATGGTGTTTCTCCTTGCGTGTCGTTGGTTAAGTGTTGGTACTTTCTTATGTAGCCTCCGGGTCAATCAACAACCCGGATGCTCAGGGTGTTAGCCATACGGTTCCCCACCCCGGCGCTCTGGTTCACCTGGATTACCCCTCGGCTGCCGGTGAAGGCCTGGTCGCTGGTAACGACCTGGCGACTGCCGGTTGGGGCGCCAGTTGCTCCTGAGTTCGGTAGCAACGCCACGTTCTGTTGAGACAGGGCGCTGTCATCAATGCTCTGCGGATGAGCACTGATGCCCACCCGCATGACATTGGCCATCTGGTTGTTGGCCCCGGCGGACTGGTTGACGCCCAGCACACCGTTGCCGTTGGTGAAGGAGTGACCGCCGATGCGGGCGGTGGCGGTCATGGAAGGGTCGGCCGGCGTGTCGACGCGTTGCTGCACGCGGGTGCTGGCCTGGGCGTGGCTGCCAATGGCGATGGCCCGGGCGTTGGTTTGCTGGGTTTGGTCACCGGCGGCCTGGTTGACGTTGAAGTTGCCGGTGTAATGGCTGCCCGAATCCTGCAGGTTGGCGCTACTGACCACTGCCACGGACGAATCGGCGAGTGCCACGCAAGGGCTTAACAGGGCGAGGAGAAAGAGGACTCGCTTCATCTCACTGGCCTCCCGTCAGCCGACCTAGCGGGGCCAGGCCTGAACTCAGCGAACGGTTGATGGTGCCGGAGATCGCGCCGCCGCTCCCCCCCCCGTGACCGGCACTCATGCCCGGCATGCCGTTGGGATTGGTCACGACGTTCAGGCCCTGCACGCCCGTGTTCGGGTTGATGGTGTTGCGGATCGACGAGCCGCTGGCCACGCTGGCGAACTCGCCATCGCTCAGTTCGGTGCTGGCGGTCGCCTGGTTGATTCGTTCGGAGGGGTTGGCATTGACGGTGGTCGGGTAGGGGTCTTTGCCACCGTTGCGACCAATTGCGATGGGCTGTACGTCACGGCTGAGCACAATGACGCCGTTGCCCTCGGCCTGCGCTGGCAGGCTGAGCGTTGCGCTGGCGGCGCAGCCGATCAACAGCAGACAGGTCATGCCCCTATCGAAAATCCCCATGGCATCGACTCCTTCTTCGGTACGCTGGCCCTAGTCAGCGTTGTGAAGTGGGGCACAGCAGATGTCGTGCCGAGTTTTGATATGCCTTTTAATTCAATGGGTTGTATTTTTTTGATGGCGTGCCAGGAGCGGGGAGTGTTTCAGCACGGAGACAAAGGGCATGGCGACCATCCGGCCACCTACTGTTCCAGGGCTCTGGATCCAGGCTTTTGGTCGGGTGTTTCAGAAGCTTGACAGTCTTGATGGCAATTATGAAAAGCGGCTTGGATCGGGGTTTGGTGCGACCGGGCTGTTTCAGCAATGGAACAGCTCAGCCTTCGGTCAGGCTTCAAACAGGTGGAAAATGGCGGTGAATACCTGTTGTTTGCGTTGTACCCAATCACCCTCAATGATCTGGAAAGGTTGTTGGTGTCGGTTCAGCCAAGCCTCGATCGCTTCAAAAAATGCCAGCCGCTCTCCCAGCTCGGGCTGGCAACGTAAACCGTCGTCGGTCCATTCAACCTGCTCGGGGCTCAGCAGCAGGTGCAGATCATAATGACGGGCCAGCAGGGCCTGCTCGAGCCAATCCGGGCAATCGCCGAACAGGGTCCGGCTCCAGAGGATGTTGCTCAGCAGGTGCGTGTCGAGGATCAACAGCGCCGGACGGCGGGTACGCGCCTCATCTTCCCAAGCCAGTTGGCCAGAGGCGATGTCGGTGATGTCGGCCAGGCAAGTATCGCGCTGGGTCTGCTCCATGAAATGGCGCACGTACTCATCCACCCGCACGCCACCAAAGTGTTCCTGCAATTGCGCCGCCAGCCAACTCTTGCCGCTGGATTCCGGGCCGGTCAGCACCACCACTTTCATGCGCGCAGGGCCGGGTCGACGCGCCATTCCCGCCAGCCTTGCACGGCCAGCAGGGTGAACAGGGCATAGAGCGCGCCAGTCAGGTACAAGCCCTTGTAGATAAACAGGCCGACGAAGATTACGTCCAGGGCAATCCACAGCGGCCAGCATTGCACACGTTTTTGCGCCATCCACCACTGAGCCACGAGGCTGAAACCGGTGAGTGCGGCATCGAGCCAGGGCTGGGCGGCATCGGTCCAGTGGGCCATGGCGGCGCCCAACAGCAGGCTGCCTGCCGCACCGATAGCCAGGCCGAACAGCACTGACGACCCGCCGAGACGGCTGACCTGGCGTCCATCATGATTGTGCCCGGCACGGGTCCATTGCCACCAACCGTAGAGTTGCAGCACCGCGTAGACAACCTGCAGCAGCATGTCCGAGTACAACTTCACCTCGAAAAAAATCCAGCTGTACAGCAACACCATGACCAGGCCGATCGGCCAGCACCAGGGGTTCTGCTTGACGGTCAACCAGACAGCGATCACGCCGAGGGCTGCGGCAAACAGTTCAAGCCCGGACATGGCGGTTCCTTGGGGAAAAAGAAGAGGGCAGCGATTGTAAACGCTATGGTGTGGAGAGCTCCAACACCAATATTGAATGTGCCGCCGCTATCGCGAGCAGGCTCGCTCCCACAAGGGATTTGCGGTGAACACCAATCCAGAGACCAACACAGAACCAATGTGGGAGCGAGCAAGCCCGCTCCCACAGGGTGGTCTACCGATCTTTAGACCCGGAACTGCGTGAGCAACCCGTTCAACTGTTCACTCAGCGCCTTGAGGCGGGTGCTTGCCTGGCTGGATTGCTCGGCGGCCATGGCGGTACTGTGGGACAGTCCGGCTGCCTGGGTGACGTTCTGGTTGATGTCTTCCACCACGTGGGCCTGTTGCAGGGTGGCGCTGGCGATGGAGGCGTTCAGGCTGTTGAGATTGCGCAGGGCCTGGCCGATGGCGTTGAGGCTGGCACCGGCCAGGCCGGCCTGTTCGATGGTCAGTTGTGAGGCACGGCTGCTGTCGCTGATGACTTTCACAGCGGCTTCGGAATGGGTTTGCAGGCGCTCGATCATCGCTTGGATCTCTGCAGTGGACTTCTGTGTACGCTGGGCCAGCAGCCGCACTTCATCGGCGACCACCGCAAAGCCCCGGCCTTGTTCGCCGGCACGGGCAGCTTCAATCGCGGCGTTGAGGGCCAGCAGGTTGGTCTGCTCGGCAATGGAGCGAATCACCTCCAGCACGCTGCCAATCTGGGTGCTTTCACTCGCCAGGGTGCGGATCACTTCCACCGCCTGGTCGATGGTCTGGGACAGGTGGTCGATCTGTTGCAAGCTGCCATCGATGTTGACCTGGCCTTGCTGGGCCTGGGATTCGGCGTCGCGCATCTCACTGGCCGCGTGCTCGGCGTTTTTGGCCACGTCCTGCACACCATAGGTCACTTCATTGATCGCGGTAGCCACCAGCTCCATTTGTTGCGACTGCTGCTGGCTGCGTTCCTGAGCCTGCGCTGCATCGTTGCCCAATTCGCTGGAGGATTGCCCCAGTGCACTGGCCGAAGCTTGCAGTTGGGTCACCACTTGCCGCAACTTGGCGGTAAAGGCGTTGAAATGCCGCGCCAGTTGAGTGACTTCATCCTGGCCGTGGGTGTCGAGGGTGCGGGTCAGGTCGCTCTCGCCGCTGGCGATGTTGGCCATGGCGTTGACCGTTTCCTGGAGTGGGCCGACGATGCTGCGCACGATCAGGGTCAACAGCAAGCCCATGAGCAGGGTGATGACCAGACCGACCACGGAGGCCTTGATCACCTGGGATTGGAACTCGGCCTGGACGTCATCCACGTACACGCCTGAGCCGATGATCCAGCCCCAAGGTTCGAACAGTTGGACGTAGGAAGTCTTGGCCACCGGAGCCTTGGCGTCAGGCTTCGGCCAGAGGTAATTGATCATGCCAGCGCCTTTGGACTTGGCGATGGCAACCATTTCGTTGAACAGCGCATAGCCGTCCGGGTCACGGATGGCCGAGAGGTTCTGGCCTTCAAGCTTCGGGTTGGTCGGGTGCATGACCATGACCGGCGTCAGGTCGTTGATCCAGAAATAGTCACTCTGGTTATAGCGCAGGCCACGTACGGCGCTGAGGGCCTGCTTTTGCGCAGCGTCGCGGGTCAGGGTGCCAGCGGTTTCCAGGCCGTGATAGTAGGTCAGCAGGCCACTGGCGGTCTGTACCACGTGCTGGGTTTTCTGCACCTTGGCCTGGTAGAGGTCGGTGTGGATCTGTTTAAGCATCAACGCGCCGAGCGTGAACAACATCACGATGGACACGACCAGGATGAGCCATAAGCGTCGGCTGATCGACACACTGCGCAAGCTATTCATACGCTGTCACTCCGGTTTTTATTCTTGTCATATCGACGGCCGGCACTGTAGCGCCCGCCAGCTATCCGTAATTGACCTGAGTCACAACGCGGCAGCGTTATCAGGGCTTGTCTGATAGGATTTCGGCCCCGCAGCGCAAAACCTGAGCCGGTTCTCATTTTTCATTGGTTTTTTTTGAAAGGTCGCGGTTATCGTGCAGCCGCCGCGGGGCACCTGCATGACACTTGAATATTGATAAGACCTGCATGAGCTGCGTCTTTTTTGGGGGATGAATGGATTTGTGGACCGCCTTTTCGGCACTGATTCTTGGCGTAGTAGAAGGCTTGACGGAATTTCTACCGGTTTCCAGCACCGGGCACCAGATCATTGTTGCCGACCTGCTTGAGTTCGGTGGCGAACGTGCGATGGCGTTCAACATTATTATCCAGCTCGGCGCGATCCTGGCTGTGGTCTGGGAGTTCCGGCGCAAGATATTCGACGTGGTGCTGGGCCTGCCGACGCAACCCAGCGCCCGCCGTTTTACCGCCAACCTGCTGATCGCCTTCATGCCCGCGGTGGTCTTGGGCGTGCTGTTTGCCGACTTGATCCACCACTACCTGTTCAACCCGATCACGGTGGCCGCAGCGCTGGTGGTGGGCGGCCTGGTGATGCTCTGGGCGGAAAAACGCCAGCACCAGGTGCACGCCGAAACGGTGGACGAGATCTCCTGGAAGGATGCACTGAAGGTCGGCCTGGCCCAATGCATTGCGATGATCCCAGGCACCTCCCGTTCCGGAGCGACCATCATCGGTGGCCTGCTGTTCGGGCTGTCGCGTAAAACCGCTACCGAGTTTTCGTTCTTCCTGGCCATGCCGACCATGGTCGGTGCGGCGGTCTATTCGGGCTACAAATACCGTGAGCTGTTCGTCCCGGCGGATTTCCCGGTGTTCGCCATTGGCTTCGTCACGGCGTTCATTTTTGCCATGATTGCGGTCAAGGGCCTGTTGCGATTCATCGCCAGCCACAGCTACGCCGTGTTCGCCTGGTATCGAATCGCCTTTGGCTTGTTGATCCTGGCAACCTGGCAGTTCGGCTGGGTGGACTGGACCGCTGCCAAGTCATGAACAACTCAGGCAGCCGCAAACGCGCCGGGCGCAATGCCGAAGGCACCGTGCAGTACCTGCGGCTCAAACTGACGGTATTTGCGCTGGTCTGCGCCTTGCCGCTGTTCGGTTCGCTGCTGTTCGGGTTGCGGGCGGTGTCGTGGGTGCCGATGGTGGCCTATGGGGCTGTCAGCGTGGTGGCGTTCCTGCTGTACTGGAACGACAAGCGCAAGGCACGCACCAACGCCTGGCGCACCCCGGAGAACGTGTTGCATGCGGTGGCGCTGGCTGGCGGTTGGCCCGGGGCCTTGCTGGCCCAGCAGCTGTTTCGCCACAAGACCCGCAAAGTATCGTTTCAGGTCGTGTTCTGGTTCATCGTGCTGTTGCACCAGGTGTTCTGGATCGACCAGTTGTTCCTGGGCATTTATCTGTTCTGAATGACTAGAGCAACAAGCCTACCTGCGTGCGCCTGGGCAATTTGCTGACCACCAATTGATGTGAGCGTTGCAGCAGGCCACGCAGCTCTTCGGCACCCAGCGGGTAGGGCACCTGCATGATGACCCACTGGGCCCGCGCCAGATAAGGCGCGGGATGAACGCCCGGCCGGTCGCAATGGCCCAGGAACAGATCCTTGTCGACCTTGAACGCCAGCGAGTCGCCTCGCAGGCCCTGCAGGGCGAACATCTTGTTCCCGGCAATGGAAAACACTCGCACGCCGCCCCATTTGTAGTCCTCCCTGGCGCCGGGCAGGCCCAGGCAAAACTGCGCGACATCCTCTTCGCTCAACCTCATATCGTTCTATCTCCACTGCCCTCGAAGGCTTCCACCAAATGATCGATCCATGCCCGCACCGCTGGCAGCATGCCGCGCCGATGCGGATAGACCGCCTGGAGCCAGCCATCGGGCGACGACCATCCAGGCAGGAGCTCCACCAGTGTGCCGTCCTGCAATTGCTGCTCGCAATACATGCTCGGCAATAAAGTGAAGCCCAGCCCGCCAAGGGTGCACGCGCGGCGCACAATGAAGTCGTCGATGCCCAGGCGGGCTTCCAGGCTCAGTTCCACACGCTGCCCATCGGCGCTGACCAGGCGCAGGTGCACCTGGCGATCGGGCTCCAATGCCCCCAGCACCGGCAGCTGTTTGAGATCGTCCGGGGTTTCGATCTGCCGTCCTTCGACAAAGGTCGGGCTGGCAACGATCATCAGCCGCGCCTGACGCAGGCGCCGGGTCATCAGCAATGGGTCTTCGTCCCCCAGGTCGCGAACGCGCAAGGCCACATCGATGCCTTCGCCGATCAAGTCCACACGCCGGTTGAGCAGGGTCATCTCCAGTTGCACCAAAGGATATTTCACCAGGAAGGTTTCGATTATCGCTGGCAGGAACTGGTGGGCCAGGCCCACCGGACTCGATACTCGCAATCGGCCACGGGGTTCGCTGGACATGCTCGCCACCGCTTCGTCGGCCATCTCGGCCTCCAGCAACATGGCCTGGCAATGGCGCAGATAACGTTCGCCGACCGCGGTCAATTTCAACTGGCGGGTGGTGCGCTGGAGTAACCGGGCGCCGAGGCGTTCTTCCAGCTCGGCGATACGCCGCGACAGTCGTGACTTGGGAATGCCCAGCAAGCGCCCGGCGGCAGCAAAACCGCCGGCTTCGACGACTTTGGCGAAGTAGTACAAGTCATTGAGGTCTTGCATGTTCAACTCGATTGTCCTGTCAGTGGGACAAACTATCGCATTTATGCTGACTTATCGATCATTGGCTTCATCGGTAGGATTGTCGCCAACTGATCGCCTAGTTGCGGTCCTCACTTGGAGAGCACTGACATGAAACTGCTGCACATCGATTCGAGCATCCTCGGCGACAACTCCGCTTCCCGCCAATTGAGCCGTGAAGTGGTTGAAGCCTGGAAAGCTGCCGAGCCAAGCATCACGGTGACCTACCGTGATCTGGCCGCTGATGCCATCAGCCATTTTTCCGCCCAGACGCTGGTTGCCGCCGGTACCAGCGCCGAATTGCGCGACGCCGCTCTCAAGTACGAAGCCGACCTGAGCGCTGAGACGATGGCAGAATTCCAAGCGGCGGACGCGCTGGTTATCGCAGCCCCCATGTACAACTTCAGCATTCCGACCCAACTCAAGGCCTGGATCGACCGCATTGCCGTGGCTGGCCAGACGTTCCGCTACACCGAAGCCGGGTTCGAAGGGCTGTGCGGCGGCAAGAAACTGGTGATCGTTTCCACCGCGGGCGGCTTGCATGCCGGCCAGCCGAGTGGCGCAGGCCATGAGGATTACCTGAACGTGATGTTCGGTTTCCTGGGCATCACCGATATCGAATTCGTTCGTGCAGAGGGGCTCGCCAAGGGTGACGACATGCGTTCCAAAGGCATGAACGAAGCCCAGGCGCAGATCGGCGAACAGTTCGCCGCTGCGTAAGGCTTGCGTAAAGGCGCCGAGCGATTCGGGCAACCTTCGTGAAACCCTGCATTCTCGTCGTCATTGGAGGGCTAGGATGCAGGGTTTTACTGCATTCGGCGCCGGGCTTTATGGCGCAGGTCATGACGGCCAAGACGGCGATCGACGGGGCCTTCCCGTACGCGGGTGCAGGTGGACGATTTGATCTGGAGCGAGGTGTCGAGTGGTGGGGCAGAGGCGCTTTTGGTCACTTTTGGATGGTCCGGCTCCCGGCTCTTCCCAAAGTGACCCGTCGCATGGGCGCAACCCTGAGCCGCCGTTACCGCAGCAACGGAGATACACGCCAAAGCAAGTCAATCCCGAGCCTTTTCAAAAAAACGGCACCTGCTCTTGGAAAAAAGGAGGTGCCGCTTTTGGAGCCTAGGTGAACGGTATAGCCACATGAAGTGGACTTAAGAGGCAAACCGCCGCAGCCCCACTGGTGGTACGAAGGCTTCCAGTTCGGCCTCTACCGCCTCGATTATTCGTTCAACATCCGGGGCATTCATCACGGTCGCGCAGGGGATACCGGCAATGGCGATCATGGTCTCGCCGCTGGCGCGGTCAAACAACCGGGCAACCATGCTGCCAGGCGCATCCATGCTCGCTTCGAATCCCATGGGATGGAAGTGCCAGCGCATCAACTGGCAAGCGTTGGGGAACGTAACCTTGCTGAAAGATCCTTTATTCATGTTGCCCGCCTTCTTCAATCGAGCGCTTCCTTTTGCTCATGTCAGGAAGGAAGAGCCTTCATGGCTCTACCAGTGAGAACTAAAAATAGCACCTGCAAATGAAACTCATGCGGGTTTTTTCAGTCCGTTTTGCGATTGGTTCACTTTTTTTGATCTGGATCACGACTTAAGCGGTAATGTCCAGAATGCCATCACGCTTGACTGGGGTTGTCCTGGGGCTTGGGCGATGCCTCTGGCTCGCGGCCTTTCCAGGTGATGAGCAGGGCCAGGGTCACCATCGCCAAGGCGACGGCGAAGGTGATGTGCAGGCCGTTCGTCACGGCCGCAGGGCTGGCACGGGTGATGTCATTCGTCGCCACCGTCGCCGCAAACACCGCGCCGAGCAGGGAGGCGCCGGTGAAGAAACCCAGGTTGCGCGACAGGTTGAGCAGCCCGGCGATGACACCTCGCCTTTGAGCCGCTACATCGGCCATGACTGCCGTGTTGTTGGCCGTCTGGAAGAACGCGTAGCCGAGGGTCGTTACCACGATCGCTGTGAGGTAGCCGACGGTGCCAAGGGCAGGGGGAACCAGTGACAGCATCAGGCAGCCGAGGACCATGGTGGCCAGGCCGGCGAGCCGCATGGGCTGCACACCGAAGCGATCCGTCAGGCGTCCGGCAGGCACTCCGGCCAGCGCCGCCACCGACGGCCCTGCGGCCAGCGCCAACCCTACGAAGGCCGCCGGCAGTCCGAGGGTGATGGACAAGTAAAACGGCCCCACCAGCAGCGTCGCCATCATGACCGTCGCGACCAGGGCGCTCGTCGCCAGGCCTGATACCAATGATTTGTCGCGAAACACTGTCAAGGGCATCAGCGGCGATGCGGCCCGGGACTGGGCCCGGATGAACAGTCCGCCACCCACAAGCGCGATCAGCAGCAGTGCAATGTTCAATCCGCCAAAGCTCCCGCGACCGGAGGTCATGGCCAAGGCATAGGCGGCGAGCGTCATTGCCAACAGCAATGTACCGGTTACATCGAAGTGGGCTCCTTCGGGCTTCGGCGGCACTTCACGCACGGGTAGTGAGTACCACGCCAGCCCTAGCGTCAGCAGGCCGAGGGGGATGTTGACCAGGAACAAGGCCGGCCAACCGAACCCGCTGATCAACATGCCGCCAAAGGACGGTCCAAGGGCTGTGCCCACTGCCGACAGCGTTGCCAGCAGCCCCATGGTGCTACCGGTTTTTTCCTGAACGACCGTTTCGCCAACCAGTGCCAGGGTCAGCGTCATCATGACGGCAGCCCCCAGGCCTTGCAGCGCCCGACCTGCGACCAGCAGCCAAAACGAAGGCGCCAGGCCGCATACCGCCGATGCCAAGGTGAACAGGGCGATACCCGCCAATAGCAGCTTGCGACGGCCCATCAGGTCTCCCAAGCGGCCGACACTGACAATCAGCGTAGTGATTGCCAGCAGATAGGCCAGCACCACCCATTGGACCTGCTGGAAAGAGGCTCCCAGCGCATGGGCCAGCGTCGGCAGCGCCACCGCAGCCACACTGGCGCCAAGGGAGGCCAGCAGCGTCGAGAGCCCAAGGCTGGTCAGGGCCCAGCGAGGTGAAAGGCGTGGGTGTGCGGGCGCGGTTGCCGGCCGGTTTTGTAGCGTGTTGACGGGTTTCATCGTGTCACCTGTATCCATGGCGCTCGAAACGGAGCTGTCAGAACGTTACGCCTGGGCATAACATGGCGGAAGACGCAGCATTTGCACGTTATAGCTGCAACAAACGCCATCTGTTCGATTCGAGATACCGCTATGTCCTCGCCTGACCTCAATTTGCTCGTCACCCTTGATGTGCTGCTCTCGGAAGGTAGCGTGGCCCGGGCCGCCCGGCGATTGCAGCTCAGCCCGTCGGCCATGAGCCGGGCACTGGCGCGGTTGCGTGAAACCACCGGCGACCCCCTGTTGGTGCGGGCCGGGCGAGGGCTGGTACCGACACCCCGCGCGCTCGAGTTGCGCGAACAGGTCAGCCAGCTGGTGCAACAGGCCCAGGCGGTGCTGCGGCCAGTGACGACCCCGGATCTCGGGCGCTTGAGCCGAACGTTCACGTTGCGCACCCGTGAAGGGTTCGTGGAGAACTTTGCCATTGACCTGATCACTCGCATCCATGAGCAAGCGCCCGGCGTGCGGCTGCGTTTCGTGGAAAAAACTGACCGGGACAGCACGGCGCTTCGTGAAGGCGCCGTGGACCTGGAGACCGCCGTCGTGGACAAGGGCACCAGCCCCGAACTGCGAACCCAGGCGTTGTTCAGCGACCGCTTGATTGGCGTGGTCCGCGCGGGACACCCGCTGAGCCAGGCAGCGGTGAGTGCCGCCGGTTATGCCGCAGGCGGGCATGTGGGTGTGTCGATGCGAGGCCTGGATCATGGTCTCATCGACCAGGCCCTGGCGGCGTTGAATCTGTCGCGGGAAATCGTCACCACCGTGCCAGGTTTTTCCTCGGCGCTGGGGCTGGCCCGCTCCAGTGAACTGATCGCTAGCGTGCCTGAACGCTACACCGCAAGCCTGCGGACGGGCCTGTACAGTTTTGCACTGCCGTTTGCGGTGCCTGGGTTCACGATCGCCATGCTCTGGCATCCGCGAATGGATGCCGACCCTGTGCATCGTTGGCTCCGAGGTTGCCTACGGGAAGTGTGCGCACGTAAAACCGTAGAGGTTTAGTTGATGTCGGTTAATGGCACTTCGCTGGCACTTAGTTGGTGAAAGTGCGACACCGTCCGCAAATTGATAGTTATCGATATTTAATATTTAAATAGAGTTTTGTCCGACAATCCTCAATTCTTGAAGTTGGGTGTTGGCACTAACGAGGCAGAACCCTATTGTTTGTGGGCGTTAAGGGCAGGGCGTGAAATTGAATGAAAAAAAGTGCTAGACGTTTGATTTCCAATTGTGTCAGGTTTCTTACGTCCTCATTGGGCGAGTGATAGGACGATCTCGCCAGAGATTGTCTGTCTGACTAAAACTGTTCCATTTGCAAACAAGGAAGTGTGTTTATGTCGAAACTCAAAAGCAGCGCTATTGATTCTGCAGAACAACTCCTCTGGGCACCGCAATCATTGGCGGCGGCCAGTAATGCGTTCAACCAGATCAATAGTTTCAGCCACCAATACGACCGAGGCGGTAACCTGACCGTCAACGGCAAACCGTCGTACTCTGTCGACGAGGCGGCCACTCAGTTGCTGCGCGACGGCGCGGCTTACCAGGACCGGGACGGCAGCGGCAAGATCGAGCTGACCTACACCTTCCTGACTTCCGCCTCTTCCAGCACCATGTACAAGCATGGGATCAGCGGCTTCAGTCAGTTCAGTGCCCAGCAGAAAGGCCAGGCGGTCCTGGCCATGCAATCCTGGGCGGACGTGGCCAATCTCACCTTCACCGAAAAAGCCAGCGGCGGCGACGGTCACATGACCTTCGGCAACTACAGCGGCGGCCAGGATGGCGCGGCGGCGTTCGCTTATCTGCCGGGGACGGGAGCCGGCTATGACGGGACCTCCTGGTACCTGATCAACAGAAGCTACACCCAGAACAAGAACCCGGAGCTGAACAACTACGGCCGCCAGACCCTGACCCACGAAATCGGTCACAGCCTCGGCCTGGCCCACCCCGGTGACTACAACGCAGGCGAAGGCAGCCCGACCTACGATGACGCCACTTATGGTCAGGACACCCGTGGCTACAGCATCATGAGCTACTGGAGCGAAAGCAATACCAATCAGAACTTCAGTAAGGGCGGCGTTGAAGCCTACGCCTCCGGTCCGCTGATGGATGACATCGCGGCCATCCAGAAACTCTACGGTGCCAACACCACGACCCGTACTGGCGATTCGACCTATGGTTTCAACTCCAACACCGGTCGCGATTTTCTCAGCGCGTCTTCGTCGTCGGACAAAGTGGTGTTTTCGGTGTGGGACGCGGGCGGCCGCGATACCCTGGATTTCTCCGGTTTCACCCAGAACCAGAAAATCAACCTAAATGACGCCTCGTTCTCCGACGTTGGCGGCATGGTAGGCAACGTATCCATCGCCAAGGGGGCCGTCATCGAAAACGCTATCGGCGGCTCGGGCAGCGATTTGCTGATCGGCAACACGGTGGCCAACGAACTCAAGGGCGGCGCGGGCAACGATATCCTTTGGGGCGGCGGCGGTGCAGACAAGCTCTGGGGTGGCTCGGGGGCGGACACGTTCGTGTTCGCCGCCAGTTCCGATTCGCGACCGGGGACGATGGACCAGATCCTCGATTTTGTGAGTGGCCTGGACAAGATCGACCTGACCGGTATCACCCAGGGCGCGGGCCTGCACTTCGTGAGCGCGTTCACCGGTGCGGCGGGCGATGCGGTGTTGTCGACATCGGGTGGCAACAGTCTGCTGTCGGTGGACTTCTCCGGGCATGGCGTGGCTGACTTCCTGGTCGCCACCGTTGGCCAGGCAGCGTTCTCGGATATCGTGGCCTGATGCCAAACCCTGTAGGCGCTGTCGAGCGAAGCGAGGCTGCGATCTTTCCCCAGGCACCTGAGTCTCAAGCGAAAAGATCGCAGCCTCGCTTCGCTCGACAGCGCCTACAGGACCCGGGCCAGGATAAAAAAAGGCGTAGAAAATTCATGCCCAGTAGCGTCCAGGCAACCGCCGGGTTACTCGCTACGCTGATGATGTTTTGTGGAGAAGTCGCCATGGCACGCAGCCTGTTGTTAGCAGAACCCTCGCAGTTGGCCGGTCAGTGGCAGGCCGTTTTGTCGAGCCCGCAGGACAATGCGCAAACCCAGGCGATGCAGGACAAACCGTCGAACAGTTGCCTCGTCGAACTCAAGGCGGACCAGACCCTGGGCGGGCAAACCGATTGCCTGGGTCAATGGTTGGGGGATGAGCCGGTGCGTTGGTTTACCGAACCCGACGGACTTTCCCTGATCGGTAAACAAAACTCCCGAACGCACTTGGGGTTGCATCAGGGAGATCATTATCAGATGACGTTGAAGTCCGGTTTGATACTCAGGCTTGAGCGCAATAAATCCCAGAGTGCTCATTAACGAGTGAGTACCGCTGAGTCTTGATTAGAGTGCGCTTGTTTAAGCAGGCGTGCGTTTCGGTGTGGGCCGAATTGAAAAACAAAGATTGGTAAGTTGAATAACGGTCCGTTCGCGGGTGAAGCCAACAGCAAGGAAGATCATGAATAGGGTAGGGAGCGTTGCGGCGGCGCCGCTGTTTAAAGCGCTGGGCGATTACAAAAATATTCTGATCAGTGTCGGATGTTTTACCGCGCTGATTAATGTCCTGATGCTCGCGCCTTCGATTTATATGCTCCAAGTGTATGACCGCGGGTTGTCATCGCAGAACGAGACCACGCTGGCGATGTTGTCATTGATGGTCGTCGGCTTCTTCGTATTCATCGGGCTGCTGGAAATGGTACGCAGCTTCGTGGTCATCCGCATCGGCAGCCAGTTGGAGAGACGTTTCAATCTCCAGGTCTACAAGGCCGCGTTCGAGCGCAATCTGCGCCAGGGTGAAGGCAATGCCGGGCAATCGCTGGGCGACCTCACGCATATTCGCCAATTCCTCACCGGGCCGGCGTTGTTCGCGTTCTTCGACGCGCCGTGGTTTCCCATCTATCTGCTGGTGATCTACCTGTTTAACGTGTGGCTCGGTGTGTTTGCCTCCGTCGGCACGCTGCTGCTGATCGGCCTGGCCTGCCTGAACGAGGCCATGACCAAAAAAGCCTTGGGGCAGGCCAGCGTCTACTCGCAACAATCCACTCAACTGGCTACCAGCCATTTGCACAACGCCGAGACGATCCAGGCCATGGGCATGCTCGGCGCGCTGCGCAGCCGCTGGTTTGCCGTGCACTCACGGTTTCTCGGCCAGCAGAACCAGGCCAGCGACACCGGTGCGCTAATCAGTTCCCTGAGCAAGACCCTTCGCCTGTGCCTGCAATCGCTGGTGCTGGGCTTGGGGGCACTGCTGGTGATCAAGGGCGACATGAGCGCCGGGATGATGATTGCCGGCTCAATCCTGATGGGACGGGTATTGAGCCCCATCGACCAGTTGATCGCCGTGTGGAAGCAGTGGAGCGGCGCCAAGCTGGCTTACCGTCGTCTCGACGCGCTGTTGCAGGCGTTTGCGCCCCAGGATGACGGCATGACGCTGCCAGCACCCAAGGGCCAGGTAAGCTTCGAACAAGTGAGCGCAGGGCCACCAGGGCAACGCCACGCGACGCTGCAGCAGCTCAGCTTCAGCTTGGCTGCCGGGGAAGTGCTCGGTGTGCTGGGGGCGTCCGGCTCCGGCAAGTCCACCCTGGCCCGAGTCCTGGTGGGTGTGTGGCCGACCCTCGCGGGTACGGTGCGCCTCGACGGGGCCGACATTCATCGCTGGAATCGCGAGCAACTCGGCCCGCACATCGGCTATCTACCCCAGGACATCGAGCTGTTCAGCGGCAGCATTGCCGAGAACATCGCCCGGTTTCGCCAAGCCGATCCGCAAAAAATCGTCGCCGCCGCGCAGCAGGCCGGGGTCCATGAGTTGATCCTGCGCTTGCCCCAGGGTTATGACACGGTGTTGAGGGAGGACGGCGGCGGTTTGTCCGGCGGGCAGAAACAACGGGTTGCGCTGGCCCGTGCGATGTACGACCGGCCGAGCCTGGTGGTGCTCGACGAACCCAACTCCAACCTCGACATGGTTGGCGAAGCGGCGCTCGCCAGTGCCATCGCGCAGATGAAGGCCCAGGGTACCAGCGTCGTGCTGGTCACTCATCGTTCCTCGGCACTGGCCCAGGCCGATAAGTTGCTGGTGCTCGACGAAGGCCGGCTACAAGCCTTCGGCCCCAGCCAGCAAGTGCTGCGGGCGCTTTCCGGCCACTCGGGCTCACAGGACAACGCGTCGCGCAGCTCACCGCCGAACAGTCCCCAGGCGACCCCCAACGGACTGAGCATGAGTCGCCAGTATCAGGCTGCCAGCAAACCGGGTGGCGTATGAGCAAGGAGCGCGACATGAATCTTGAACATTCTCAGGACGTTGAGCACTCGGAGCGCGACGCCCGTTTCTTCACGCGCATGGGCTGGGCACTGGCGCTCGTTGGCGCGGGCAGTTTTTTCACTTGGGCCAGCCTGGCACCGCTGGACCAGGGCATCCCCGTGCAAGGCACCGTGGTGGTTTCAGGCAAGCGCAAGGCGGTGCAATCGATGAGCAGTGGCGTGGTCAGCCGGATCCTGGTGCGCGAAGGCGAAGCGGTGAAGCAGGGCCAGCCGCTGTTCCGCCTGGACCAGACCCAGGCCGCCGCCGATGTGCAATCACTGCAGGCACAGTACCGGATGACCTGGGCGAGCCTGGCGCGCTGGCAAAGCGAGCGGGACAACCTGTTGCAGGTGAGTTTCCCGGCTGAGCTGAGTCGCGATCCCGATCCACGCCTGGCCCTGGTGCTTGAAGGCCAGCGGCAACTGTTCAGCAGCCGCCGCGAAGCCTTCGCCCGGGAGCAGGCGGCGTTGCGCGCCAGCATCGAGGGTGCCACGGCGCAATTGGCGGGCATGCGTCGGGCCCGCGGCGACTTGACCGCCCAGGCCGAATCCCTGCGTCTGCAACTTGGCAACCTGCAACCCTTGGCCGACAACGGCTACATCCCGCGCAACCGCCTGCTGGACTATCAACGCCAGCTGTCGCAAGTGCAGCAGGAATTGGCGCAGAACAGTGGCGAAAGTGGGCGAGTGGAGCAGGGGATCGTCGAGTCGCGCTTGAAGCTGCAGCAGCATCACGAGGAATACCAGAAAGATGTCCGCAGCCAGTTGGCCGACGCCCAGCTCAAGAGCGAAACCCTGCAACAGCAACTGAAATCCGCCGGGTTCGAGCTGCGACACAGCGAAATCCTCGCCACCGCCGATGGCATCGCCGTCAACCTGGGGGTGCATACCGAGGGCGCGGTGGTGCGCCAGGGCGACACTTTGCTGGAAATCGTCCCCCAGGGCACGCGGCTGGAAGTGGAAGGGCATTTGCCGGTGCACCTGATCGACAAGGTCGGCCCGCATTTGCCGGTGGACATCCTGTTTACCGCCTTCAACCAGAACCGTACGCCCAGGGTGGCGGGGCAAGTCAGCTTGATTTCTGCCGATCAGATGCTCGATGAAAAGACCGGTGCACCGTATTACGTCCTGCGCAGCAGCGTCAGCGACGTGGCGATGGACAAGCTCAACGGCTTGGTGATCAAGCCCGGCATGCCGGCCGAGATGTTCGTGCGCACGGGCGAGCGCTCGTTGCTCAACTACCTGTTCAAACCGCTGCTCGACCGAGCCGGCTCTGCGTTAACCGAAGAATAAGGATGTCCGGCGGTATGAAGCGTTTCTATTGGGTGGCCGTGCTGGTCGTTTCCGTGTGCAACAACGCCTGGGCCATGGGGCCCTTCGAGTTCTACGAGCAGGCCTTGCGCAATGACCCGGTCTACCTGGGCGCGATCAAAGAGCGCGATGCGGGCCTGGAAAACCGCATCATTGGCCGCGCCGGGCTGTTGCCGCACCTGGGCTACAACTACAACAAGGGGCGCAACCAATCCAAGGTCACGTACCTCAACGATCGCGGCGCCAGCCAGCATGACGATCGTAACTACAGCAGCTACGGCTCCAGCCTGACGCTGCAACAACCGCTGCTGGACTACGAGGCGTACGCGGCCTACCGCAAAGGCGTGGCCCAGGCGTTGTTCGCCGACGAAAGTTTTCGTGGCAAGAGCCAGGAGTTGTTGGTGCGGGTGCTGAGTCATTACACCCAGGCGCTGTTCGCCCAGGACCAGATCGACATTGCCCAGGCCAAGAAAAAAGCCTTCGAACAACAATTTCACCAGAACGAGCATCTGTTTCGCCAGGGCGAAGGTACGCGCACCGACATCCTCGAGGCGCAGGCCCGCTATGAGTTGGCAATCGCCGAAGAGATCGAGGCGCGCGATGAGCAGGACGCCACCTTGCGCGAGCTGGGCTCGCTGATTGGCGTTCCGGCCCTGGACATCGGCGACCTGGCCCCGCTGCACGACACCTTCCAGACCTTTGCCTTGCAGCCGGCCAGTTTCGACACCTGGCACGAGCTGGCGGTAAGCAACAACCCCAATCTGGCATCCCAGCGCCAAGCGGTCGACGTGGCGCGTTTCGAGGTGGAGCGCAACCGCGCCGGGCACCTGCCCAAGGTCAGCGCCTACGCGACGATGCGCCAGAACGAATCGGAAAGTGGCAACACCTACAACCAGCGCTACGACACCAACACCATCGGCCTGGAAGTCAGTGTGCCGCTGTACGCCGGTGGCGGGGTCTCGGCGTCGATCCGTCAGGCCAGCCGCAACATGGAACAGGCCGAATACGAGCTGGCTGCCAAGACCCGCGAGACGCTGATCGAACTGCGCCGTCAGTTCAGCGCCTGCGTATCCGGGGTGAACAAACTCCGCGCTTATCAGAAGGCCCTGAGCTCCGCCGAGGCGCTGGTGGTCTCGACCCGGCACAGCATCCTGGGCGGCGAGCGGGTCAACCTCGATGCACTCAATGCCGAGCAACAGCTCTACACCACCCGCCGTGACCTGGCCCAGGCCCGTTACGACTACCTCATGGCCTGGACCAAGCTGCATTACTACGCCGGCACCCTCGGCCCGCAGGACCTGGCGAAGGTGGATGAGGCGTTTGTGTCCCAGGCGCCAATTCAATGATCGGCGCGTTGCTTTTGTGGCCAGAGATTGCTCGCGCTGTGCTCTGTAGGCGCTGGCGAAGGCTTGGGCCGTGTTCGGACGATCTTTTGATCTTGACCCTTCGCTCTCGACTCAATGGGCAGTGGAAAGATCGCAGTCTCGTTGCACTCGGCAGCTCCTACAGTCGCGCCCGACTGTACAGCTTCGCTAAATCCCCTCGCCACAGGTGAGTTGTTGTAGCAATCCATAACGCGTTACTAAGGATGGTTCGTGATGAAAGTCGATAACAAAAAACAGCCCGGACAGAACGGCCAGGTGCTTCTGCTCAAGGCCCTCAACCGCGCCGTGCTCTGCGCCCTGGCAACCTTGGGCACGGCTCAGGCGGCGCCTTATGTCGAGAGCGGCAGGGCGGGCAACCCGGACAGCTGGCGCAGCAGCGAATTCAACGCCGAATGGGGGCTGGGGGCAATCGATGCGCAGCAGGCCTACGCTGCCGGGTATACCGGCAAGGGCGTCAAGCTGGGGATCTTTGACCAGCCGGTCTACGCGGCTCACCCGGAATTCTCTGGCACCGGCAAAGTCGTGACCCTGGTCACCAGTGGCCTCCGTGAGTACACCGACCCCTACATTCCGGTGAAGGCCGGTGATGCGTTCCGCTACGACGGTTCACCCACCGTGGGCTCCGATGGCAAGCTGGGTTCCCATGGCACTCATGTCGGCGGGATCGCCGCCGGCAGTCGCGATGGCAGCCCCATGCACGGCGTGGCGTACGATGCGCAGATCATCAGCGCCGACAACGGCGACCCGGGCCCCGAGGACGGCATCATCCTGGGCAACGATGGCGCGGTGTACAAGGCGGGTTGGGACGCGTTGATCGCCAGCGGCGCACGCATCATCAATAACAGCTGGGGCATCGGCATCACCGATCGTTTCGACCAGGGCGGCCGCGATCCGGCGTTCCCGCACTTCACCGTGCAGGACGCGCAACTGCAATTCGACCAGATCAAGCCGTTGCTGGGCACCAAGCCCGGCGGCGCCTACGAGGGCGCTATCGCCGCAGCTCGCAGCGGGATCGTGACGATCTTCGCCGCCGGCAACGACTACAACCTCAATAACCCCGATGCCATCGCGGGCCTGGCGTATTTTGTGCCGGACATCGCGCCGAACTGGCTCACCGTGGCGGCGCTGCAAGTCAACCCCGACACCGCCAGCGCCGATCGGTACACCATCAGCACCTTCTCGTCACGCTGCGGCTACACCGCCAGTTTCTGCGTTTCGGCACCGGGTACCCGGGTCTACAGCGCCGTGATCGGCGGCACCCGTGCCGACGACCTGACCGTCGGCTACGCCAACAAAAGTGGCACCTCCATGGCCGCGCCCCATGTCGCCGGCAGCGTGGCGGTGTTGATGGAGCGTTTCCCGTACATGACCGGCGCCCAGGTCGCCAGCGTGCTGCGCACCACCGCCACGGACATGGGCGCGCCGGGCGTCGATTCGTTGTATGGCTGGGGCATGATCAACCTGGGCAAGGCCATCGACGGCCCGGCGATGCTGGTGACCGAGCAGGACATTCCCGAGGCATTTCGCATCAAGGGCGCTTATGGCACCGGTCAGTTCGTGGCGGACCTGCCGGGTATGGGGGCGATCATCGATGCCGGAAAATCCACGGAGCGGGTGTGCAGTGGCCTCCAATGTGGCCTGGACGTTTGGCGCAACGACATCGCCGGCCACGGCGGGTTGACCAAGGAGGGCATCGGCACCCTGGTGCTCACCGGCGCCAACACCTACAGTGGGCCAACCCTGGTCAATCAAGGACGATTGGCAATCCATGGCTCGCTGGCGTCGGCCGTTACAGTCAACGACGGCGGCACCCTCGGTGGCCACGGGCGCATCGCTAGCCTGACCGCCAACCGCGGCGGTAGCGTGGCGCCAGGTAACTCTATCGGCACGCTGCAAGTGGCCGGCGATGTGACGTTCCAGCCCGGTTCGAACTACGCGGTGGAAGTCTCGCCCACCTCCAGCGACCTGATCGTTGCCGGCGGCAAGGCCTCCATTGACGGGGCGACGGTGTCGCTGTCCCTGGAAAACAGCCCGACGCTGCTCACGGCCGGCGAGGTGAAAAGCCTGCTGGGCAAGCAGTTCAATATCCTCCAGGCCGCCGATGGTATTGACGGGCGTTTTGCTGAAGTCTTGCCCAACTATGCGTTTCTGGGGGGGGACCTGGCGTACAGTGCCAGTGGCATTCAACTGGCGGTCGAGCGTAACAATGCATCTTTTTCCAGCCTCGGCCTGACGCCTAACCAGCGCTCCGTCGCCTCGGCCGCCGAACAACTGGGCGCGGGCAACGGACTCTACGAAGCCTTGCTGCTTTCGCCCAGCGCCGCGGTGGCGCAACAGGCATTCCAGCAACTGTCGGGTGAAATCCATCCGGCCATCGGCACGTTGTTGATCAATGACAGCCGTCAATTGCGCGACGCCGTGGGGGATCGCCTGCGTCAGGACGCACTGTACGACGCCGGTACACCGACCGATGCCAGCAGTAATGCCTGGTTCAAGGTGCTAGGGGCTTGGGGCAAGAGCGATGGCGGACATGCTCATGCCGGTACGACCAGCTCCATCGGCGGGCTGCTGGCCGGTATCGACGGCCTGATCAGCGACCAGACGCGACTGGGCTTCGTCACCGGCTACAGCGACAGTTCGTTGAGCATGGGCGACGGCACCCATTCCTCGGCCAAGGCCGACAGCTATCACCTGGGGGCCTACCTGGGGCATGAAATCGACGCGCTGCGCCTGACCGTCGGCGGCGCCCACAGCTGGCATCGCATCGACGTCAAGCGGGACCTGCAATGGGGTGACGTCAGCGGCCGGGAGAAAACCAAGCGCGATGCCCGGACCACCCAGTTCTTCACCGAAGCGGCGTATCGCCTCGACTTGCAACCGATAGCCCTGGAGCCGTTTGCCAACCTGGCCTATGTACACCTGGACAGCGACAGCTTCCATGAGAAAGGTGACAACGCAGCCCTTCACGCTGGCGACGACCGTCGCGATGCCGTGCTCTCGACCCTGGGCGTGCGAGCTAGCCACACCCTGGCGCTGTCGGAACAACAGCAACTGCAACTGTCCGGCTCCCTCGGCTGGCAGCACAACCTGAGTAGCACCACGTCCGAGCAGAACCTGGCATTGGCCGGCAGCAGTAACACCTTCGCGGTGCAGAGCGTGTCCATGGACCGCAACGCCGCCGTGATCGGTGCCCGTGCCGGGCTCGCGGTTGCCAAGGATGTGCGGGTCAACCTCGATTACAACAGCCTGCTCGGCTCCCGGGCTAAAACCCATGGCGTGGGCCTGACGCTGGATTGGCAGTTCTGACCAAGGGAGCAAATCAACACACACTTCTGTGGCGTATAGCCGCCGTGTAAGAGCTGTGTGGAACTGTGTAGGAGCTGTCGAGTGCAACGAGGCTGCGATCTCTCCCCCGACACTTGAATCTCAAACGAAACATCAAAGATCAAAGATCAAGGATCAAGGATCAAAAGATCGCAGCCTTCGGCAGCGCCTACAGGGCTTGCCCGCTTCCAATATTCCAACAACAAAAGAGAGCAACAACCATGGGTATCTACGACTACAAGAACCTCGGCACCACCGAATCCAAGGCACTGGTCAGCGACGCAATGGCGATCATGCTGTATTCCTACCACAACCTCGACCACGGATTTGCCGCCGGTTACCAGCACAACGGCTTCGGTGCCGGCCTGCCGGCGACCCTGGTGACTGCGCTGCTGGGCGGCACCGACTCCCAAGGGGTGATTCCCGGCGTGCCGTGGAATCCCGATTCGGAAAAACTGGCCCTGGAGGCGGTACAGAAGGCTGGCTGGACGCCCATCAGCGCCGCGCAACTGGGTTACGCCGGCAAGGTGGATGGCCGCGGGACGTTTTTCGGTGAAAAAGCGGGGTACACCACCGCGCAGGTAGAGATCCTCGGCAAGTACGACGCCGAGGGCCACTTGCAGGAAATCGGCGTGTCGTTTCGCGGCACCAGCGGCCCTCGGGAAAACCTGATTAGCGATTCCATTGGCGACGTGATCAACGACCTGATGGCCGCGCTGGGGCCCAAGGACTATGCGAAAAACTACGTCGGCGAAGCCTTTGGCAACCTGCTTGGGGACGTCGCAAAGTTTGCCCAGGCCCATGGCCTGACAGGCAACGACGTGCTGGTCAGCGGCCACAGCCTGGGCGGACTGGCGGTCAACAGCCTGGCGGACTTGAGTGCCAGCCAATGGGCAGGGTTCTATTCCAGTGCCAACTACATCGCCTACGCCTCGCCAACCCAGAGCAGTACCGACAAGGTCCTGAACATCGGTTACGAGAACGATCCGGTGTTCCGTGCCCTGGACGGCTCGACATTCAACCTTGCCTCGGTGGGGGTGCACGATGGGCAACAGGAATCGGCCACCAACAACATCGTCAGCTTCAACGACCACTACGCTTCGACGGCATGGAACGTGTTGCCGTTTTCCATTCTCAACATTCCCACCTGGATTTCCCACCTGCCTACCGGCTATGGCGATGGCATGGGCCGGGTCATGAACTCGGTGTTCTACGGCCTCACCGAAAAAGACTCCACCATCATCGTCGCCAACCTGTCGGACCCTGCGCGCGCCAGTACCTGGGTACAGGACCTCAACCGAAATGCTGAAACCCACACCGGCAGCACGTTCATCATCGGCAGCGACAGCAATGACCTGATCCAGGGCGGCCAGGGTCACGACTACCTGGAAGGCCGTGCTGGTAACGACACCTTTCGCGATGGCGGTGGCTACAACGTGATCGTGGGCGGGCAGGGCAGCAATAGCCTGCAACTGCAGCAGTCGGTGAAGGATTTCAGTTTCGCCCATGACGGGGCCGGGACGCTGTATATGCGCGACGCCCATGGCGCGATAAGCATCACCCGCGACATCGGCACGCTGGTCAGTAAGGAGTCGGGGTTGTTCTGGGGGCTGCTCAAGGATGAGGTGAGCCACAGCGTCACCGCTAATGGCCTGGTGGCCGGCGCCAACCTGACGGCGTATGCCTCTTCGATCAAGGGCAGTGCAGCCAACGACACCCTGGTTGCGGGGGCGAAGGGTGACTGGCTGTTCGGCCAGGACGGCGATGATGTGTTGGTGGGCAGCGCGGGTAACGACACCTTCGTCGGCGGCGCGGGCAATGACCGGATGCAAGCGGGTGGCGGCAGTGACACCTTCCTCTTCAACGGCGCCTTCGGCCAGGACCGGGTCAGCGGTTACGACGCCGGGGACAAGCTGGTGTTCCTCGGCGTGCCGGGCGCCGGGGCAGGTCATGACTACAGCCAGTACCTGTCACAAGTGGGCAATGACACGCTGCTCAAGGTCGGCGCCAGTTCCGTGACCCTGGTGGGCGTTGGTCTCGGTCAGGTTGGTGGAGAAGGGATCGTGTTCGCCTGATATCGCCATCGCGAGCAGGCTCGCGCCCAGAATGGATTACTCGTGTTCACCACCAGACCCTGTGGGAGCGAGCCTGCTCGCGAAGACGGTGCAGCAGGCGAGTCACTGGAAATCAGTCTTCCTTGCGAATGGTTGCTACATCATCGGCGCGGACCCGGACTTTCCTGCCGGAAATATCCTCGAATTCGTAGAAACCGTCGACGGTGCGGGTATTGGGGGTGTCTTTGGTCAAATACTGGGTACCGTTCTGCAAGGTCACCACGGTTGGCGACGCGCAGCCAGCCAGAGCCAGAAATGCCGCGACGACCATGGGCAGGCCCAGAAACCTGATGTTCATAACCATAACCTCTCATCAAAAGGACACGGAGCAGCTGATTCGACCGCGCCATCACATTAGCTAACGGCCATTGGTCTCGCTTGCCGTAGGAAAGTTCATCGCTAGTTGAAGGATTTAACCTTAAATATAGGAGACCGTTCATCTTTTGCTGTTGCCTGGCGGGTTTACAGCTGTTATCTGTATGCATAACCAGTACCCCGATATCCTTGGCGTTCTTTCCGTGGCAGTCCGTTCCCTCGACGATCCGTTTTACTACCTGAACAACTTCCAGCAGGTGCTCGCTTGGTTGACGCAGCGTTATGCCGATGTGCTCAGCGCCGACGAGCAGCGCTTCATCGAACACTTTGCAGCGTTGCCGCGTGGCGCCCAGGGCTTGCTGGTGCGGATGGTGATGCGCAAGGGAGTACGGTTCCGTCATAGCAAGCTGCATTACCCGGAAATCGGTGACATTGGCGCGGCCGTTGCGCCACTGCTGGCGCTGGGGTGGGTCGAGGAACAGGCCCCCATAGGGCTCGTCGAACTGTTCGAGGTGCTGCTCAAACCGGAAATCCTCCTGTGCCTGGGCCACCTGATCGAACACCCCAAGGCGAAAAAGACCGAATGGCTCCAGACCTTGGATGAACGCCTTAACCAGCCCCAGTCGTTCGCTGCCTGGTGCCCGCAGCTGGATGACCGGCTGTACAGCCTGACGATCATGAATCTGTGTGACCGGCTGCGGTTGATGTTTTTCGGCAACCTTTACCAGGATTGGTCGGAATTCGTCCTGGCGGACCTGGGCATCTTTACCTACGAAACCGTCGAGTTCAGCGCCGAGTCACGGGGCTTGCGCAGCCGTGAAGACGTCGATGCCTGCCTGTTCCTGCACGACTGCCAGCAACGCTTCGAAGCCGGCGAGCCCCTGGAAGACATCGTCGCTCAGGTCAATGAGCTGTCCCTGGGCAACCCATGGCTGCAGCGGCGTCGGGGCAAGTTGTTGTTCCAAATCGGTCAGCACGGCGAGCGCATCGGCGACTTCGCCTTGGCCTTGGGCATCTATCGTGATTGCACCTACCCCGGCGCGCGGCTGCGGATGGTCCGGGTGCTGGAGCGCATCGGCGAATACGCCCTGGCCCTTGAACTGGGCGAGGCGGCAGCCCTCGCACCGCAAAGTGCTGCCGAAACCCAGGCCTTGCTGCGGATCGTGCCCCGTCTTCGGCGCAAATTGGGCGGGCCACCGGTGCCACGGGGCATGGCCCGGGAAGTGGAGCGCCTGGAGCTGCACCTGCCGCGCGTCGATCCGACCTTGTCGGTGGAGTACCACGTCCAGGCCCACCTGCACGACGAAACCGCGCCGGTGCATTACGTCGAGAACAGCCTGATCAATTCGCTGTTTGGCCTGCTGTGCTGGCCGGCAATCTTCGCGCCGTTGCCGGGCGCATTTTTCCACCCGTTCCAACGCGGGCCGGTGGACCTGCTCAACGAGGACTTTCATGCCCGTCGCGCTGAGTTGTTCGCGGCCTGCTTCGCCGAGCTGGACGACGGGCGCTATCGGGACACGATTGGTCGCCGCTTCGCAGAAAAGTGGGGTGTGCAGTCGCCTTTCGTGTTCTGGGGCGCGCTGTCCGAAGAACTGTTGGCCCAGGCCCTCGATTGCCTGCCAGCCGCACACCTCAAGCAGTGGTTTAACCGGCTGCTGTTGGACATCAAGGCCAACCGTGCCGGCATGCCGGACCTGATCCAGTTCTGGCCGCAGCAAAAGACCTACCGGATGATCGAAGTCAAAGGTCCTGGTGATCGCCTGCAAGACAACCAACTGCGCTGGCTGGAGTTCTGTCAGGAACACCAGATGCCCGTCGCCGTTTGCTACGTGCAATGGGCGGGGCAGGGCGCATGACCCCGGCGCCAAGCTACAGCATCGCCGTGAGAGCGTTGTGTGAGTTCACCGCCAAGGTGGGTGACCTAGACTTACGTTTCACGCCGTCGCCCACGGCCCTGGAAGGCATCGCTGGCCATCGCACCGTGGCCTCGCGGCGCAGCGAGGGTTATCAGGCTGAAGTGGCCCTCGAAGGTCTTTACCAGACACTGACAGTCAAAGGCCGGGCGGACGGCTACGACCCCGTTCGCCATTGCCTTGAAGAAGTGAAGACCTACCGGGGCGACCTGGCCAAGCAGCCCGCCAATCATCGCCAACTGCATTGGGCCCAGGCGAAGATCTATGGCGGGTTGATGTGCCAGAAACTGCAGTTGCCGCACATCGACGTGGCCCTGGTGTACTTCGACATCGTCAGCGAAAAGGAAACCTGCATCACCCAACGTTTTGAGGCGACACAACTGCAAGCCTTCTTCGAAGCGCAATGCGCATTGTTCCTGGCCTGGGCCGAACAGGAAATGGCCCATCAACAGGCGCGCAACCTCGGCGCGCAATCGCTGGTATTTCCCCATGCGGGTTTCAGGCCGGGGCAACGGCACTTGGCCGAATCGGTGTTCAAGGCCGTCAGCACTGGCCGCTGCCTGATGGCCCAGGCGCCCACCGGTATCGGCAAGACCGTTGGTACGCTGTTCCCACTGCTCAAGGCCCTGGCGCCACAGCAACTGGACAAGGTGTACTTCCTCACGGCGAAAACCCCAGGGCGCAAGCTGGCCCTGGATGCGGCGCGCGTGATCACCCAAGGCGTGCCGTCAATGCCATTGCGGGTGCTGGAAATGATCGCCCGGGACAAGGCTTGTGAACACCCGGACAAAGCCTGCCATGGCGAATCCTGCCCGCTGGCCCGTGGTTTCTACGACCGCTTGCCGCCCGCCCGGGCTGCGGCGAGCCAGGTCACCTTGCTCGACCAGGCGGCGTTGCGCGAGATTGCGCAGGTCCATGAGGTCTGCCCGTATTACCTCAGCCAGGAAATGGCCCGCTGGGCCGACGTGGTGGTGGCCGACTACAACTATTACTTTGACTTCAGCGCGTTGCTCTTCGGCCTGGCCCAGGCCAACGGCTGGACGGTCGCGACCTTGGTGGATGAAGCCCATAACCTGGTGGAGCGCGGGCGACAGATGTACAGCGCGACCCTCGACCAGGCCACGCTGACCAGCGTGCGCAAAACCGCCCCCGAACCGCTGAAGAAATCCCTGGATAGGGTCAATCGTCAGTGGAACGCCTTGCATACCCCTCAGGTGGCGGCCTATCAAGCCTATGAAAAACTGCCGGAAAAACTGCTCCAGTCCCTGGCCACCTGCACGACGGCTATCGGCGATTACCTCAACGATCATCCCCTGGGCGTGGACAGCGGATTGCAGGCGTTTTACTTCGACGCCTTGCAGTTTGGCCGGGTGGCGGAAACCTTCGACGAGCACTTTCTGTTCGACATCCACAAGCGCGAACCCGGCCGCCAGCGCAGCTTGTCTACGCTGTGCCTGCGCAACGTGGTGCCGGCCGCATTCCTGCGTCCCAGACTGACGGCGGCCCGCAGCACGGTGCTGTTTTCCGCGACCCTGAACCCCCGGCATTACTACGCAGATTTGTTGGGGACGCCGGGCGACACGGTATGGATCGACGTGGAGTCGCCGTTCAAGGCCGAACAACTGGACGTACAGGTTGTGAGCCGCATTTCCACCCGGTTTGCCCATCGCCAGGCGTCCCTGGAGCCCATTGCCGCGTTGATGGCTCGCCAGTTCCGCGAGCGCCCGGGTAACTACCTGGCTTTTTTCAGCAGCTTCGATTACTTGCAGCAAGTGGCCGGGCTGTTTGCCGAGCGGTACCCGCAAATTGCGTTCTGGACGCAATCGCGCGGCATGGGCGAAGCCCCCCGGCAGGCGTTTCTCGAGCGGTTCATGGAACACAGCCAAGGCATTGGCTTTGCGGTGCTGGGCGGCGCGTTCGGCGAGGGCATTGATTTGCCGGGGTCACGCCTGATCGGCGCGTTCATCGCCACCTTGGGATTGGCGCAGTTCAACCCGGTCAATGAGCAGATGAAGCAGCGTATGGCGGCGATCTTCGGCGATGGCTACGACTACACTTACCTGTATCCCGGCCTGCAAAAAGTCGTACAGGCGGCCGGCCGCGTGATCCGTACCCAGCAGGATCGCGGGGTGGTGAT
This sequence comes from Pseudomonas sp. RL_105y_Pfl2_101, assembly GCF_963970585.1. Taxonomy (NCBI): domain Bacteria; kingdom Pseudomonadati; phylum Pseudomonadota; class Gammaproteobacteria; order Pseudomonadales; family Pseudomonadaceae; genus Pseudomonas; species Pseudomonas sp. RL_105y_Pfl2_101. Next base: position 126,406 of record NZ_CAXAPG010000004.1, read on the forward strand.
GTTGATCGATGATCGGTTCGGCGAGGCCCGGGTGCAGCACTTGTTGCCGCGTTGGTGGTCGGTGACCCAGGAAACACACGACTTTCCCTGTGGGAGTGGGCTTGCTCGCGAAGGCGTCGGTGCATCCTGCATCACAGACTGACCCACCGCTCTCGCGAGCAAGCCCGCTCCCATAAATGAGGTAGGCTGGACATCGGCTTACACCTTGCCAGCGCTCAATCGTTTTTCCTGGCACCAGACTTGTTCCATACTCCGCAAAAAGTCCACACGGATGCCCCGGCCAGATGCTTGAGAACAACTCCAAGACCCCACTCATGAACGAGGAACAGCGCTTTCGCCTGCTCATCGACGCTGTGGTCGACTACGCCATCTACATGATCGACCCCTCGGGCATTATCACCAGCTGGAACTCCGGCGCCAGGCGTTTCAAGGGCTACGAGGAATCCGAGATACTGGGCCAGCATTTTTCCCGTTTCTACACTGATCAGGATCGCGCCGCCGGCCTGCCGCAACGGGCACTGGACACGGCAGTGCATGAGGGGCGCTTTGAAGGCGAGGGTTGGCGGGTGCGCAAGGACGGCACGCTGTTCTGGTCCCATGTGGTGATCGATCCGATCATCGACAGCCAGAGCGGCACCCTGCTTGGTTTCGCCAAGATCACCCGTGACCTGACCGACCGCAAGATGGCCGAGGAAACCCTCAAGCAAAGCGAGCAGCAGTTCCGCCTGCTGGTGCAAAGCGTCACCGATTACGCCATCTACATGCTCGACCCGCAAGGCCAGATCACCAACTGGAACCTGGGGGCGCAGCGGATCAAGGGTTATCTTCCGGCGGAAGCCATCGGCCGGCATTTCTCGATGTTCTACACCCCCGAGGATCGCGATAACGGCGAGCCACAGCGCGCGTTGAGCATCGCCGCCAGCGAAGGGCGTTTCGAGAAAAAGGGCTGGCGCATGCGCAAGGATGGCACGCGTTTCATGGCCCACGCGATCATCGATGCGATCCGCAGCGACACCGGCATGCTGTTGGGGTTTGCCAAGATCACCCGCGACATTACCGATGCCACCCAGGCCCAGGAGGCCCTCGAGCAGGCCCGCGAGGCGCTGTTCCAATCACAGAAACTGCAAGCCATCGGCCAGCTCAGCGGCGGCATCGCCCATGATTTCAACAACCTGTTGACGGTCATCCTTGGCAACCTGGAAATCGTGCGCAAGCGCCTGCCCGACGAGCCGAAACTGACTCAATTGCTGGACAACGCGACCCAGGGCGCACTGCGCGGGGTTTCGCTGACTCAGCGCATGCTGGCGTTTGCCCGTCGGCAAAAACTGACCTACGAGTCGGTCGAGCTATCGGCACTGGTGCAGGGTATCAGCGGCCTGCTGCAAAGCTCCCTGGGCCCGTCGATACACATCCAGACCCGTTTCGCCGAAGCACTGTCACCGGTGTTGACCGATGTCAACCAACTGGAACTGGCGATTCTCAACCTGGCGACCAACGCCCGGGACGCCATGCCCCATGGTGGCCAGCTCATGATTGCTGTCGATGAGCGGCAAGGGTGTGATGCGGCCCCGGATAAGCCGATGGCCCCCGGACGCTACATTTGCCTGGCGATTACCGATGAAGGCGAGGGCATGGACGAGGCGACGCTGGCCTCGGCTGTTGACCCGTTCTTCACCACCAAGGGTGTCGGAAAAGGTACGGGGCTGGGGTTATCCATGGTGCATGGTCTGGCGGAGCAGTTGGGGGGGCGTCTGATGCTCAAGAGCCAGAAAGGTGTCGGTACCACCGCGCAGTTGTGGCTACCCGTGGCTGACAACCCGGCACCGGGCAAAGCGTCGGTCCAGCAAGCAACACAGCCGGTCAACGAGTTGAAAGTGCTGGTGGTCGATGATGACAGCCTGGTGTTGACCAGCACGCGCCTGCTCATCGAAGACCTCGGGCACCGGGTCCTTTGCGCGCCATCGGGCGTCCAGGCACTGGAGTTGTATGAGCGCAACCCGGACATCGACCTTGTGATCACCGACATGGCCATGCCACAGATGGACGGTGCGCAGTTGGCGAAACTGTTACGCGACCGCCAACCGACCCTGCCTATCATCCTGGCCACCGGTTATGCCGAACGCCTGGAAGGATCTGCCGCGCAATTGCCTCGGCTGATCAAGCCGTTCAAGCAGATTGACCTGGTGCAGATCATTGGGCAAACGATGAAATAGTCAGGAATGTAACGTCCACCTCCTGTGGCGAGGGAGCTGTGTAGATACAAGGAGCTGTCGAGTGAAACGGGGCTGCGATCTTCCCCCAGACACTTGAGTCCCAAACGAAAGATCAAAAGATCGTCCGAACGCGGCCCGAACCTTCGCCAGCGCCTACAGCGCAAGAGCAGCCACTATTCGGTGTTTTTCTTGAACCCACGCAAATTCATCGCACACAGGCAAAACTGCAACACGATCAATGCATACGCGTGGGTATGAAGCCCCCAGATCACCCACAGAATATTGCTGGCAATAAAACAGCTGAATCCCGCCATCCGGCGTCGCGGTTGGCGTGAGCCGATCAACCAGGCGGCCAGCACCGTGACGAGCATCGCTGGCCATTGCACCCATCCAAGATAGTCCACACAAGCGTCCTCTTGCCCTTACGAACTAGAGACCCTGGCGGTTGCGGAGCGTTTCCTCGGATCTTGGATGGACCTGTGGTCCATTGGCTGGAACTTGCCGCGCGCCGGGTCTTTCTAATGAGTTCGAATCATCACCGAGACGCCGCCTGCGCAATGCCCAGAATACTCACCGTGCCCACCCCGGAAGAAGAGCTGACGGAACACAACGCCAAGCTGTTCGGCTCGCCTAAGGAGCGACTGGATTTCTATCGCCGGGAGATCCAGTACGAAACCAGCATCCTGGCTAACCGAACCGATGCTTACCTGGCCGCCCAATCTTTCCTGGTGATCGCCTTTGCTTCGTGCATGGCCAACCTGAACCCGGAATGGGGCAAGTTGTTCACGCTGATCGTGCCGCCATTGCTGTCCTTGCTGGGATTTTTGAGTTCGCTCAATGCCTGGCCGGGCATCAAGGCGGCCTACGAGATCATCGATCACTGGCATTTCAAACAGAGCGAGTTATTGCGCGCCGAACCCTTGATGGGCCTGGCCTACGACGAGTCACCGCTGTTCAGTGAGCGCGAGTCGACGCACAAAGGCTACCGCAAGTCGCTGCTGTTCTCGGTGCGTACGCCGTGGATCTTCGCCTCCTTCTGGGTGCTGTTGGGGGCGTATTCGGTCTATATCCAGATGGGTGATCCTGGCGGGTGAGACACACTGGCCTCAGCCCGAATGCTTGTGGCGCTCATACCACGCCAGGGTGGGCTGGGTCGTGACGCCATGGACAAGAATGCTCAACGCCACCACCGACATCGGTGGATTTGACCCCGACCTGGCGCAGCCCCAGGCCGGCGGCGAACACTGAGAGAAAGCCGTAGCCCTGGATCCACCCGAAGTCGTGACCGGCATCCAGCGCAGATAGACGGAGGTCAGGGCCAGGGTCAGCAACACCGCACCGAGCACCGCTCCCCATACCGTGAAAGTCATCGTTGCTCCTTGGATAGCATCAGGTACTGGCGAGGACGCTTGCTCCCGGCGTAAGCGGTGTAGCTGTGCAGGAGCTGTGTAGGAGCTGTCGAGTGCAACGAGGCTGCGATCTTTCCCCAGCCACTTAAGCCCCAGCGAAAGATCAACAGATCGTCCGAACGCGTCCCGAGCCTTCGCCAGCTCCCACAGTGCGTCGCCAGCGCCCTCGCCACAACGGCGTCCTTGCGCATTCGAGGGCTGGAGCGAAACGAGGGTTCCCCGCGTGAACGGACGATCCCGTTTATCCGCCTGCCTTTCTATCCAAGGGAATTTTTCACCGTTTCTGGCGCTCTGCAACAGAAGAGACGTGTTGATTCAGCGTCCGCCGAGAACCCAAGAGGCCCTTATGACTGCGCTGACTCCCCTTCAATCCCGGCCGGGCACCGTGCACCCTGTCATCGGCAACGGACAGGTGCGCCAATGCTATGAACGACTGCTCCTGGGCCCCGATAATGCAGACAAGCAAGCACACGCCCAGGCGTTCCTCCAGGCATGCATCGCAAAGGCCGCGGGGCTTCCCCTGAAGATGCCCGATGACCCCATGGCGCTGCAGGCCTGGGTCGAGCAGCACAGCGCCGGTGTGGCCCGGCAATACGCTGACTACCTGGAACGGCGCAAAAATGGCGGCGCGCGCGAGTTCTTCAGCGCCAAGGCCCACGCCCTGTACTTCCTGCAGGCTGTGGCGCCGACCAAACGGGTCGACGGCGCCTGGCTGTACGGCGTGGTCAAGCACTGGCACGACCACCGTTTCGAAGGGTTGCTGTGCACCTACCTTGAAGAACTGGGGGACGGTCATCCCGCGCAAAACCATGTGGTGCTCTATCGCAAGTTGCTTGCTGAACACGACCTGTCGGATGCCCCGGACATCGACGACGACCTTTATCTGCAAGGCGCCGTGCAACTGGCCCTGGGCTACGCCGGTGACGAATACCTGCCAGAGGTCATCGGCTACAACCTGGGCTATGAGCAATTGCCCTTGCATCTGTTGATCAGCGCCTATGAGCTGAGCGAACTGGACATCGATCCGTACTATTTCACCCTTCATGTCACCATCGACAACGCCAGCACCGGCCACGCCCATAAGGCCGTGCAAGCGCTGCTGCAGCTGATGCCGCTGGAAGCCGACCGCGAAGCCTTCTGGCACCGGGTCACGCTGGGCTATCGCCTCAACGACCTAGGGCAGGGCAGTCGGGACATCATCGGTTCGTTCGACCTGGATCGCGAAGTGCTGGACATGCTTGAACGCAAACGCCCGTTCGGCCAGCACATGCATTCCGATTACTGCAAGTTCGAAGGCAAGACCGTCAACCAGTGGCTCTCGGCACCTGGCCAACTGGAAGGGTTCCTGGTGGCAATGCAGAACAAAGGCTGGATCAGACGCCATGAAGACCCGCAGAACAGCCGCTTCTGGACACTGATTAACGGGGCTGGGGCAGCCATGTTCGGGGTGTTCAGCCCCTACGAAAAGCAGCTGCTGCATGATTGGATTGCCGGTGACTGGCTGGACGAGGGCACAAGGTCCAGCGCCCGACGTGGTCCGGTTGCTGCTGGCCAGCCAACGACGCCGATGGATGATCCCGATGTACAACGCTTGCAACAGGCACTGCAAGGCCGGGCGCCCAACGAACAGATGCAGGTTCTGATGCCCTGGCTCTGTGCGCGGCGTCATAGCCATCCGGCCGGGCTGTTGGCGACTCGTCGGTTCATCGAGCTCAAATCCGCACTTCGCTAGGAAACCCCGCATGAATGAGACAGAACGACTGCCCGAGATGGACCTTGCGCTACTGCAACTGGGCCGACGCTTGCAAGCCGACGGCTACCGTTTCATTACCCCGACGCCGTTGACCCACGAGCGGGTCAACCAACGGCCCGGTAATGAACGCTCCAAGACCTTGCGGGACGTGTTCGGCTGGTCGCGGCCGTTTGTGCCGGGGCTGATCAGCGCCGATGAACAGCGGCAACTGCAAGAGGCCCAAGTGCTGGAAGAACGCGACGGCCTGCTGCGCAGCCGGGGGCGTTGGTCGAGCCTGGGTGGCTTGCTGTTCGCTCATTCACAGTTCCCCACCCAAGCCACCGACGCGGTGTTTTTCGGCCCTGACAGCTACCGCTTCGCCCAGTTGATCCATACTCATCTACAACAGAACTTCACGGCGGTGCATCGCGCCGTGGACATCGGTTGTGGCGCCGGCGTCGGTGCGATCGTGATTGCCCGCGCCCGGCGTGAAGCACAAGTGCTGGCGGTGGACATCAACCCGCAAGCCTTGCGCCTGAGCGCAGTGAACGCCGCGCTGGCCGAGGTGGGCAATGTCGAGGTCGTTCGCAGCGACGTGCTGCAGGACGTGCCAGGCCACTTCGACCTGATCGTCGCCAACCCGCCGTACATGGCCGATCCATCCGAGCGCGCCTATCGTCATGGCGGCGGCGCACTGGGCGCCGGGCTGTCGTTGCGCATCGTCGAACAGGCCTTGCCCCGGCTTACACCGGGCGGCTCGCTGGTGCTCTACACCGGCGTGGCGATGGTGGATGGGCGCGACCCTTTCCTGGAAGCGCTGGGCCAATGGCGTGACTCGGCGGACTTGGGCTGGACCTACAAGGAGTTGGACCCGGATGTGTTTGGTGAGGAGTTGCTGACGCCGGGTTATCAAGACGTGGAAAGGATCGCCGTGGTGGCGTTGGTTGTAACCCGCATTGGCGCCGGTATCGGCGGGGTTATCGGAGGGACTATCGATGAACGGACGCATGAAATTCGGCGTTGAAGAGGAGTATTTCATCACCGATCTGCAAACGCGTTGCATGCCGGGTGAACCACCCGCTGAGGCTGTCGCCGCGTGCCAGGCCGAACTGGGCAAGCATTTCGCCCATGAAATGTTCCTGTGCCAAGTGGAGATGGCCTCGCCCATCTTTGACAGCGTGACCGAGGCCGGCGACTACCTGCGCCAGGTGCGTATGGGCTTGAACCAACGGTTGGCACCGTATGGCCTGGGTCTGCTCAGTGCCGGTTCACACCCGATGACAACCCAAGTGCTGCAACCCACCGACGAACTGCATTTCCAGCAACTGTTCGATGATTACCAGCGGGTGGCGCGTCGCAGCGTGCTGTCGGGCTTGCATGTCCACGTGGAAGTTCCGGCCACCCAGGATCGGGTGCGGGTCATGAATGAGATCTTGCCCTGGTTGCCGATGTTCCTGGCCTTGAGCGCTTCATCGCCGTTCTGGAACGGTGGCTACAGTGGCTTTAGCAGCTACCGACAAGTGGCCTGCGATGAATGGCCACGCATGGGTGTGCCGGAGTTTTTCGAAGACGAGCCGACGTTCGCCAGCTACGTCGACATGCTCATGCGTACCGGGTCCATTCGCCAACCCAGCGATTGCTGGTGGGTGATACGGCCTTCCTCACGTTATCCCACACTGGAACTGCGTATTTGTGATGCCTGTCCTCGGGTCGACGACGTCCTGTGCCTCGTCTCACTGTTTCGCCTGATGGTGGCCCATGCCATGGCGCAGCGCCGACCTGGCGCCCACTTCAGCCAGATGTCCCAGTGGGTCCTCAAGGAAAACCGCTGGCGGGCCAAGCGTCACGGAACTCTCGCGGAGTTTATCGTCGAGGGGCAGGAACAGCCGATGTTGATCGGTGAATGGCTGACCCTGGCCGAGCAAACCTTCGGTGAGACCGCAGTAGAGCTGGGTGTCCAGGACGTGTTCAAGCAGGTGCGTCGCATGGTGCAGGAAGGCAACAGCGCCGACCGGCAAATCGTCCTCTTCGAACAGGGGTTGCTACTGGGCGATTGCGTCGAACAGGCCTTGTGCCGCGTAGTTGATCAATTGCTGGCGGAAACCGCCGGGCTGCCGGCCGCCGATCCGGCGTTGCAACAGGTGGCAGGTGGGCCATGAACCGCAAGACCCTGGATGACTACAACCGTATGCGTGACTTCGCCGCTACCCCGGAGCCGGCGGCGAAGCGCTCGCGCAGATCGGCAAGAACCGCCCATGCGTTGCAGTTCTGTATTCAAAAACACGACGCTTCGCGGCTGCATTACGACTTTCGGCTGGAGCTGGACGGCGCGCTCAAGAGCTGGGCGGTGCCCAAAGGCCCCTCCCTGGACCCGAAAGCCAAGCGCCTGGCGGTGCATGTCGAAGACCATCCGCTGGATTACGCCACGTTCGAAGGCAACATCCCCGCGGGCCATTACGGCGCCGGCGACGTTATTGTCTGGGACCGGGGTGTCTGGATTCCCCAGGGTGATCCCCATCAAGGCTATGAAAAAGGCCGGCTCAAGTTCGAGCTGCAAGGCGAAAAGCTCAGCGGCCTGTGGAACCTGGTACGCACCCACATGCCCGGCAAGCAGGAGCAGTGGTTCCTGATCAAGCACCAGGACCAGGCGGCCCGCCCCGAGAGCGAGTACGACGTGGTCCAGGCCGAGCCAGACAGCGTGCTCAGTGATCGCACCCTCGTGCCCAAGCGTCGCGGCAAGGCCGCTTCAGCCACCGCGGTGAAACAACCGGAAAATGCCGTTCAGCCGAAACGCCCCTTGAAAACCACCCTCAGCGGCGTGGTCGCCGGGCCGTTGCCGGAAACCCTCAAGCCGGAACTGGCGACGCTGGTGGAAAGCGTGCCCGACGGCGAATGGCTCTATGAGATCAAGTTCGACGGTTATCGGGTCATGGCGCGCATTGAAAACGGCGATGTAAAGCTGCTCACCCGCAACGGCCATGATTGGACCCGCAAATTGCCAAGACAGGCCGAAGCCTTGGCTGCGCTGGGCTTGCAATCAGCCTGGCTTGACGGCGAGATGGTGGTTGCCAACGACCAAGGCGTGCCGGACTTCCAGGCCTTGCAGAATGCTTTCGAGGTCGGCAGCAGTGGCAAGATCGCCTTTTACCTGTTCGACATGCCTTACCTCAACGGCATGGATTTGCGCAACGTACCGGTGCAAGAGCGCCGGGCGGCACTGGCTGCGGCGCTGGAGCCCAACGAAAGCCCCTTGCTGCGGTTTTCCGATGCCTTTGAGGAAACGCCCGATGCACTGCTCAACAGTGCCTGCCAGATGCAGATGGAAGGGCTCATAGGCAAGCGCATCGGCAGTGTCTATGTGTCCAGGCGCAGCAACGACTGGATCAAGCTCAAGTGCAAGAATCGCCAGGAGTTCGTGGTGGTGGGCTTCAGCGATCCCAAGGGGGCTCGCAGCGCCTTCGGTGCCTTGCTGCTGGGGCTGCATGATGCCGACAGTGGCCAGTTGCGCTACGCCGGTAAGGTCGGCACCGGGTTCAATGAAACCACCCTTAACAGCATTTACCAGCAACTGCTGCCCCTGGAGACGAAAAAGCCCGCCGTGGTGAATCCGCCCACCGGTTACGACGCCAAGGGCGTGCATTGGCTTGACCCGACGCTGTTGGCCGAAGTGGCCTTTGCCGAAATGACCAAGGACGGCTCGGTGCGCCATGCGGTCTTCCATGGCTTGCGCAATGACAAGCCGGCCAAGGCCATTAGCCAGGAGCTTGCCAAGCCCGTGAAAAAAAACGCTACGGCAAAAAAAAATAACGCCAAGAATGAACCTGGAGCGGCCAAAGCCAAGAGCAAGACAAAGGCATCGAGCCTGACCGGCAAGGTCCGCATCACCCACCCGGAGCGGGTTATTGACGCCAACAGCGGCACCACCAAACTGCAACTGGCCGAATACTACGCCAGCGTCGCCGAATTTATCCTGCCGGAGCTGGTGGATCGCCCGGTGGCCCTCGTCAGGGCGCCGGATGGCATCGCCGGGGAACTGTTCTTCCAGAAGAACGCCGAACGCCTGGCGATTCCCGGCATCACCCGCCTGGATAAGGAACTGACCGGGCAGCCGGGGATGATCATCAACAACGCCGAGGCGCTGATTGGTGCGGTGCAGATGAGCACGGTGGAACTGCACACCTGGAACGCCACGTCCGTCAACCTGGACAAGCCTGACCGGTTCATCCTCGACCTTGACCCAGACCCCGCGTTGCCTTGGAAAAGCATGGTCGAGGCCACGCAGCTCACGTTGTCGGTGCTCGATGAGCTGGGGCTCAAGGCGTTTCTCAAGACCAGCGGTGGCAAGGGCATCCATGTGGTGGTGCCGCTGACGCGCAAACTGGGTTGGGACGAGGTCAAGGGGTTCAGCCATGCGATTGTCAGTCACATGGCCAAGCTGCTGCCGGACCGTTTTTCGGCGGTGTCCGGGCCGAAGAATCGGGTAGGGCGGATTTTCATCGATTACCTGCGCAATGGGTTGGGCGCTACCACTATTTGCGCTTACGCCGCCCGGACCCGGGAAGGGTTGCCGGTGTCGGTGCCGATCTTTCGCGAGGAAGTGGCTGAGCTCAAGGGGGCGAATGTGTGGAATGTGCACAATGTTCATGAGCGTCTGGCGCAAGTGGGGCATGAGCCTTGGGCTGGGCTTAAGCGAACTCGGCAGCGTATTACGGCTGATATGCGCAGGCGTATTGGTATGAGGGAGGCTTAAGGTGTTTTGCGATTGGGTGTGTCTATCCATTGCTGCGGTCACGGCTGCGGGTGGTTCCACCCTGACGGCGGGGTACTTTCGAAAGGCCGGAATACCGCCCCAGGCGAAAGCAACCAAAGCGTTTTTGCCCCACTACTCGGCACCTTGCCTAGGCTCGGTGTGCCCTCACTTCGGCCCTCGTGGTTAACGGGGCGCCGAGATCAACGTCCACCGCGAGTGAGACCGTGTTTCTCCTGTGGCCGCGGGCTTGCTCGCGAATGTCTGTCCAGGCGAAATCAGGGGGCGTGTGAGGCCCTTATGGTTTGAGGTACAGCAAAAGACAGGGGGCATTTATTTGTTGGCGCAGGACGACGGGGCGATAAAGGGAATGAATCACAACGGCAATGCCGGCACCGTGTGTTTTGCCTGGGCATTCGATCTGAACAGCCGAATCGCCACCTCCGGCGGTGCCGCGGTCAGTTTCAATCAGTTCATCGTCGAGGACGGGCGAATCCTCCAGGGCCGGATGCGTCATGTCCGACGGGTGGAAGCCGACATCATGGAAGCGGCACGCTCGAGCCAGGGTGTCGAGACCCTGGAGCAGATCAAGTTCGCGATTATCGAGCGCAATGGGAAGATTTCGGTGATAGCCAAGGAACCGTCCTGAGCACGTCGCCGGGGACTTATTTCGTGGCGAGGGAGCTCGCACCCGTTGTATGTGCAGGCGCTGACGAAGGCTGCGATCTTTTGATCTTTCGCTGAGTCGTAAAGATCGCAGCCTCGTTGTACTCGACAGCGCCTACGCCACTTCTATGCCTACAGAATCGGCTTACCCCCGGTGATCCCATAGCGGGCGCCGGAGATGTAGCTGGCTTCGTCCGAGGCCAGCAGCACATAGATCGGCGCCACTTCGACGGGTTGGCCGGGGCGGCCAAGCGGGGTCTGGGAGCCGAAATTCTGTGTCTCTTCCTCGGGCATGGTCGCCACGATCAGCGGCGTCCAGATCGGTCCCGGTGCCACGCTGTTCACACGGATGCCCTTGGGGCCGAGCATTTGCGCCAGGCCGCCGGTGAAATTGGCGATGGCGCCCTTGGTGGTGGCATAGGCCAGCAGCGTCGGCTTGGGCATGTCGGAGTTGACCGAACTGGTGTTAATGATCGAGCCACCCGGCTTCATGTGCGGGACGGCGGCCTGGCAGATCCTGAACATCGCGGTGATGTTGATATCGAACGTACGCACCCATTCTTCGTCGGATATTTCCTCAAGACTTTCATGGGTCATCTGGAACGCGGCATTGTTGACCAGGACGTCGATATGCCCGAAGCGGGCGACGGTTTCATCGACGATTTTGCGGCACTGGTCTTTGTTTGCCAGGTCACCGGGCAGCAACAGGCATTGGCGTCCGGCCTGCTCGACCCAGCGGGCAGTTTCCTTGGCGTCTTCATGCTCGTCCAGATAGGCAATCGCCACGTCCGCGCCTTCACGGGCAAAAGCAATGGCGACGGCGCGACCGATGCCGCTATCGGCGCCGGTGATCAGGGCGATTTTGTTAGCCAGTCGTCCGGAGCCGATGTAGCGCTGTTCACCGCAGTCCGGGTAGGGGTCCATTTTCCGTTGGCTGCCGGGCACCGGCTGACTTTGTTTCGGGAAAGGTGGGAAAGGGTAGTCGACCATTGTCGTTCTCCAGGCTTGATGGGGTTGCGATGGAGGGTGGACTGTGGGGTTTCGGGCAGAGTTCGGTCGGATTTTCTTGCTTGTCGATGAGCGTGATGACTGACGTTTCGTCGGTGAATAGAGAGCGGCGACGGACATTGAATGACGCTGTACGCTTCAATGAACGTACGGAGTTCGATAGGGAGCAGGACAATGTTCAGCCACATACAGATCGGTGCGCGCGACCTGCCGAAAATGGTCGCTTTTTATGACGTCGTCCTCGGCTGCCTGGGACTGGAGCGTATCGAGGGCGAGCACGACTCGGGCCCGCCGGGGGAGGGTTGGCGGCGGCCCGGCAAGCATTGGCCACAGGTTTTCGTCCAGTTGCCTTTCAACGGCCTGCCCGCCACCTGGGGCAATGGCATGCAAGTGAGCTTCGCCGCTGACTCCCCGCAAACCGTGCGTGCTGCCTGGGAGCAGGCGATTGCCATGGGCGGCTCCGACGAAGGCCCACCCGGCCCGAGGCCGCAGTATTGCGAAGGTTATTTCGGGGCGTATTGCCGCGATCCGGAGGGCAACAAGCTGTGCTTTGTCCATGCGCCGGATATGCAGGAATAAACCCCAACCCCCTCGATCCTGCACGCGCCGTGCAGGCGCTGTGTAGGCGCTGACGAGTGCAACGAGGCTGCGATCTTTCCACTGTCCATTGAGTCCAAAGCGAAAGATCAAGATCAAGATCAAGATCAAAAGATCGCAGGCTTCGCCAGCTCCTACAGGCGCCGCGGGAGCAGGGGGGATCAGCCCCTGGCTTTCAGGCTGCGCTCCATCCGCGCAATCCCTTCCTCCAGCAGCGTCCGCGGGCAGCCGAAGTTCAGGCGCACGAACTGACCGGCGTCGTCGCCAAAATCCAGGCCGGCACTCAGCCCCACCTTGGCTTCTTTCAGGAAGAAGCCCTGCGGGTCATCCAGCCCCAACGCGGAGCAATCCAGCCAAGCCAGGTAAGTGCCTTGGGGCACGGTCATGGTAATGCCCGGCAGGCGAGTGTTCACCGCTTCGACCAGGTAATCGCGGTTGGCTTGCAGATACGCCTTCAAGGCCTCTAGCCACGGGCCGGCTTCGCTATAGGCCGCTCGGGTCGCTTCAAGGCCCAGGGCATTGACGCTGTCGACCATGCCGGCCCGGGCACTGTTGACCCGTTCGCGCAGCTTGGCGTTCTGGATAATGGCGAACGAGGTTTTCAACCCAGCGATATTGAAGGCCTTGCTGGCGGACATCAGGGTGATGGTGCGCTCGGCAATTTCCGGGCTGAGGGAGGCGGTTGGAATGTGCACGCGGCCGTCGAAGCACAGTTCGGCATGGATTTCGTCGGAGATGATCCAGGCGTCCTGCTCCAGGCAAATGTCTGCCACGGCCTTGAGTTCCTGGCGGTCAAACACCTTGCCCAACGGGTTGTGAGGATTGCTCAGCAACAGCGCGCCACCGCCCTGCAACGCGTCGCGCAATGCAGCCAATGGCGTGTGGAATTCACCGTTGACCGGGGCGAATGGCAATTCCACTTTATTCAACTGCCAGTGACCCGGGGCGTTGCGCAGCGGCGGGTAGTTAGGCACCTGCACCACGACATTCTGCTGGGGTTGTACCAAGGCATGCAGCGCCATGTTGAAGCCCGGCTCGACACCCGGCAGGAACACAATCTGCTGGGGCTCGACGCGCCACGCGTACTTGCTCCACAGATCGGCCACGACGGCGGCACGCAGATTGTCCTGGGCCACGCTGTAGCCCAGCATCGGATGTTCCAGGCGCTTGTGCAGCGCGTCGATGATCACGGGCGGGGCGGGGAAGTCCATATCGGCAACCCACATCGGCAACACATCGGCCGGGTAGCGGCTCCATTTGGTACTGCCGGTGCCGTGGCGCTCCAATACCGTGTCGAAATCGAAAGTCATGGGGGCTCCATCAGTCAGTCATGAGATGGCGACCATCATAAAGCAAAGATCAGCGCAGAATGGATGCGGTTATATGAGTTGGCGTCGTCTCAATACGAGGCCGTTGCCGTGAATACGCCCAACGGAAGGTAATCGGAAGATTCGAGCGCTACGATCGTGGCGACCAGGAGGAAGGAGGACGACCAGCTGATGATGGCGCCCGATGTCCACAACGCAAGATCGCCCGCCCGTCGGCGGATTGCTCCTGCAAAACAGCCCCCCATGAAGTCGTTCAGACCAATGCCATTAGCCGTGACACCCAATATGGCCCGGGCTAATGTCCCGATTCATCGCGGTGTAATGCACGGGGGAATGTAGCCCTGTGTATCCAAGTCCATTGTCGATACGGACGATTTCATTCAAAGCCGTCCCTGACACATGCGCGATACCTGGCTGACGTCAAATGAGCCCACCGAGACAGCCCAATCCGTCTCACAAGCTCATCCCACGTCGTTCGCAAGGAGCTTCACATGGACATAAACCCGACATCCGCCCCCCGGCATCGCCGTCTGCTCGCGCCAACCCTTCTGGCGTTCGCAATGATGCAACTGGGCACCTTGGGATTGACCTCATCCCGGGCAAGCGCCGCCGATCTGCCCGCGAGCACCATCGGTATGATTACCCCTGGCAGTCACACGTCGTTCGGCCCGTTGAAGCACCTCAAGGCTGGCCTGCTGGACGTCTCCTATGCCGAGGTCGGTCCCGCCGATGGGCCGGTGGTCATCCTGCTGCATGGTTGGCCCTATGACATTCACAGTTACGCCGATGTGGCGCCAGCGCTGGCAGAGAAGGGCTATCGCGTGCTGATCCCGTATGCCCGCGGTTATGGCGATACGCGCTTCCTGTCGGCCAAGACCCTGCGCAACGGCCAGCCTTCTGCGCTGGCCAGCGATCTGATTGATTTCATGGACGCACTGAAGATCAAGCAGGCCGTGCTCGGCGGTTATGACTGGGGCGCACGCACCGCCGACATTGTCGCGGCCCTTTGGCCGGAGCGGGTGAAGGCGCTGGTGGCGGTGAGTGGCTACCTGATCGGCAGCCAAGAGGCCGGCAAGACGCCGCTGCCCCCGGCCGCCGAACTGCAGTGGTGGTATCAGTTCTACTTCGCGACCGAGCGTGGACGCCTGGGCTATGAGAAAAACACCTACGACTTCGCCAAGCTGATCTGGAAGCTGGCGTCACCCAAGTGGAACTTCGATGACGCGACGTATGAGCGAAGCGCCGCTGCCTTGCGAAATCCCGATCATGTCGCCGTTTCAGTTTTCAACTATCGCTGGCGCCTGGGCCTGGTCAAGGGCGAGGCCAAATACGATGGGCTGGAAAAGAAACTGGCGATGTTCCCGTCGATCAGCGTGCCGACCATCACCCTGGAAGGCGATGCCAATGGTGCTCCCCACCCGCCTGCCGAAGCCTATGCCAAGCGCTTTACCGGCCAATACGAACATCGTCTGATCGATGGTGGCGTCGGCCACAACTTGCCGCAAGAGGCACCGCAGGCGTTCGCCCAGGCGGTGATCGACGCCGATCATCTTCAATGATGTCGCGTTCCCAGCATCTGAAGTGAAGGGTTGCCTGAAACAACGAATTTTTCTCCCAAGGGCTGATACTTGAAATCACCTTGGATCAGGCAAACATGCCGGCGGATCCGGCAAGCGGATTGGCGTTTCTCTCCACATACTCTCGCGGCCCTGAGGCCCTGCCACGGCTGTATCCGAGTGGCAGGGGCTTATGTAGGCCATCGAAAACATGTGTGCGAGTGCTTGATATGGAAAACAACGCGATCCGCTTTGCCTGCAACGGCTGCGGGATTTGCTGCAAGGGTCGGCTGATTCCACTGACGCTGGATGAGGCAAGGCAGTGGCTACACCGTGGACATGAGGTGGCGGTGGTGCTGGAGGCATTCGATGAGACGACCTGGTCTTCGCAGCCTCGACAATTCGCCCACAGCGCCCAACGGGCCGTGGAAGTCACCAGTGGCGATGCCCAGATTCGAGTCGTTGCGGTACTGGCTGGCAATGCGCTGACGCAGTGCCGCAATCTCGGCGACGATGGTCGTTGCGGCATCTATGAAGAGCGGCCGTTGGTCTGTCGAATCTACCCGATGGAAATCAATCCGCTCATTGCCTTGCGTCCTGCCGACAAGATCTGTCCTCCCGAGGTCTGGGAGACGGGCGAGGTCTTGTTTACCGACCGCGTCGTCGATCCGATCCTGGCCGATCAGATCGATCGTTCCCGCCAGGCGGACAGGGACGATGCCCAGGCCAAGATTGCGCTGTGTGAAGCGATGGGCATGACCGTCGCCGCCTGGAAGGACAACGCGTTGGCGGTGTACTTGCCTGATCGGGCGCAGTTGGCCGAAGCGATCATTCGCTACGACCGCGCGCCGGCGGCACCGACAGGCCGGGACTGGAAAGTGCGGGTTGAAACGCCGGCCTTGGCCCAACGACTGCTGCAAGCGGGTGTCGCGTTGGATGATCAACGGTCAAATGGCTATATCTTCCAAAATCTTTAGGTGCCCAACGAAGCCATCACTTCGTGCATTCCCTGCTCCTGAAGCATCTTGTCATCTCTAGGTCGGCGTGACGGAAGCCCGTTCCAGGTCGTCGAATCGAGCAAGAAATTGCGCCAATCAGGCAAGCGGCGCGAACCGCCGACCCAGCATACCGCGTCCATACTGATCGACGACTTGCGGTGAGGGCGAACATTGTTCGCTCTCATCTGTGAACGGTCGTGGGCCCGATGTTTTCAGGAGTGAGATGTGCACACCGACTTTAGACGCGACCAGGGCGTCAGCGACATCAGACGCCTGGCCGCTTCGGTCAGCCAGCTTGTGCCCAGCGAGGGCGACCAGATCACCGCCATTGCCGGCTTGAGCCTGCATCGGCGCAACGCGATCACTGCGCCGACACACTGCATCTATGGCCTGGGCATCGGTGTGCCCTTGCAAGGGCGCAAGCAAGCCATGCTCGGGGACGAGATACTGACCTACGTGCCCGGCCAGTCCATGGTGACCTGCGTGGATCTGCCGGTCATTTCCCATGTCTCCCAAGCCAGCGTCGCCAAGCCGTTCCTGGGCATGATGCTGAGATTCGATAGCACGATGGTAATGCAGGTGGCCGAGCGCATGCAGTTGTCACAACGCATGAGGGACGACGCGTTTCGACCGATTACCGTACAAGCGCTGGATGTCGGCCTGCTGGACGCCCTGCGACGCTTGATAGACCTGCTCAAGGAACCGTTGCTGCTTGAGGCAGTGGCTCCGCTGATCAAGGAAGAGATCATCGCTCGCCTGTTGAGCGGTGCCCATGCGCCACAGTTGCTGCATGTGATCGCCGCCGGGACACCCAGCCAGCACATTGCCAAGACGGTTGCCTGGCTGAAACTGAATTTTCGCCAGGCGTTGCGCATGGACGATCTGGCGGCACAAGCCCATATGAGTCCTTCCACGTTTCGCCAGCATTTTCGCACCGTGACCGGAATGAGTCCGTTGCAATACCAGAAGCAGCTGCGGCTACAAGCCGCTCGGCAGTTGATGTTGAGCCAGAACGTCGACGCAAGCAGTGCAGGGGGCTTGGTTGGTTATGAAAGCGCGTCGCAGTTCAGCCGTGAATACAGCCGCCTGTTCGGTGCACCACCGCAGCGGGATATCAAGCGCATTCGCTTGTGATCGTGAGGCGTGCCAGACAGCCTCACACGGCTGTCACGCCAATTTGAAAGGCAACTCACGCAACGGTTTTCCCGTCAGGCTCGCCACCGCGTTGGCAAAAGCGGGAGCCAGTGCCGGCAGGCCGGGTTCACCCATCCCCGTAGGAGGTTCGGCGCTGGGCACGATGTGGACGGCAAACGCCGGCATGTCGGTGATGCGCGGCACGCTGAAGTCAGCAAAATTGCTCTGCTGCACCACGCCATCTTTCAGGGTGATCGCGCCACCTGGCAGGCACATCGACAAGCCCATCAGCGCCGCGCCTTGGACCTGGGCCTCGACACTGCGTGGGTTGACGGCCAGGTTGCAGTGCACACCAGCGGTTACGTTGTGCAGCACCGGACGGCCGCCCTGCACCGAGGCTTCGACGACGTAGGCCACGACCGAACTGAACGACTCGTGGACCGCCACGCCCCAGGCGTGGCCCGCCGGTAACTGGCGCTTGCCATACTCGCTCTTGTCCACGGCCAATTGCAGCGCCTCGCGATGGCGCGGGTTCTGCTTAGCAAACAGTCTCATCCGGTAGGCCACTGGATCCTGCTGGGTCGTGCGGGCGATCTCGTCGATCAGCGTTTCCATCACGAACGCCGTATGGGTGGAGCCCACGCTGCGCCACCACAGCACGGGAACGTTGAGCTTGGGGTGATGAACCGTCAGCCGCATGGGCAGCGGATACGGATTGCGCAGGCCTTCCGTGGCGGTCGGGTCGATGCCGTTTTTCACCCGCCCGCCAAACACGGTGCCGGAGAGGATCGATTGGCCCACCAGGGTGTGGTCCCAGGCGAGCACCTTGCCACTGTCATCAAAGCCGATGCGCGCGCGGTGCAGGTGCATGGGGCGATAGTAGCCACCCTTGATGTCGTCTTCCCGGCTCCAAAGGGTGCGAATAGGGGCGTTGACCCCGGCGGTGCGCGCGGCCTTGGCCACTTCGCAAGCCAGCACAACGAAATCGTTGGTGGGCACGCCGCGTCGGCCAAAACCACCGCCGGCGGTCTGCACGTTCACCTGGATCTGCTCTGGCTTGAGGTCCAGCACCTTGGCGGCCGCGGCACCATCACCGCCGGGGAACTGCGTACCGACCCACAATTGAGCGCCATCCCCGGCTAGCTGCACGGTGCAATTGAGGGGCTCCATTGGGGCATGGGCGAGGTAGGGAAACACAAACTCGGCGTCCAGTTGATGCGGCGCGCTGGCCAGTGGCGTCATGTCAGCATCAAAGTGCAGTGGGCCGGGCTGGCTGGCCAGTTCCCGGTATTGAGCCAATTGTTTCTCGCTGTCCACTTTTTCTACAGCGTTGGCATTCCACTCCACTTTCAGCGCATCGCGTGCCAGCTTTGCCTGCCAGTAACTGTCGGCAACCACCGCAACACCTTCGGCGCCGCCGTCCAGTGGTACGCGTAACACGGCTTTTACACCTTTCGTGGCACGGGCCGCGCTGTCATCCAGGGAGGCGATTTTGGCGCCGAACACCGGTGGCCGGGCGACGACTGCCGTGAGCTGTCCCGGCAGATGCATGTCGATGCCGAAATCCTGCTGGCCGCTGCTCTTGGCCTTGGCATCGATACGGGTGATGGCCTGGCCGATGATGCGGAAATCCTTGGGATCCTTGAGCGTGATTTGCTCAGGCACCGGCATCGCCATCGCGGCTTCGGCCAGTTCGCCGTAGCTGGCTTTACGACCTGCCGGGCCGAGGACCATGCCGGCGTGGGTGCTCAGGCTGGCCACATCCACGTTCCAGCGCGCGGCGGCGGCACCCAGCAACATGGTGCGGGCACGGGCGCCGAGTTCGCGGTACTGGGTATAGCTGTTTTTGATCGAGTTGGAGCCGCCGGTGAGGTGGATGCCAAAAGCCGGGTCCATGTAGGCGGCGTCGTTGCTGCCGTTGCGACTGCGCATCAGGTTCCAGTCGGCATCGAGCTCTTCGGCAAGAATCATCGGCAAGCCGGTCTGCACGCCTTGGCCGAACTCCAGGCGGTTGATGGTCACCGTGACTTCGCCGCTGGGCGCGATCTGCACGAATGCCGAGGGTTGCTGGGTCGGTTTGAGTGGCGCTGCGGCGGCACCATTGGCCTGCTGGGCCAGGGCCAGGTGTGGAAACGCCCCCAAGGCCAGCCCGCCGATGCCGACGATCTTGAGAAAGCTGCGGCGGGGCAGCGCAGCGGGGGCGTCAGCCTCGTCACGTTCAAGCAGGCGTTGCAAGGCGCGAGGCTGCTCGCTCGGAAAAATGTCGTTCAACATGGTCTGCTCCGATCAGGCAAGGGCTTTGGCGGCATCAGCCACCGCAGCGCGGATACGGGCGTAGGTGCCACAGCGACAGATGTTGCCGGCCATGGCCGAGTCGATCTCGGCGGCCGTGGGCTGCTTGCCCTTGGGCTGGGCCTTGAGGAAAGCGGTCGCGCTCATGATCTGGCCGCTCTGGCAGTAGCCACATTGCGCCACGTCATGCTTGACCCATGCTTCGTGCACGGCGCTGCCGACCGGGTCGCTGCCGTTGGTTGCTGCTTCGATGGTGGTGATCTTCTTGCCTTCGGCGGCAGCAATGGGCGTCACGCAGGAACGAATGGCCTGGCCATCCAGGTGAACGGTGCAGGCGCCGCACAACGCCGCGCCGCAGCCGAACTTGGTGCCGGTCATGCCCAGCGTGTCGCGCAGGGTCCAGAGAATCGGGGTGCTTGGGTCTACGTCGACCGTGTATTCACGGCCGTTTATGTTCAGGGCGCTCATAGGGGGACCAGCTCCGGATGGTTTGGCTCTGGTTAACTATAGGAAGGAATAATCAGGCCAAGTTGCACGATCCGGGCTGATTCTTGCCTGATCTTGCAAACCAATGCGCCCAGGCAGAACTACGCTGTCTTATTAGAGCAAAAGGGCGGTACTCCCAGCCACCAAGGACGATAGGCAGGAAACATGTCATGAGCGTGACGATGCTCCCAAGCAGTACTTATGAGGTGAGACAGAACGAGATTGCCATGGTTTCCCGGCGTAAAGGTATTCAACGTAGGGAAACATTGTTCACGCAAGGCTTGAATCCCTGCATTGGCGTGTTGTTATGGGACGACAATTGGGTCGTGCTAGGCCACCTTCATGACTCCACACAGGGTTCATTCGAAGCTTCGTATGCCGCGGTGTTGATGAAAATGCGCACTGATTCGGGCGGCTTGTCGGTCATATCCGGCGGGATCCTATATCACAAAAACCTGCACACTCATTTGATCGATCACCGGGACACCCTGAGAAATTATCTCAGGGATAATGGCGTCGTCGTCCAGACCGACACCGTCTCAAGTAACGACGATCCTGAGAATCCTGCACTGCGAGTGGCAGTGTCACGTTCCGGAAAATACGCAACACCGCACATCAAAACCACGATGCAAGCGCCAGGCAAACCATTAGCCGTCACACGGGCTGGACCATACGCTCAGATTATTACACCGAGGCTCATTGGGCTGGCGGTTCCAGCCATCACGATCATCACTGGGCAAGACCAGGCGGAAACCTATGACCACGGC
Source organism: Pseudomonas sp. RL_105y_Pfl2_101 (assembly GCF_963970585.1). NCBI lineage: Bacteria > Pseudomonadati > Pseudomonadota > Gammaproteobacteria > Pseudomonadales > Pseudomonadaceae > Pseudomonas > Pseudomonas sp. RL_105y_Pfl2_101. Next base: position 147,339 of record NZ_CAXAPG010000004.1, read on the forward strand.
AGCTTTACGGCCCTGGCCCGGAGGTATGGTTTGTAGGCGTGGCTTTATTTTTGTCCATCAGACCGCCCCTGGCGCGAGCCATATCGGCGAAATTGATGTGGCGGGGGACGCGTCTTAAGAACGACGAGCAACCCTCATTGAGTCTTCCCTGAAAACCCGCAGTACCTGGCAGACCACACCACCGCCAACGTCAACAGCAAGAGAGCGACCAGCACAGGCGCAAACGCAACGACACCCAGGTGATCGAGCAGGAGACCTCCCACGATCCTGCCACCCAGCAAGCGGGCAACGATCGTCAAACCATAATCGGACGAAAGCGTCGTGACCGTATTGGCAATGGCAAAACCGGCAATGGCCAGCAGCAGGAGTGACCGGCGCCGCATGCCTTGGGTCGCGGCCGTCAACGGAATAGCCGCCAGTAAGGAACCTATCGCATAGACCGTGACCCGAGGCGTTGCTGTACGTCGTGCGCGATGCATTGGGGATTGCCTGCGTGTCGGATTTCACCGTGCGCGATGCCATCGCCGCCGGTGAACTGGTCACCGTCCTCGACGACTTAAATCGGCATCAGAACACCTTCCGCATGCTCTGGCCTTCAAGCAAGCACCTGGCGCCGAAACTGCGGGTGTTCATTGATTTCATGAGCAGTGAATGGTTCAAGTGACTCACCGGCGACACGTTCCAACCCCTGCGCGAGCCTGTTCAGATCAAGGGGTCTTGTTCTCGACCAGACAGTTTCCGCCATCCACCACAATGACTTCGCCCGTGAGATAGCTCGCCTCTGAAGACGCAAGGAAAGCCACCAGTGCAGCGACCTCTTCGGGACGTCCGGCGCGGCCCATCGGCGTATAAGCGGCCGCTTTGGCTTCCTCTGTGGTAGTCGACCCGGTGGTGATCCAGCCGGGAGCGACGCTGTTCACCGTAATCCCTTGCTGGGCGACTTCCAGCGCCAGGCTCATGCTCATTCCAACCATCGCGGCCTTTGCGGCGCTGTAACCCGCTTCACCGGGATTACTGCAGCGGGTGCCGGTAGTGGAACTGATGTTGACGATGCGCCCGTAACGACGTGCCCGCATGCCGGGCAGCACTGCCCGTGTAAGCAGAAAAGCCGTGGTCAGGTTTCGCGCCAGTGTCAGGTTCCAGGTGTGCAGATCCATGCTTGCCAAGTCGGAAAAAGACTCCGGGCTGCCTTGCATCGCCATGCCTGCATTGTTGACCAGAATATCGATCCGCCCCCAGAGGGACTCTGCCCACACCATGAACTCACGTACCTGGTTTTCATCGGTAAGATCGAGGGCCCGGCCTTCGACTTCGAACCCTTCGGCGCGCAGTTCTGCGACTCGATCATTGATTCGCGCACTGCTGGCGTTGATGATCAGTCTGGCACCTGCAGTACCCAGCCTGCGCGCGATCGCCATGCCGATACCGATCTCACTGCCAACCCCGCTGATGAGTGCCACGGGGTTCTGTCCAACTGCGTTTGGCATGGTGCCTCCAGAGGGGGGGTAAGTGATTGCCAGGCGCCGGCGCGCTATATAAACATCCTGATCAACGCCCGAATACCGCCGTCATCCCCAACAACCGCTTTTGCCGCCAAGCCGGTGCGCTCGTGGGGAAAAGCACTTCGTTTGGCCGATAGCGGGCGATGCCGCAGGCGGCGGCGATGCGCTGGCGTTGCTGGCCGTGGATAAGGGCTTGCTGAAAGCTGTGTTCGCTATGGGCCAATCCCAGCATATAACGAGTACCTGCCGGGAAGTGTCCGCTATTGGCTTGCCACCATCTTTCGATTGCCTGCGGGTCGGGCCAGGGCAGGTTTTCATCGGGGTCCATCGCGACATTGGGGTCTTCAGGGTCATCGTTCGGGCCAGCATCGAAATCCGGCAAGGCCTGCAGTTCCAGGTCGAGTAGCGCCAGGTCGGCGCCGGTGATCAGGCTGAAGGCTTCACCGGCGACGCGGGCATAGGGCAGGTCGCTCATCTGCTCGATCAACCACGGTACGCAGACCGGATCGCCCAGCAGCCCAAGGGCTTGAATGCCGATGTGCCGATCCCTGGGATCCTGTACCCACTGGCGTATCCAGGCGATGCTGGGCTCGCGTTCCTGCCAGGCCAGCAATATACAGAGCGCGCGGTACTGGAACGCGCCCGGTTGCTCGGCGAATGAGCGCAGAGGCTCCAAGGCCTGCTGATCTCCCATTTGGGTGGTAGCCCAATTGGCCCAGAAGCGCGTGGCGGAGTCTTCATGCTGGCGGTGGGCACGAATCGCCGGCAGCAGGTCACGCCGGCGCAGCTCGCCGGCAGTGCGGGCGGCACGCGCCAGCACGCTTGGGTCGGCATCGGAAAGTCCGGTTTGCAGGGCGGGGCCTGGATCGTGGCGATGCATGCCGCAGGCGGCGAGGCCGAGGCGACGGAACAGGGGCTCGGGGGCAGCGAACATGCGGTCGATCCAGGGCGATATCCGCTCCCAGTCGAGCCACCCGAGGGCCATCAGATACCCACGCTCCGTTTCCAAGGCACTGCGTAAATGAGTGCTGAGCAGCGACAGCCCCTTCGCATTGGCCGCCTCGAAGGCCAGCAGCACACTGGCGAACATCTCGCCGACGGTGTGCGGGCCGAGCTGGGTCAGCAGAGTCTCCAGACCTGTTGAGCCGGCAATGCGCAGACCATCGAGATGAGCGTCGATGCGTTCGTCCAGTTTGCTGAGGTCGTCAAGGTCATAGTGGGGCGCGCGCACGGCGTGATCGTGCAGGAGGATGAGGAAGCAAGCTTCTTCGGCGTGTTGCTCGATCATTGATGAGATGGGGACCATGACGTCTCTGTCTTGTTACGGCACCAGGTTTGCAAAGAAGTAACGTTTACCGACTTCGAAGTGCAGGGGAGAGGCCATGTACCGGTCCAGGACAGCGGCCGCATTCAGCGGTTGGAACTCGCCGTTTTTTCCGTAGAAGCTGGAACAGTCGACGCCGGAATACACCTCGAATTTACGCCTCCAGATAAGAAAGTTGCTCCAATCGATCCATTCGTCAGTGCCTGAAGGAACCAGGGACTTTCTCATGACCCAGACTTGTTTGTTCATGTCGACGGGCATCCCCCCGGAAATTGAGCAGCGATCGCTGCCATAAGCGTTCTGCAGTTCGCTAAGTAGTGAATCGACAGCCGCTTTGTAATCGACTTCGTTCAGGCCACTGTCAAAGAACTCGGGCTCCTCATTTTCGATGGGGTCAAGCAGATTGGTTAAATTGGCTTCCACGGCGGCTCGGTCGGCCCGACGTGCAAACGTACGCCATGCCTCAACCATGAAAGGTATCAGCCACAGCACACCAGACCACTGGGCTGCCAGGCACGCCTCGATGCGAAGGTAAGTGGGGCCTTCGAGTATGAGCTCCGCAAGGAAATCCAGGTCAGTGTCGAGCCCTGCATCAGCGGTTAAGCCGAGGCAGGCCGATACCAGCGTTGGATCGCAACTGGGGTCCACTATCCATTTGCGCAGTTGGGATACGTGGCTGTAATCGCCATGCTTGGCCTGTTCCAGAATCGCAGCAAGTGCAATCCACGGATCATCATTCATCCATCCGTCAGGTGACAATACTTCTGCCGGAGCGGGGCCACTGTAGTGATATCCACGTCCCTTCCAATAGAAGCTGTCTTGAAGGAAACCAGGTCTTTGGGTGTGCTTGTAAATAGAGGCTTTCATCATTCGGGCCTTGGAAAACTATTGATGCGTGTCTCTTGAAGTGCACTCAGCTCTCCTTCGAGCTTCTCACACTTCTTGCCAGTAGGGGCGAGATTCCCTTGCCCGGCCGGACAACCTCCGGCCGCCTTGGGGACTCTATGCGCCACCGGCTCTCCCTGGCCCACTTCTGTTTTCCAACGCATATAGCCTGGTCTGTTAATCGCCCAATCATTTTCAATGTTGGCTTTCTCTCGTTTGCTCGTTACGTAGTACTTATTGCAGCCGCTCGGTTGCTTTCCGGCGGGTGGCAACAGGTGCCTGCACTTGGGGTTGGCCCGGACTTTGGCGAGCACGGCTGCATTCTTGGGATTTTGTGCGGTGCCGTAGAATTGCTCCTCCGTCATGTACTCCCCGTTCGCTTGAGCCTTGGAGTGCGCCGCGCCGCCGCAACATTCACATTTGTGTTTGCCCGGCACCTTGGCGTCTTGTTGCACCGGACTGTATTTGGCGGTGTTGACCATGGGCACAGCCGCATTCGCTGCGGGGCTGGCATGATTCGATGTGGTGAGATCGGTATGTCTGTCTACGTTCTGGCCTTCGAAAAGAACATCCATTGACCATGAGACAAAATAGGTCTTGCCGGTGATGACGTGAGTGATGACACCGGCACCCTGGCTTCTTGTGGCGGCTTCATCGCCCAGCGGTGAAGTTTTATAGAAGGAGCGATTTTTTAACATGATCTCCTTGTTTTCGATCTTGACGGTCTTGCTGCCTTTCTTCATGTCCTTGGAAAACGAGGTGTCTGGATAGGGCACCGGGATTGCCCCCCCCGGAGGCGGTGGTGGCGTCAGGCAGACATCCGGGAACGCCGCGATGACCTTGCCGCCACCCGCTTTGCAGGCAATCTCATCGCCGTTTGCGTAAACGTCGCAGCTCATAGGTCCCCCTCTGGTTGGCTAAGGTCGAGCACGACGGCGGCGGCGCGTGCGCCGGCCAGGGCACTGCTCAGACAGATCGCGGTGGTTCCCGGTGCATAGCCTTTGCGAAACGCCTGGTCGGCGAGTATCAATTGGACGATTCCAGCAATGGCCCCGGTGTCACCCATGGCCTCTGCCCAATGCCACAATGGCTGATCCTCTTTTCGGACTGTCCGAAAAAGCCGGGCCTCCATCAACGGAAGTTCCTTGAACCCGTATTGCTCTCCCGTGACATCGGACAGGCGCAGGTCAATTTCATGCAGACCCAGTTTGGCCTGCGCGAGCGCCGTACGAGCGGCGTCGGTCAGCCCGCCTGCCCGCAGGGGTTTGCTCGACAAAAGAGGCGCCTCTTCTTGTCCAAAGCCCAGGCCTGAGATTTGCAGGCAGGTACCAGGTTGCCGATAGGCCTGAATCAGGATGGCCGCGGCCCCTTCGCCAGGAAACAAGCCGTCATTGTGAGTCGCCGTTTTCAGCCGGCGATGTTCGTCCAGCCACTGCAGCGTCAAGGCGCTGAGCAGCGAGTCAACACCCGCCACCACACAGGCGGGAACCCGTGTTTCCTGCATTAAACGACTGGCTTCATGAAGGGCATGCATGCCGGCAACATGGCCAGAGGGGATGACCCTGGAATGCGTTGGATGGAACTGTATGCCCAACTTGGAAGATACGTCCTGTATGACGGCCTGGGCTATTTCCCTGATATTGATTCCGGGGCGCTCCGGTTCAGCCAGGCACAGGAGAAATGGCACTTCTGTCCAATCCAGCTTCGGCGCACCCTGTATCAACTCGACCAGTGCATGCATCATGAGCCCGGACATGCGCGCTGCTGCCGGCAGAGCCAGGTCAAGGCTGGGCACAGCCGCGCCGATGATGGGTTCGCACGCGTTGTCAAAAAACGGCAGCTCCTGGAGTGCTGACAGCCCGGCGCGCTTGGCAGCACAGGCGCTGGCGACGCATAAGCCCACGGGACACGCCATGCCCATGCTGGTGATGAAGAGGGCGTGTCCCTGCATGGAGGTCATATCTCCTCTTCCGCGGGAGGATAGGCTTCCTTAGTCCACGCGATGAGTTGAGCCAATGACTTGAAGTGTTGTTTTCCTCGCATGCGTTCTTCGTTGGCCTTGGCCTGTTCGAACTGATCGGCGGTTTGCCCGACGATGACCTTGGCCACCTCCTTGATGTTGCGCCCGAGGGGCGAAGAGGCTCGCCATGTCAGCGTCAGGCGATTCGCGTCAGGTTCAAGAATGACGGTGTCGACCACGGCGGCTGCTTCCCGTGTGCTGTCGTCGTGAAAAACGACAAGCACCGCTAGTTTCAGGTTTGCCGGAAGCCTGAATGCCGAGCGGCCTTTATCGCTCAGATTAAGCAGCGCGACTTCTTCGCCCCCCCGGGGATAATCGATTTGCTGGTCCTCGGGTGCACATTGGAAATAGCGCAAGTCAAAATCTTCGGGAAGGAATGGAAATTGATGATCAAGCCACGCCTGATCATAGGTGCCGGCCCATTGGATACGCTGCCGCCATGCTCGACCAATCGGGCCAAATGCCATTGGCTTGTAATGTTCGTGGGGGGCGGTGACCGGCCTGTCCAGTTCTTCGGTATTTGGGAGCGGCAAGCCATTGGTCTGGGCACTGTTTGCTGCGGGGTAAAATCCGGCTCCAACCGGGTTCCATGGGTACCATTTGTGTTTGGCCGGGTCTGCATGCGTGCGATCCACGCCGCCAAAAGCCTGCGCGTAGGTAATCGGCATTGTGGTGAATGGAACAGGTTTGCTTATCGAGTGTGAGAGGGCGCTGTCCTCATAGATTCGTGCCCCAATCACTTTGAATGCTTTGACGAGAGTCCCCACTTTCAGCGCTACGTTCACCTCCGTCGCCGGCTCTCCATTGGGGGCGTGGCAGTGACCATTGAGCAGGACATCGCAGCGGGGCTTGTGCAGCGCAAAATCGTTTTCGTATAACGCAGATGAGTCACTCGGTTCACCAGGGAATACGTCGGCCAAGATCAACGGAGCCTGTTGTTCGAGCAGGCGAGGCGCATGTCCAGGGTGATCTGGAATGCCGTAGGTTCCTTTCGCCACCACGACCAGCCATTCACGGCCCGTTTTATCGGTTGAGGTCGTATAACCGCCGACGAGGCGAGTCTTGTTTACCAATTCCATGGCGTCATGCCTCAGTTGATCTGCACCGAGCCGCCCTTGATGCGGTTCACACCGGATGATCGGCTCGATAGATAGGCCCCTCGGATCAACACCTTGCCTTCGCGCGTGAGGGTAATGCTCGCCTTGCCGCAGCGCAGGACGATTTCCCGTTCTGCGGTGAATTCCAAGCGCTCGCCGTCCAGGTCGGCGACGGCGGGCGTGGTGGTTTGCGGCAGGCGCTGGATGCGACCGATCACCAGCGGTCGGCTCAGGTCGCCGGCCTCGAACATCAGCGCGACCTGGGCGCCAATGTCTTCACGAGAGAGCGGGGTGGTGGTGCGTGCGGCGAGGCCGGTTTCGCCGGGGCAGCCAGGGAAGGCCACCATCGGGGCATCTGCCCTGGGCACATCCAGCAGCACCCCAATCACGACGCCATCCACGCGGGTGGGCGTGGCGGTGGCGGAAACGGGTAAATGATATTCAACGGTCATGGCGCCGACTCCGTGGCTAGTTCTGCAGAATTTTCTGGCCTTTGACGACCACGTTCTTGTTCGCCTTGATGTTGATGGCGCCGGAGCCGTCGATGGTGATGTTCTTGCCGCTGATCACGATGGTGCCGTCCTTCTTCATGGTGATGCTCGCCGCGCCCGTGGTCAGGCTGATGGAGTCGCCGGCGTTGAGAGAGAAGTGCTTGCCCACGTCCAGGCTGTCGTTCTGCTTGATGTTGGTGGTGCGGTTCTGGGCCACGTCGCGGGATTCGTTCTGGCCGATCTGGGTGCTCTGGTTGCCGCTGATCTCGATGCCTTCGTTGCCCTGGACCGTTTCGTTACGGTTGCCGGTGATGCCGATCGTTTCGTTGCCGCCCACGTCTTCGGTGCGGTTGCTGGCGATGCTGATTTTCTCGTTCGCACCGACTTTTTCCGTGCGGTCGGCACCGATGGTGATGGTCTCGTTACTGCCCACGTTCTCGGTGCGATCGGCGCCGATGGTGATTTTCTCGTTGCTGCCGACATCCTCGGTACGGTTCACACCGATGGAGATGGTTTCGTTATTGCCGACCTTTTCCTTGCGATCCACACCGATGGTGATGGTTTCGTTGTTGTCGACCGTTTCGGTGCGGTCGTGTTTGACGTGCACGGTCTCGTCGTTGTCGATGGTCTTGCTGCGGTCGTGGCCGACCCAGTGGGTCTCGTCGTTCTCGACCTCGATGTCCTGGTTTTTTTCGGCGTGGATAAACAGCTGCTCGGCGCCTTTGTTGTCCTCCATGCGGATTTCATTGAAGTTGGCCGGTGAGCCGCCCTTGCTTGAACGGCTTTTCGTCCCGCTCTGGGTGGCATTGGCGGGCAGCGCGTAGGGCACAGTCTGTTCGGCGTTGTAGACGCGGCCAGTGATGATTGGCCGATCCGGATCACCCTCGAGGAAACTGACGATCACTTCCTGGCCGATCCGCGGGAGCTGCACGGAGCCCCAGTTCTTGCCGGCCCAGGCCTGGGACACACGAATCCAGCAGGAGCTGTTTTCGTTGGACTGGTCATGGCGATCCCAGTGGAAATGCACTTTGACCCGGCCATACTGGTCGGTCCAGATCTCCTCGCCACTGGGACCTACCACCACGGCAGTCTGCGGTCCACGGACGATGGGCATGGGCGTGAGGGGCAGAGGGCGGAAGGCCTGGTTGGCATCCATGCAGTCCAGCTCGCTGACGAACTGTTCGTCGACGTCAGACTGCCCGCTTTCATAGGCATCCTGACGAATCTGATAACGGGCGACCACCACGAGATACTCGCGGTTCTGGTCCGCACGGTCGTACCCCGTCAGCGTGAACACATGGCCGCAGCCGATGCCGCGGGCGCGGCCGCGTAATTGCACACGCTCGAACTGACTGTGAATGGCTTCGATGCGGGTACGGGCGTAGTGATCGCCATCGTTGCTCTGGACGTATTCACCTGGGTAGTCGTAGAGCGGGTAGTCGGCGTTGGTGTGGTCGCGCGGCACACTGGAGCGCACCTCAAGGCTGGCGCGCGGGCGCAGGAAGTCATAGTCGTTCAGGGCCAGCGAACCGGGTTGTACTTCCCGCGCCAGTTGCCAGTCGTAGAAATGATCGCGCTCGCGCATTTGCCGGTCAGGCGGATAGAAGGGCACCGAGGCATAGTCTGGTGCCGTGGTGTGGGCGCCATAGGCGTCGGCCAACACCAACACATGACGCGCTTCTTCATGGCGAAAGTAATAATAGATGCCTTCCTGCTCCATCAACCGGCTAACGAAATCGAAGCTGGTTTCGCGGTATTGCACACAGTATTCCCACTCGCGATAGCTGCCGCTCAGGCTGTCCTCGAAATCAGAGAAGCCGAGGTCGCGGAACACCTGCTTGATGATGTCCGGCACGGTCTTGTTCTGGAAAATCCGGCAATCGGAGGTGCGCGTGAGCAGCCAGAACCAGGGCCGTAGACTGACGCGATAACCGGCGAACTGGCCATGCCCGGTCAGTTGCCGGCAGCTGCAGACAATGCCGTGGAAGTAGCGTTTGCCACCGTCGTACAGCTCCAGGGTCAGGCCCATCGGCTTGCCCAGCAACTGGTCGAACGTGATCGCCCGGTCTTCGGAGGTCAGGTCCAATTCGTAATGGAACAACCGCCCCAACTCTTCGCTGCCGTCCATGCTTTGCAACAACAGGACATCGTCGCCGAGAGGACTGTCGACCTGTACCAAACGGTTGTTTTGCGTGATTGCCATGAGCGGCTTCCTTGGCTCGGGCCCGGGCGTCAGTTGGCCGTCATCAGTAAGGTGGCGTCGCACGCAGGGGCGTCGCCATAGGGGATGCCAGGGGGCGTTGAGTCCAACAATTGCTGCACATCCGCCACAGGGGTGATCTCCTTATCGGTCTTGCGGTATTCAATCAACTGAAGGTATGAGCAAATCCGTATCCTGCGGATTAGGGTGTGTCCGAAGCCATTTGATGGCGTTTCTGACCCGTCGGGTACGTTCCGGCATCCAGCTCAAACTGGCAGACGCTGAGGTCAAGATAGGTGACTGAAAGGTCGTTTGCTTAGTTTCGTTGGCTATATAAACGATTATTAAATCGAATAATCTGGAAAGGGCGTGCTGACGTCAAAACTCCCGGCCAAAGGCTGCCCATCCGGCGCCGTTGCTGCTGACGGCACTGCTGGACCGAACAACACTTTGAACGTCTCCCCCCACGCAGCCTCTGACACTCATGCAGGGCGAGTGCATTTCGCTCATTCACGCGCGGAGGATAGGTTTACATGAAGATTCTAATGGTCCTTACATCTCACGATCAGTTGGGCGACACCGGCAAGAAGACTGGATTCTGGCTGGAAGAATTCGCCGCTCCCTATTACGTGTTCGTCGACGTCAACGCGACGGTTACGCTTGCGTCTCCAAAGGGTGGGCAACCGCCACTGGACCCCAAGAGTGACGAAGAGCAGGCCCAGACCGAAGCAACACGTCGCTTCGCGTCCGATACCAAGGCCCAAGCGGCGTTGGCCAACACCGTGCCGCTGGGTGAGGTCGATCCCTATGCCTTCGATGCCGTGTTTTATCCCGGAGGCCATGGGCCCCTGTGGGATCTTGCCGAGAACACCGACTCCAAGACCCTCATCGAAGCGTTTTATGCCGCGAATAAACCCATCGCGGCCGTCTGCCACGCGCCCGGCGTGTTCAAGAACGTCAACGCGCCGGACGGTGAGCCCGTGGTCAAGGGTAAAAAAGTGACCGGATTCACCAATTCCGAGGAGGAGGCGGTGGGGCTGACCCAAGTGGTTCCGTTTCTGGTGGAGGACATGCTCAAGGCCAAGGGCGGCGAATATTCCAAAGGTGCTGATTGGGGAAGCTATGTGGTCGAGGATGGGCACCTGATCACGGGTCAGAATCCGGCTTCATCCGAAGCTGCGGCCACAGCCCTGCTCAAGCGACTGAAGCAGGAACAGGCGGGCTGAGTCAACGTTGCAGGGCGGTCAACTCGGCCGCCTGATAACGGGGCTGGGAGAGCAGGTTCCGGCGCGGGTGATTAAGACCCATAGTCGATTCCTGCTTATATAAGGTCACTGACCTGGCTCCATGTGATGTTGAATCGAGCCAGAAATTTTCGGATTCGATCGGAGTCGTTAGGTGACACCTTGACTGATCGGGTATGCGAAAAGAGCTTGCGCCCCGCATCCGCCTGGCTTGCCGCGGTGCTGCATACCTTCAGAACCGACTCCAGTTGCAGGCGATCAAACAGGTCAATCTCAAGACCAGCATTAGCCAAGTGTTCCGACAGCGGGTCGGAGGCGGTCGGTATCCGCCAGTCCAGACGCAGTCGTTCCAGCCGCTGTCAGCCAATGTGGCCATCCGGGTGATCGACGCAGAGAGTTGTCGGAAGTTTCCTGGCCAATTGGCATCAGTAGTTCAAAATCGATGTTTGGCTCGATGTCCTCCCTGCGATTGGCCAGTCCGGGCAGGACAAAGGTCCAAATGTTGATTCTGGCTAATAAGTCCTCGCGAAACAGGCCTTCGATAACACGCGCTTGCAGATCACGATTAGTGCCAGCGATCAGAGTGAAGTCAGACTCGACCTCTTTATCAGAGCCCATCGGCAAGAACCTCTTCTCCTCAATTGCTTTCAGAAGCATTGCTTGCTCGTCGAGCGGTGTTGCCGATGGCAATTACCGGCGCTGGCAAGCTGACAACGGTGCGCCTGAGCAATCACATCCGAACGAACGCTGTTGTTATCCAGCAGTTCCTCGATGTTGGCGTACGCCTCACGCAATCTTGTGATGACGGGGGTGTTGTTGTTGAGCTTCGTGCTCGTTAGGTTGGATTGATCACGCGCCGGTGAGCGAGACTCGGCCGTAAGCGGCTTCCACAGTAATTTCACGCATTGGAGAAAGCGGATGGACGGAAGTACGGCGTGATGGCCTTTTGCTTTTACGCGGATCCCGCTAGAATTCGTCCCCCTCTCTGTTAGCGGCATTAGCCAAATTACGCAAGGAAGTCGATATGCAATTTGCAAAAGCCATTGGCCTCGCCTTGGCCTTGAGCCTGAGTGGATGCGCCAGTTTCACCAAAGATGAAGTAGCCCCCGTGAACCTGCCTTCGATGGCCAGCTACTCGAACAAGCCGAACGTCTATGTCGATTTCGATTTCTATCAGGGCGATCCCGACAATGCCAAGGCCACCGAGGTGCCGCAGGCTCGCGACATGCTCAAGCCCGACCTGAAGCGAACCTTCGATGAATCAGGGCTTTTTGGGCGCGTGGTCTTTGACGAATTCCAGAAGCAACCAGGTGATTACAGTCTTCGATTGAAGGTCTATAACCATGCGCCGGGCGGTGGGCAAATGGTCCTGGCGTTCCTCAGTGGTTTCACGTTCACGATCATTCCTGCGCTGGCAACCGACCAGTACACCATGAGCCTGGAAACCCTGGACGAGCAGGGCCAGCCGTTGGGCAAGGCCAGCAATCATGATGCGATCAACACCTGGATGGGCATCTGGTTCCTGCCTCTGGCAGGTAATACGCCCAAGGCGGCCATCACCGACACCTTCAACCGCCAGGTCAATGCGCTGTTGAAGAACTGGGTCGACAACAACCGCATAAAATACTCCGCTGTCGATACCCGCATTCCACGGGGCTGAAGCCGATAAAAAAGAGCCGCAATCGCGGCTCTTTTTTTTGATCACTTCAACGCTTGAGTGAACTGCGGGTCGTTGTACAAGCTCTTGAGCAAGTTTTGCAGCATAGGGTTGTAGTTGTTCGCGGCCGCCGGAATGGCGATCGGGCCGAAGAAACTGCTGTCCCAATCACGCTGCACATCCTTGGTGGTTTCGTATAAAACCTGATCACCTTTACGCAGCGTAAAGCGCGCAGCCACTTCGCCATGGCCGCTGCTCATACCTGCGGTGAGCTGGCTCTTGACCAATTGAACCTGCAACTGCCGGTCAGCACGAGGGTCCAACAGACCCGCCTGGCGGAGCTCGTCGTTGATCGCGGCCTGGATGTGCAGTGGAACGCTGCCCGCGGGTGAGGAAATCGGGTTCAGGCGCACCATCAGCGACCCTTGACCTGAATCCGCATTCACCTGCGTCTCGCGCAAGGGCTGCATGGGTGCATTTTGCTTGAGCTGTTGAACGTTCTGAAAATTGGCTTCATAGCGGGTCATGGTCACGCCACAACCTTGTAGCAGCAGCGCGCAGAACGGTAGAGCCAAGTAGAGCTTCTTCACAGCAAATCCTTATGTGCTTTTTTAGAAGGCGTGATTATCGGTTAGTGGCCTTGGGCTATCAAGGAAGAGTTGAGGTCCCGTTGCACCCAAGCCTTTCAGCCGTATTGGCTGGCAGACCCGGCAGCGGTTCTAGGCTTTCTGGAACAGGTCAACTGGTAAGCAATTGCCAACCAGATGAACCACCCTGGCATGACCATCAACGCAATACGGGTGTCAGGTCTCAATGCCAGCAGACAAAGAACAAAGCTCAGAAACGCCAGGGAAAACCAGGCCATTGGCACGCCGCCAGGCATTTTGTAGGCCGATTTCGCATGCAGCTCAGGCCGCTTTTTGCGATAGGCAATATACGATGCAAGGATGGTCGACCAAGTAAAAATCACCAGGATTGCCGATACAGTGGAAACAATGGTGAATGCCGTCATCACTTCAGGAACGATGAAAAGCAGCAGCACCCCCACGAGCATTAACAGTGTGGTGAAGGCCAGACTCAGCAGAGGCACGCTATTGCTCGACAGACGTCGGAAGATCCCCGGGGCGTTGTCCTGGTTGGCCAGTCCGAACAGCATGCGGCTAGACGAAAACACACCACTGTTGGCCGAGGAAGCTGCAGACGTCAGCACCACAAAGTTGACGATACCGGCTGCCGCGGGAAAACCTGCAACCAGGAACAGCTCGACGAAAGGGCTCTTGTTGGGCGAAACCTGTTGCCACGAAGTCACTGCAATAATGCAGGCCAGTGCCAGCACATAGAACAGGATGATTCTCAGCGGAATCGAGTTGATGGCTTTCGGTAGGGTCTTCTCGGGGTTGCGGGTTTCGGCGGCGGCGGTGCCAATCAGTTCGGTGCCGGCGAATGAGAAGATTGCCATCTGGAAACCGGCAAAGAAACCGAACAGGCCGTTGGGGAAGGCCGCTTGTTTATCCAGCAGGTGGTTCATCGAAGCAGTCACACCGCTGGGTGAGACAAAGGAGCTGGCAATCAGCACCATGCTGACGCCTATCAGGGTGATGACGGCAATGATCTTGATGATCGCGAACCAGAACTCCACTTCGCCAAAAAGCCTGACCGTCAGCACATTCAAGGCGAACAGCGTCATCAGCATACCGATGGCCGGTATCCAGGCGGGTACATCGGGGAACCAATACTGAAAAAAACCGCCGACCACGACGGCATCGCCTATCACCGCGACGCTCCAGCTCAGCCAATACGACCAGCCAAGGAAGAATGCCGCGCGCGGGCCGAGGTAGGCGCCGGCAAAATCCGCGAAGGTTTTGAAGTTCAAGTTCGAGAGCAGCATTTCGCCCATGGCACGCATGACGAAATAAACGAACAGACCAATGATCATGTAGATGAGGATGATCGACGTGCCCGAGAGGGCGATGATCTTCCCGGAACCCATGAACAGGCCTGTACCGATGGCGCCCCCCATGGCCATTAACTGAATATGACGATTGCTGAGGGTGCGCTGCAGCGCGGGCTGTTCAATCAGCCCTGATGGAGTCGATTTCATTACAAAACCTCTTGATTTTATGTTTTTGAGTTTTGGCAGAAAAGTGGTGTCTCGCGTATTTGTTAGAGATGCAACGGCTACTGACGGTGGTTGTTTTTAGAGAGCGAGATTTGCCGCGTACCCACAGTGGTGCGTAGCCCCTTGGCACTTTGCGCAGGGGCATCACCTAGGGTTCTCAGCTCACTGTACGCAGGCGTGAGGGGACGATTGCGGGATGCTGATCCAGGATTTGGTAGAGGTCTTTTATGTTGGCAGGCGTCGGCACCAAGTGAATGTGCTCACCGATTGCATGCTCCTGGGCCAGGTCTAGCACGTAGCGCAGTGACGAAAAGTCTTCGAGGGCAAAACCCACCGAATCGAACACGGTGACTTGCGCGTCGTTCTCGCGGCCCTTGATTTCGCCGCGAACAATCCGGAAAAACTCGACGACGGGAAAGTCGGCTTCCAATTGCTGGATGTCACCTTCAATCCGAGTCTGAGGTTCAAATTCAACGATGACCCGAGCATTGCGCAGGATCTCGGCGTGCAGTTCGGTTTTCCCCGGACAGTCACCCCCTACGGCATTGATATGCATGCCGGGCTCGATCATCTCGGGCGTCAGAATCGTCGCATAGGCTTTATCTGCGGTGACCGTGGTGACGATGTCTGCGCCCTTGACCGCGTCTTGCACAGAGCCGGCCAGGATCACCTCAAGATCCGGGAACGCGGCCAGGTTGCGCTTCAACTTAAGCGAGGCGTCACGATCGATATCGAATATGCGCAGTTCCTTGATCGATAGCATTTCATGGAAGGCGAGGGCCTGAAATTCGCTCTGGGCGCCATTGCCGATGATGGCCATGATGCGTGCATCCGGGCGCGCCAGGGACTTCGCGACCAAGGCAGAGGTCGCTGCAGTGCGCACGGCGGTGGTCAGCGTCAGTTCACTGAGCAGGGTTGGATAGCCGCTGTGGACATCGGCCAGGACACCGAAGGCCATGACTGTCAGCAAGTTGCTTTGACCGTTGTCCGGATGACCATTGACGTATTTGAACGAGTACTGCTGGCCATCGTCGGTCGGCATCAACTCGATCACACCCTTGGCCGAATGATTGGCGGTGCGAGGCGACTTATCAAACTGCGCCCAACGTGAATAATCAGCTTCGATGTAATCCGCCATTTCGCGGATTGCGCGACGGACGCCCACCGTGGCGAACAGGCGTGCGGCATGATCGACGTCTATGAAAAGAGTCATGTTTTTATTCTCCGGTTCTGTAGTAACAACGTTGCGGGGCAGGGGACGGCTCAGCTGCGTTTGCTCTCGAAACCATGCAGCACATTGACCGCATTGATTCCGATTTCATCGACCATGTAGCCGCCTTCCATCACGAACAGAGTGGGGCAGCCCACACCCGCTATCAGCTCGCCGATGCCGATGAAATCTTCGCTTTCCAGCAGGAAGTGGCTGATAGGGTCGTCCTTGAACGTGTCGACGCCGAGCGAAATAACCAGTACTTCAGGGGCGAATTGCTGGAGTTTCCTGCAGGCGTGGAGCAGGGCATTGCGATAGCTTTCCCAGGTGGTGTTTTTCGGCAACGGGTAGTTGAGGTTGTAACCTTCGCCATGGCCGGCGCCGACTTCGTGACTGAAGCCTGAGTAGTACGGATAAGACACCGCAGGTTCGCCGTGCAGAGACACGAACATGACGTCACTGCGTTCGTAGAAGATGTTCTGGGTGCCGTTGCCATGATGGAAGTCAACGTCCAGTACCGCGATGCGTTTCGCGCCTTGAGTGATGGCCTGTTGTGCGGCAATGGCGGCGTTGTTGAGATAGCAATAACCCCCCATGTATTCACGCGCTGCGTGATGGCCGGGCGGACGGCACAGGGCGAAGGCGCTGTCGTGGCCTTCATCGATCAGCGCCAGGCCAGTGAGGGCGATGTCTGCGCTGGTCTTTACAGCTTGCCATGTGGTTGCGGTCATCGGAGAACCGGCATCCATGGCGAAGAAGCCGAGCTTTCCGTCGATGAAAGTCGGGACTTGATCGTTGGACAAGTCACGCACAGGCCATACCAGCGGCAATGCATCATGGGTACGCCCGGTCGCACACCATTCTGACCATGCGCTTTCAAGAAAGCTGACGTAGCGCTCGCTGTGCGCATTGACGTAACACGACCGGTCAAATGCCCGTGGTTCGACGATCTGGCCAAGGCCTACCTGCTTGACTCGATCATGGACGGTATCGGCCCGGCTGGGCTGTTCGAACGACGGCTTGAGCACGCCGTCCTTCAATTCGGTGCCGTGGTGCAAACGGTGGGAATCACTGAAAACTGTAAACATTCTGCGCATCCGTTAATGTGAGCCAGTGCAAATATTCTGTTCTGGACTGGATGCGCTTTCTTTGCTTTATATTCGTGGTTTGCTAGATTTTTCGGGCGTTTTTACTCAGGAATGGCGGAATGCAGAAAAAATCATCCAAACGCATCAGCCTCGACGAGACGGACTTGGCGATACTCACATTGCTGCAAGAGGATGCGAGCATTTCCAACGCCGAGCTCAGTGAACGCCTGTCGTTAAGCCTCACACCTTGCTGGCGCCGACGTAAGAGAATGGAGGAAGCGGGCGTGATCAAGGGCTATCAGGCCAACCTTGATCGACGCATGCTGGGGCTGGATATCATGGCGTTCGTGCACATCCGTTTTTCCACCCACGCCGATCACGCTCCCGACGCCTTCGAGGCGGTGATTGCGCAATTGCCTGAAGTGTTGTCTTGTCACAAGATCACCGGGGATGCCGATTACGTGCTGCAAGTGTTGGCAGAGGATCTTGATAGCTACAGTGACTTTATCGAGCAGGTGCTCAGGCGCCAGGTGGGCATTGCATCCATTCAGTCGAGTCTGGCGTTGCGCGAGGTCAAGACCAGTAGCCGTATTGCGATACCCAAATCGACCAAGGAGCCGATATAACTGGACAGAAATCGGGTTGATTGCAGTTTATATGTGCAGCGAATGCAGCAGTGATTTCTGATAAGGCGGGGTTTATGCGAGCCATTCACGGCGGGGAAGCGCGCTTGGTAAGGAGCTAAGCGCGCAGGGCAGGAGGGCGGAGCACTTTTGGCCCCGCACCGGCGCTTCAGCCTCTATTAGCGTTGAGTTTGCGCAGCTCTTCGTAAGTAGCCGACTGGACGAACCAGAAGCCGGAAACGATGCACCAAACCAAGGTGCCGGCCACGAAAACCCCCAGAGCTGGCAAGAACCCGCTGGTGAACAGGGAGACGATAGAGACCAGCCAAATCAATGCCAAGGAGACGTAGAGGACGATGTTGTTGACGCTGATGACGAAGTCTTTCACAGGGTGTATTCCTTGCGTGAGGTAAAAAGCCCCCAATCCGGGGGGGACGCATGCTATCACATTGCCTCCACTGGTCAAGGAAAGCGGTACGGGGGCTGCTTCCTGAACAGGCGCGATCAGGACTGGTTGCAGACTTAGGGCGCCAGTGACTGTAGGGAGGAAAGATTGGGAATGGAGTGGTGCATCTACGTTTAGCAGGCGTACCTGGTGCTAGCCAGTTCTCAGAGCGTCAGGTCGTGAAACGGAGATTCGTGACAGGGCAACCTAAGGGAGGATGTGAAGATGGTGATACAACGGACTGATTTTGCATCGAACGGAGATTTGTGCAAAACCGACCGGGGGGTTAGTGGAAGTGGACAAACAACTACCGGCAGCCACTCTAAACACCTGATTTAACATAATATACATTATGCGCAAGACGAGCATGTTCGTGTGTGTTGCGTTACACAGGAAATTACCTAGGCTCAACTGCAACGCTTCCTACCATAAGGAGCAGCTTCAGCTGTTGCGCTTATGCCTGTTGTTCATTTGAAAGACATTTCCGTGCCCTCCGGACTCGTTGGTTGGTTGTTGACCGATGACCGTGGACGACCGCGCTATTGGTCGACAGTCTGGTCTGCACTGGACGGTGCGAGCTTGGCGCCGTCCACACTACGAACCCAATTGTCCGTGATCGAACAGCTGGTGGGCCTGGAACCGGAAAAACACACCTGGCCAGTGCCTTGGCCGTGTCCGGAATCACCACTCATAACAAACGAGTACGGTTCTTCTCCACGGTCGATCTCGTCAACCTGCTGGAGCGTGAAAAGTACGATGGTAAGGCCGGCCGAATCGCCCAGGGACTGCTTCGGACAGACCTGGTGATACTCGATGAGCTTGGGTATTTGCCCTTCAGTCAGAGTGGTGGCGCGCTGTTATTTCACCTGCTTTCAAAACTGTACGAACACACCAGCTTGGTCATCACCACCAACCTTCATCCATCACAGGCTTATCCGCCATTCTGGCTATGTAGACCCGCGCACTGAGAATGCTCTGTTTGTCTGAGCCGAGTTCTCTCAAATTGCCTTCGATGATTTCGAGTGTCGGATGGTATCCATTTATGCGGCAGCATTCCTCAATCTCACTCGCCCGCTGCGTCGGCAGACGCGTGAGGACGTCCTTCAAGTAGGCATGCGCATCATGCCCATTCAGCCGCGCCGACTGGATCAAACTCATGATCGCCGCTGATGGCCGAGCTGTTGGGCACCAAGGTCGCGCTGGGCGATCATCTAGGTGTGTAGCGTATCCATCACAGGCGCTGCTTTTTCTTGCCGTATTCGGCGGCGTAAGTCCGGTTCCAGTTCACGCACTTCATTTTCGATTTCATACAACAACGGGATATAGCGTAAACCTTGTTCGATGGGGTCATTGAATCGCAGTATTGAAACGCAATGGTGTTCACCCGGTAGCAAGGAACCAAGGTCTTGTTACAGCTTTCTCATCGATCGCGGCCTTGTCAGATCCTGTAATAAATCGCCTCGCATGAAGTGTTGGAAACCGTTGTAGGATTTCTTCCCCAATTATTTCCAGGTCTGTATGAACACCCTCCAGGAACCTCCCAGTCGCCTTTCGAAGAACCGTTTTCCCTCCGTCGCTCCTGCGCGTTGCATATGCCCGTTGCAGCCCCCTTCCCTCGCATTGATCGTCCGAGGGAGCGAATAACCCATGGAATGGATCGTTGACCCCACGGCATGGCTCGGCCTGCTGACCTTGATCGTGCTGGAGCTGGTGCTCGGCATCGATAACCTCGTATTCATCGCCATCCTGGCTGACAAACTTCCGCCCGAGCAGCGCGACCGTGCCCGTATCATCGGCCTGTCCCTGGCGTTGCTGATGCGCCTTGGCCTCCTCGCCAGCATCTCCTGGATGGTGACATTGACCAACCCGCTGTTCGAGGTCTTTGGCAAGACATTCTCGGGCCGGGACTTGATCATGTTGTTTGGCGGTGTGTTCCTGTTGTTCAAGGCAACCATGGAGTTGCATGAGCGACTCGAGGGTCACGTGGCGCAACGTGCCGGCAATGCCGCCTATGCGATGTTCTGGCCTATCGTTGCGCAGATTGTGGTACTGGACGCGGTCTTTTCCCTGGATGCGGTGATCACGGCCGTAGGTATGGTGGAGCATCTGTCGGTCATGATGATCGCGGTGATGTTCTCCATCGGCTTGATGATGATCGCGAGCAAGCCGCTGACAAAATTCGTCAACAGCCACCCTACCGTCATCATGCTGTGCCTGGGCTTCCTGATGATGATCGGCTTCAGCCTCACTGCTGAAGGCCTGGGCTTCCACATTCCGAAAGGCTACTTGTACGCCGCGATCGGTTTCTCGATCCTGATTGAATTGTTCAACCAGTTGGCGCGCTCGCGACGCAAGAAAAGCCTGCAAGGTCTTCGGCCGATGCGCGAGCGTACCGCCCATGCGGTGTTGCGTCTGCTGGGCGGTCAAAAGCTGGATGCCGATGAAGTCGGCGAGGAAATCGCCGACATGCTGGAAGGTGACGAACCGGAGCAGGTTTTTCATCGGCGCGAACGGGTCATGATCAGTGGCGTGCTGCAATTGGCCGAACGCCCGATACGCAGTGCGATGACGCCTCGTGCGCAAATCGACCACCTCGACTTGGCAAATGCTGCGCAAGAAATCCGTACGGCGCTGATGCACTCTTCCTACTCCCGCTTGCCGTTGATTCGGGGAGGACGGGTGGATGAGCCGCTAGGCTTTGTCCATAAGAAAGAACTGCTTAAGGAAATACTGGCGGGCAATCAGCCGAATCTGGAAGTCATGGCGCGCAAAGCCATCAACCTGCTCGACAGTTTCACGATCCTCAATGCTCTGGAGCAAATGCGTAAGGAGTCGACCCACATCGCGTTCGTGGTAAACGAGTTCGGTGACTTCGTGGGGCTTCTCACGATGACTGACATTCTGGAATCCATTGCAGGTGAACTGCCGGATGCCAGTGAAGTCGAAGGCCCGAACATTGTTCCCCAGCAAGAGGGATTCCTCGTCAGTGGTGCCCTGAATCTCAGCCAAGTTCGCGAACACATCGGCTTCCAGGCGAAAGCGACGGAGGATTACCAGACGCTAGCCGGTTTGGTGATGAGCCTGCTGGATCGCTTGCCAATCATTGGAGACACGCTCAGTTGCCAAGGCTGGAGCATGACCGTGATGGGGGTTGAAGAGCGCCGGGTGACCAGGGTGCTGTTGCGTAAGGAATAGGCGTAGGGCTAGGCCGCATCGGCGGCCTTGTTTATTCTCGACGCTATCAATCAGCAAACGGTGCATGGGGCATCGTGGGTGACGGCCCCATGCCCTGCCATTGCCAAGCACGTACGCGAGGTGATTGAACGACGGTTATCAATAGACTTGTCTTGCTTAACCAGACTTGCTCCACTCCCCCACCATCGTCTCGTAAACCTCTTGGCAAGCGAACTCCGCCGAGACCTTTGCATCGGCAAAAACCTGATCGCCTGCTGGCGTAAGGCAGGCATAACCTACACGCGCATCCCGTGGATCACTTTGTCGAGACACCAACCCTATTTTTTCAAGCGGCAGTAAGGATTTGGTCACCGCCGATGCCGTCAGCCCCATGCTGTCAGCCAGATCAGCTCGCCGCAGCCGAGCATTGTGCGCATGTTTCAGGTGATACAGGATCATGAAATCACTGAAGCTCAGGCCGTGCACGGCAGAGAGCTTGGCATCAACCCGCCGCGCTGCTGCGGTGTACGCGCGTGAGAAGCGAACACAGCGATCGAGTATCGAGCCGTTCTCGGCAGGTGCAGTAGATTCGTTGTCAGACATTGCAGCATTGCTCCAATTCTTGTGGAGAAGGACGTTTAAATCGGGGCTCCATGAAGTCAAACATGGGCCCCGTCACCTTGATCAGTATTATGTCTTGATACTTGACCGCTACAGTATCAAGAAGTAAGACTGTCGCAACCTTTGCGCGACGAACGGACAAAACCGCCCGCACATGAAACGGAGCAGCCAACTGCCCCTTGACCTAACGAGTGACGTTTTTCCCAACCATCTTCAAAGGCGACGCCCTTCATTTCAATGCGCAGAAATCCCATCATCTGCGCACGGTTCCTGAGGAGCAGGCGGAGTCGCTAGTGGTTGTGCATAGTTCGATTAGGCGCTGGTACTCGATCAGGTCTGGACGAACGAACGCCTCATCGGAGCGACAATCGTGATTGCTCGCGAGAAACGACTGTTGCTATCAGATTGGCCCGGACTGTAACTGACGCCCTCCTCCTCATTCGCTTACTGTCGTGGCTCATCCCTCGGAGTGATCCCCATGCCGGATACCGCCAATCTCTATCTGTTCGTGGTTGCTGTCGTGCTTTTGCTGATCGTCCCAGGGCCCAACATGGCCTTTGTCACCAGCCATGCGCTAGCTCACGGCTGGCGTGCTGGCGTTGCAGCCGCCCTCGGCATTTCCTTTTCCGACGTGCTGATGACGATGATGGTCAGCGCTGGCATTGGCGCACTGGTCATGAGTTGGGCGCCGGCGTTCGACCTGCTACGCCTGGCCGGGGCCGGTTACCTGCTGTGGCTGGCCTGGCAAGCATTGAGAGCGCCGGCAGTGACTCAGGCGACTCAGCTCCAGGCGGCTTCGCTGTGGAAAATTTTCTGCCGAGGCGCCCTCAACAGCCTCTTGAATCCCAAGGCGCTGCTGTTCTTCATGGTGTTCCTGCCCCAGTTCGTCAACGTCAAGGCTGGAGGCGTTAGCTTACAGTTGATCTTCCTGGGCGCGCTGCTGGCCCTGATTGCACTGGTCTTTCATACGCTGCTGGGTGTTTGCGCCGCGCTGCTCAGGGCGAAACTGGCAAGCGGCGTGATTTCAAGGCGCCTGGGCACGTACGGTTTTGCCGGGGTCATGGCAGCGCTGGCGGCACGCCTGTTGTTTCTTGACCGCCCGCTTTGACCACGGGCTTCCCTGCGCAATGGATTGGCCTATGCTTAGCCAATCCATTGCGGAGCTGGATCGATGTCGTCGTCGCAAACCACCCTCCTCCAAAGCTGGCACCACAATGCCCATTCCTGGATCAAAGCTATCCGCACGGGTGCCATCGAAAGCCGGTTGACGGTCACGGACCAGGCCATGCTGCTGGCGGTGCAAAGCCGCCAGCCTGAGCGAGTGCTGGATCTAGGCTGCGGTGAAGGCTGGTTGTTGCGAGCGCTGACTGAACGGGGCATCGAGGCGGTCGGTGTGGATGGCGACGCGACGCTGGTCGATGCGGCGCGGGCGGCGGGCTCCTCGTCGGTGCATCTGGCCAGCTATGAAGCGCTGGTGGAAGCGAAGGTGGACGTTGGCAGCGGCTACCACCTGATCTGCGCCAACTTCGCCCTGTTACACCAGGACATCATCCCATTGCTCGCTGCGATGAATGCCCTGCTCAACCCAGGCGGCGCGCTGGTAGTTCAAACGCTGCATCCATGGACCGTGGCGGCGGGCGATTATCAGGACGGCTGGCGAGAAGAAACCTTCGATGGGTTCAAAGGCCAATGGCAACCCATGCCGTGGTACTTCCGCACTTTGTCCAGTTGGCTCAATGCCTTGGACATGGCCGGTTTCCGGTTGCTGGGCCTGCAGGAACCGCAGCATCCACAAAGCCCATTGCCGCAGTCGCTACTGCTGCTGGCCGAGCAATCCCCGTCATGGCGTTAGCAACTCGACGGTAAAACACCCCGAGCGATAAACCCTGCGCGCCTGCATGCCGCGCTTTTGCAGGGTTTTCCTGACAGTTCTGAGAAACATGCCGTGAGAGACAATGATCGTGGTCCTCCCCGGTTCGCCGCAGCCTTTGTAAAGCTCATCGGCGACACCCAGCGCCCGCTGGTGTTCGGCTTTTCGGCTGGCGGCCCCCAGTGAAATCCCCAACAACCACAAGATCCTGTGCAACGCGAACCAATGCCTCACGCCCATTTTCAAGACGGGAATGCTACTTAACCGCAGGTCATACTCGCGTAATCGAGCATCCTGTTGGATACGTGTTGCGTCGAATAGCCGGCACGCCGTCGCGTAGGCTCTGTTGACGGGCGAGGAAATGATGTTAGCTTCGCTCGCCAACAGCACTTGAGACACCTCCGGTTGGCCCAGGAATGCTGCAATTTCACCCTCATCGATGGATGAGGTCTGGTTGTATTCATCCAGAAGCAGCTTGGCTGAATGTGCATTGCAAGGCGTGTAATCGATCAGCGGCGTGGCATGGCGTATCAGGTAGATCACAGCAACAGCTCCCTTGTTTTATCTTGAAAATCCCTTTCGTAGCGCACCTGTATACACGGAACCACTGGATCGCCGCCAGCCAGTCGATCTATGCCCGCCTCTATGCACTGATCGAGAACATCGTCCAGATGAGTCACCAGGTGGTCAGCCAGTACGCCGTTGATGTCGGGCCGCAATGCATGGCGGCGACCCCGCCTGAACAGCCAACCACCTCTTGAATAACTTTTAGTTGTCACGGGGTAGCAATATTCCTTGTTGGACGCGATAGCCACGGTGTTCTCAAAGTAGCGAACGAACGCTTGGAGAGCCCCGGTGTTGCTCGTTTTCGTTCGAACACCGCCTGCTGGAGACCGGCATCCGTTTGCGGCACATTGAGTTGGGCCGCAACGGCGCGATGTTCCAGGCCAACATCGCCACACGCCCCACCGCCCGCCTGTCTGGCAAAATGCGGGTGACGGCCTTATGGAACAGTGACTTGTAAGCCTCGTACGAGGCTGTTTTTCAACTTGAAGGGACACACGATGAACACCGCTCAGCTTTCGATTCAACAGTACATCAGTGCCAAGGACGGTAACCGCCCTCACCTGCTGGACCAGGCCTTCACACCGACGGCTATTCTGCACATGGTCGTGCGCACCGGTTCCATCGCGTTTCCCGACCATGTCGAAGGCCGTGCCGCCATCGGCGACGTGCTGGTCAGTCGCTTTGGCCAGACCTTCGAAAACGTCTACACGTTCTGCCTGGCCGCGCCACCACCGGCAAATGCCGAGGCGTTCCAGTGCAAATGGTTGGTGGCGATGTCCGACAAGAACAGTGGCGAGGCACGTGTCGGTTGTGGCCTGTATGACTGGCAGTTCGAACCAGCGTCGAGCCTGGCCGAGCGACTGACCATCACCATCGAACACATGAAAACCCTGCCGGCGAGCGATCTACCGATGATCATGGCCTGGGCGTCACGGCTGGAGTACCCATGGTGCTGGCCTGAAGCGGCGATCGATAACGTGCCGGATTCAGGCGCGCTTCAGGACGTGATCCAGTTCATGATTAACCCGATCAGTGAACAAAATAGAGCCAAACGCTGATCCTTGTGGCGACGGGATTTACCTGTGAGAGCAAAGCTTGCTCGCGATGCGGACGCCTCGGTTCTCGGGAAGACCGCGTTGGCCTCATCGCGGGCAAGTCTTGCTCTCATAGGGTGGGGATACTCCCCTTGCCACGGTTTCTATGCCCCCTTGACTGCGCCAAGGAGACGCCCACGTGAACATCAAGTTTCTCGAAACCTTCGTCTGGGTCGCCCGCCTGAAGAGCTTTCGCCTCACCGCGGAAAAGCTGTTCACCACCCAGGCGTCCATTTCCAGTCGGATCGCCGCCCTGGAGGACGAGATGGGCGTGCGCCTGTTCCTGCGCGATTCCAAAGGTGTATCGCTGACCTCCGAAGGCCAGCACGTGCTGGAGTACGCAGAGCGCATCATGGACACCATGCAAAGCATGAAAGCCGTGATCAAGGATCCGCGCCAGGTGCGCGGCCGGATCCGCATTGGTGCAATGGATACGGTGATCCACACCTGGCTCAGCCCCTTGGTGACACGCCTGATGGCATGTTACCCAGCCCTGGAAATCGAACTGTCGGCCGACACCGCGAGCAACCTGTGTTCGCAGTTGGAGAAAGGCTACCAGGACATCATTTTCCAGACTGACATCCTGCGCCTGGACAGCGTGCGCAACGCACTGCTAGCGCGGTACCCGATGCACTGGGTGGTGCGCACCGGCTCCGCCTATGACCGGTCCTATGCCTCGCTAGAGGACTTGTCCCAGGAACGCATCGTGACGTTTTCGCGCAACTCACGCCCCCACCAGGACATTCTCAACCTGCTGCACTCGGCCAACATCGTCTCGCCACGCATCAACTGTGTGAACTCGGCATCGGCCATCACCCGCCTGGTTCGCGACGGTTTTGGCATTGGTGCCATGCCGGCCGCGCTGGTCGCCGGCGAATTGGCCCAGGGCACATTGACGTTGGTGGACGGTGTGCCGCTGCCATCGGTCATGGACATCATGGCCAGTTGGCGGACCGGCGCGGGAATGGAACGGGTGGAAGATATCGTCGCCCTGACCCGGGAAGTGGTGGGCGAGTTCGTCGCACAACTGCCAGCAGCGTATAGATTGGCGGCGCAAGACTTCAGCGCGCTGTAAGTGAACTGCAACATCCCCGACTTATTCTGAGCCAAGCGCACTGCGGCGAACGCGGGTTGTGCATGTCGCTCGCTCGGAATGATCCAGGGAACTCACCATGAAAATCAGCGTATTCGGAAGTGGCTACGTAGGCTTGGTGCAAGCCGCCGTGTTGGCTGAAGTGGGCCATGACGTGGTGTGCATGGACATAGACGAGCGCAAGGTCGACAGCCTGCGCCAAGGCCAGGTGAGTATTTTCGAGCCGGGCCTGGCCACGCTGGTGCGTGAAGGGCTGGAGGCCGGGCGCTTGCACTTTACCAGTGACGAACAGCTTGCCGTGCAACACGGCCAGGTCCTGTTTATCGCCGTGGGTACGCCTTCCCGGGACGATGGCAGTGCCGATCTGAGTCAGGTCCTGGCCGTCGGCGAGGCTGTCGCCCGCTACCGCGAGCAACCGCTCATTGTGGTGGAGAAGTCCACCGTGCCAGTGGGCACCGGCGACGTTCTGCGGACGCACATCGACAAATGCCTGCTCAAGGCCAGTCGTCTGCTGCAGTTCGATATTGTCTCCAACCCCGAGTTCCTCAAGGAAGGCTCGGCGGTTACCGATTGCCGTCGTCCAGATCGTATCGTGATCGGCTGCGAGCGCGATGAAGTACGTGAAACCATGCGCGACCTGTACGCCCCATTCAACCGCAACCACGACCGTGTCCTGTTCATGGACCTGCGCAGTGCCGAGCTGACCAAATACGCCGCCAACGGCATGCTGGCGACCAAGATCAGTTTTATCAATCAGATCGCCGAACTGGCCGAACACCTGGGGGCCGACATCGAGTCCGTACGCCTGGGCATCGGCGCCGACTCGCGCATCGGCTACCACTTCATCTACCCGGGATGCGGCTACGGCGGCTCATGTTTTCCAAAGGACATGCGCGCCCTGATCCACACCGCCGAGCAGGCCCACTGTTCCAGCGACCTGCTGCAAGCGGTGGAAGCCATCAACGGGCGGCAGAAACACAAGCTGT
This sequence comes from Pseudomonas sp. RL_105y_Pfl2_101, assembly GCF_963970585.1. Classification (NCBI taxonomy): domain Bacteria; kingdom Pseudomonadati; phylum Pseudomonadota; class Gammaproteobacteria; order Pseudomonadales; family Pseudomonadaceae; genus Pseudomonas; species Pseudomonas sp. RL_105y_Pfl2_101. The sequence continues at coordinate 174,649 of NZ_CAXAPG010000004.1, forward strand.
TCGAGCGGATCAATGCGTTCTACCAGGGCGAGTTGCGCGGCAAGACCTTCGCCCTGTGGGGCCTGGCCTTCAAGCCCAACACTGACGACATGCGCGACGCACCGAGCCGCACCTTGCTCGAAGCGCTTTGGGCCGCGGGTGCCAGCGTCCGCGCGTTCGACCCGGAGGCGATGCAGCAGACGCAATTGCTCTACCCCGACGAAACCCGATTGATGCTGATGGGCACGCCGGAATCGGTGTTGCCGGGGGCCGACGCGCTGGTCATCTGCACCGAATGGCAGCCCTTCAAGGCTCCGGACTTCGAGCTGATCCGGCAACGGCTCAAGGCCCCGGTGATTTTCGACGGCCGCAACCTGTTCGAACCGGAGCGCATGGCGGACAAGGGTTTCACCTATTTCCCGATGGGGCGCGGGCAGTCGCGCAACCTGCCCATTGCCCAGCAAACGTGGTTCCCTGCTTCGAGAAGCGCATAAGCTGTAGCGTTACCTCAAAATTAATGCACTCAACCAGCATTATTATGAATTTGTAAGCAAGGGTTGTGAACGGCACACTGTGCGCCGTTCCTCCCCCAACTGTTGGAACACTTAAAGGGCTTTCTGGGTTTTTTCAGTAAGCCCCTTTTTTTGTTCGTTTTTTGGATTGTCGCTTAATGCTTTCTCGCTGGTTCCCCGCCGCTATCAACACCCGTCCCACCGAATGGAGCCGCGCCGCCATCGGCATGGCGCTGGGGACGATGTTCAGTGTCTGGCTTTGTGCGCAGGTATTTGGCCTTGAAGTGGCGCAACACCTGATCGGTCCCCTCGGCGCCTCGGCGGTGCTGTTGTTTGCGGTGTCATCAGGTGCCCTCGCCCAGCCCTGGTCGATTGTCGGCGGTTACCTGTGTGCGTCGGTCGTCGCGTTGCTGGTGGCCCATGTATTGGGCCGCACGCTGGGTAGCGCCTGCCTGGCGGCGGGCATGGCGCTGGTGTTGATGTGCTGGCTGCGTTGCCTGCACCCGCCGGCGGGTGCCCTGGCGGCGACGTTGGTGCTGGCCGCTCCGTCGATCATTGCCTTGGGCTGGCAGGCCGTCGGTGCGGCCATGCTGGCCGGCTCCGGGCTGCTCGTCTTTGCGCTGGCCTACAACAACCTGACGCGAGTGCGCTATCCCAAGCGTGCCAGCGAACCGGGGGTGGTCATCCCGGCTGATCACTCTCCCGTCGACCGGCAGGCGATCACGGCCGAAGACCTGAAACTGGCCCTGGCGGAAATGGAAGCATTCTTTGACGTCACGCCGGAAGATCTTGAGCAATTGATCCACGCCAGCGAGCGAAATGCCAAGCGCCGCAGCATCGCGGAGGTTCTCTCTGGTCGCGGTTGAGCCTGTGGCTGCTATAAATATGCAGAAAGGACCTGCACGTATCCCGGTTGTGCAATGCAAATTTGCACTGGTACGATCTTGAATGGGTACGCGCGACACAATTCATAAAGAAGAATAAAAGCAGGGAGTTAGCGATGACAGCTCAGGTTTCATCACAAGCCGCGCAAACCATCGAAACCGCAGCCTATGAGGTGCTGGTCGAGGTTCGTAATCAGATTGGCCACTTGACCCTGAACCGCCCCGCCGGCCTCAATGCCCTCACCCTGGGCATGGTGCGCAGCTTGCAGCAACAACTCGATACCTGGGCCCTCGACCCACAGATCCGCGCCGTGGTACTGCGTGGCGCGGGCGACAAGGCGTTTTGCGCCGGCGGTGATATCCGCTCGCTGTACGACAGCCACAAGCAGGGCGACACCCTGCACGAAGATTTCTTCGTCGAGGAATACGCCCTCGACCTGACAATTCACCACTACCGCAAACCGATCCTCGCCTTGATGGATGGCTTCGTGCTGGGTGGCGGTATGGGCCTGGTACAAGGCGCCGACCTGCGGGTCGTGACCGAACGCAGCCGCCTGGGCATGCCGGAAGTCGGTATCGGTTATTTTCCGGACGTGGGCGGCAGCTATTTCCTGCCACGCATTCCCGGTGAGCTGGGCATCTACCTGGGGGTCAGTGGCGTACAGATCCGTGCTGCCGACGCGTTGTATTGCGGGTTGGCCGACTGGTATATCGACAGCCGCAAACTCAAGCAGCTCGACGAGCGCCTCAATCGGCTGGAATGGCATGACACGCCGCTCAAGGACCTGCAAAGCCTGCTGGCCAAACTCGGTGTGCAACAGCTGCCTGCCCCGCCCCTGGCTGACTTTCGGCCAGCCATCGACCATTTCTTTGGCCTGCCCGACGTGCCGAGCATGGTCGAGCAGTTGCGCCAGGTCACCGTCGCCAACAGTCACGAATGGGCGATAAAGACCGCCGAACTGCTGGACAGCCGCTCTCCCCTGGCCATGGCCGTGACCCTGGAAATGTTGCGGCGCGGTCGGCATTTGAGCCTGGAAGACTGTTTTGCCCTGGAACTGCATCTGGACCGGCAATGGTTCGAACGCGGTGACCTGATCGAAGGCGTGCGCGCCTTGCTGATCGACAAAGACAAGAACCCGCGTTGGAACCCTCCGACCCTGGAGGCGCTGGACGCCGACCATGTGGCGAGTTTCTTCGACGGCTTCGATGACCACGGGAACTGAGCCATGCATGACCTCGAACTGACCGAAGAACAAGTGATGATCCGCGACATGGCCCGGGACTTCGCCCGTGGTGAAATCGCCCCCCACGCCCAAGCCTGGGAAAAAGCCGGCTGGATTGACGACGGCCTGGTGGCAAAAATGGGCGAACTGGGCCTGTTGGGAATGGTAGTGCCGGAAGAATGGGGCGGCACCTACGTCGATTACGTCGCCTATGCCCTGGCGGTAGAGGAAATCTCCGCCGGCGACGGTGCCACCGGGGCGCTGATGAGCATCCACAACTCGGTGGGGTGCGGGCCGGTCCTGAATTTCGGCACCGATGAACAAAAGCAGACGTGGCTGGCCGACCTCGCCAGTGGCCAGGCCATTGGCTGCTTTTGCCTCACCGAACCTCAGGCCGGGTCCGAAGCCCACAACCTGCGCACCCGGGCCGAATTGCGCGGTGGCCAGTGGGTCATCAACGGCGCCAAGCAGTTCGTCAGCAATGGCAAGCGAGCGAAACTGGCGATCGTGTTTGCCGTAACGGACCCGGAACTGGGCAAGAAAGGCATTTCGGCGTTCCTGGTGCCCACCGATACGCCGGGTTTCATCGTTGATCGCACCGAACACAAAATGGGCATCCGCGCCTCGGACACCTGCGCGGTCACCTTGAGCAATTGCACCATCCCGGAGGCCAACCTGTTGGGGGCTCGCGGTAAAGGCCTGGCGATCGCCCTCTCCAACCTGGAAGGCGGCCGCATTGGCATCGCGGCGCAAGCCTTGGGCATCGCCCGTGCCGCCTTTGACGCGGCGCTGGCTTACGCGCGCGATCGCGTTCAGTTCGACAAGCCGATCATCGAGCACCAGAGCATCGCCAACCTGCTGGCCGACATGCACACCCGCATCAACGCCACCCGTCTGCTTATCCTCCACGCCGCACGCCTGCGCAGCGCCGGCAAGCCGTGCCTGTCAGAAGCCTCCCAGGCCAAGCTGTTCGCCTCGGAAATGGCCGAGAAAGTCTGCTCCTCGGCCATACAGATTCATGGTGGATACGGGTATCTCGAGGATTATCCGGTAGAGCGCTACTACCGCGATGCGCGGATTACTCAGATCTACGAAGGGTCAAGTGAGATACAGCGAATGGTGATTGCCCGGGAGTTGAAACACTACCTGGTGTGATGGCTGGAAAACCATCGCGAGCAGGCTCGCGATGGCGGTACATCTGTCAAAGCAATGCATCGCGGGCAAGCCCAGCTCCCACAGGATCCGATGGCGTACTCAAAGGCTGCATACACCCCGAATCCCCTGTGGGAGCGAGCCTGCTCGCAATGGCGCCAGTGAGCACGCTGCCTTACTTGTCCTGGAACTCCGCCGCCCGCTTGGCCACGAACGCCGCCATGCCTTCTTTCTGATCCTGCGTCGCAAACGCCGCATGGAATACCCGGCGCTCAAAACGCACACCTTCAGACAGGCTGACCTCAAAGGCGCGGTTGACGCTTTCCTTGACCATCATGCTGATGGGCAACGACTTGGCGGCGATCAGCGCGGCGGTTTTCAGCGCCTCGTCCAGCAGCTCATCGGCCGGTACGATCCGCGCAACGATGCCGCAACGCTCGGCTTCCACCGCATCGATGAAGCGCCCGGTCAGGCACATTTCCATGGCCTTGGCCTTGCCCACCGCCCGGGTCAGGCGCTGGGTACCGCCCATGCCTGGCAGCACGCCGAGATTAATCTCCGGCTGGCCGAACTTGGCGTTGTCACCGGCCAGAATGAAGTCGCACATCAACGCCAGCTCGCAGCCACCGCCCAAGGCAAAACCGTTCACCGCCGCGATGATCGGCTTGCGGCGGTTGGCCACGCGGTCGCTGTCGCTGAACAGGTCGTCCAGGTAGATCTGTGGGTAGGTCAGCTCGGCCATTTCCTTGATGTCAGCACCGGCGGCAAAGGCTTTTTTCGAGCCGGTCAGCACGATGCAGCCAATCTTCGGATCAGCCTCCAGGCTGTCCAACGCCTGGTTCAGCTCGCTGACGATCTGCGCATTCAAGGCGTTCAATGCCTGGGGACGGTTGAGGGTGATCAGGCCGACGCGGTCCTTGATCTCCAATAAAATCGTTTCGTAGCTCATGTATAACTCCTGTTAAGCGCTGTATTTGGCTCGATGCCCTGTAGGAGCTGCCGAAGGCTGCGATCTTTTCCTGCCAGTTGAGTCTTGTACGAAAGAGCAAAATCAAAAGATCGCAGCCTGCGGCAGCTCCTACTCAAAGATTGCGCGAAATGACCATGCGCTGAATGTCGCTGGTGCCTTCGTAGATCTGGCAGACTCGCACGTCGCGGTAGATGCGTTCCAGCGGGAAGTCGTTGAGGTAACCGTACCCGCCCAGGGTTTGCAACGCCATGGAGCAGACTTTTTCAGCCATTTCCGAGGCAAACAGCTTGGCCATGGAGGCCTCTACCAGCGCCGGTTGGCCACTGTCTCGCAGGGCGGCGGCGTAGTGCACCATTTGCCGGGCCACGGCGATCTGGGTCGCCATGTCGGCCAGGCGGAACGCCACGGCCTGGTGCTCGATGATCGGCTTACCGAAACTGGAGCGTTCCCGGGCATAGTCCCGGGCCGCCTCGAACGCCGCGCGGGCCATGCCCACCGCCTGCGCCGCGATGCCCACCCGCCCGCCTTCCAGGTTCGCCAGGGCGATTTTGTAGCCCTCGCCCTCCTCGCCCAGGCGATTGCCCACCGGCACCTTCACATCCTCGAAGAGGATCTGGCAGGTGTCGGAGGCGTGCTGGCCGAGTTTGTCTTCGACCCGGGCCACGCTGTAGCCCGGCGAATCGGTCGGCACGATGAACGCACTGATGCCACGCTTGCCGGCGCTCGGATCGGTCACCGCGAACACAATCACCACCCCGGCGTTCTGCCCGGACGTGATGAACTGCTTGCAGCCGTTGAGTACGTAATGATCACCTGCCAGCCGCGCCCGCGTCTTCAGGCTGCTGGCGTCTGAACCGGCCTGGGGTTCGGTCAGGGCGAACGCGCCGAGCATCGCACCACTGGCCAGGGGTGTGAGGAATTTTGCCTTCTGCTCATCGCTGCCGAACTTGAGGATCGGCACGCAGCCCACCGAGTTGTGCACGCTCATGATGGTCGAGCACGCACCGTCACCGGCGGCGACTTCCTCCAGAGTCATCGCATAGGCCAGGTAACCGGTTTCACAACCGCCCCACTGCTCCGGCACCAGCATGCCGAAGAAGCCCAGCTCGGCCATTTCATCGATGGCTTCCCGGGGGAATCGGTGTTCGCGGTCCCATTCGGCGGCGAACGGTTTCAAGCGTTCCTCGGCGAACTGCCGGGCCATGTCGCGGATTTGGGTCTGTTCTTCAGTCGCAAGCATGGTGATTCCTTAATACAGGCATTCGACAGCCATGGCCGTGGCTTCGCCGCCGCCGATGCAGATCGCCGCAACGCCGCGCTTCAAGCCTTTCTGGCGCAGGGCCGAGAGCAGGGTCACCAGAATCCGCGCGCCAGATGCGCCAATCGGGTGGCCCAGCGCGCAGGCCCCGCCGTGGACATTGACCTTGTCATGGGCGATTTCCAACTTGCCCATGGTCACCAGTCCCACCACGGCAAAGGCTTCGTTGACTTCGAACAGGTCGACTTGATCCAGCGACCAACCAGTTTTTTGCATCAGTTTCCTCACGGCGCCAATCGGGGCGGTGGGAAACAGGTTCGGGGTATCGGCAAACGCCGCGTGACCATGGATCACCGCCAGAGGCTTGAGGGCACGCTGGGTAGCCTGGCTCTGGCGCATCAGCACCAGCGCCGCGGCGCCATCGGAAATGGAGCTGGCGTTGGCTGCCGTTACCGTGCCGCCCGCGCGGAACGCCGGTTTGAGCGAAGCGATTTTGTCGATCCGGGCCTTGGGTGGCTGCTCGTCGTGGGACACCGTCACTGGCTCTTTGCCGACCATGACCTGCAACGGCACGATCTCGGCGTCGAAACTGCCATCCTTGATCGCCTGCTGGGCGCGGGTGGTGGACGCAATGGCGAATGCATCCTGGGCCTCGCGACTCAAGCCATTGGCCTCGGCGCAATCTTCGGCGAAAGTGCCCATCAGCCGACCGCTGTCGTAGGCGTCTTCCAGGCCGTCGAGGAACATGTGGTCAAGCACCCGGCCATGGCCCATTCGGTAACCGCTGCGGGCACGATCGAGCAGGTACGGTGCGTTGGACATGCTTTCCATGCCGCCGGCCACCACCACGTCGGCGCTGCCGGCGATGAGCATGTCATGGGCGAGGATCGCCGCTTCCATGCCCGAGCCACACATCTTGTTGAGCGTGGTGCAGCGGGTCGACTTGTCGAGGCCGGCGCCCAGCGCGGCTTGACGCGCCGGTGCCTGGCCCAGGCCGGCGGCGAGTACGCAACCGAACAACACTTCTTCAACCGCGCCGGGTGCGATGCCGGCACGCTCCACGGCGGCCTTGATGGCGGCAGCACCCAGCTGCGGGGCACTGAGGCTTTTCAGTTCACCCTGGAAACCACCCATGGGGGTGCGGACGGCGCTGACGATGACAATCGGGTCGTCGGACATCATGAATCCTCCTGATTATTTGGCTGCCATACGCAAGGCACCGTCGAGACGGATCACCTCACCGTTGAGCATGCTGTTCTCAATGATATGCCTGACCAGCGCCGCGTACTCGGAAGGTTTCCCAAGGCGTGGCGGAAACGGCACGCCGGTGGCCAGGGAATCGCGTACTTGCGGGGTCATGCCGGCCATCATCGGGGTCTCGAAAATCCCTGGCGCAATGGTCATCACCCGGATGCCGAAACGCGCCAGCTCACGGGCGGCCGGCAACGTCAGGCTGGCGATGGCGCCTTTGGAGGCTGCGTAAGCCGCTTGGCCGATCTGTCCATCGAAGGCCGCCACCGACGCCGTATTGATGATCACCCCGCGCTCGCCGTCGGCGTTGGCCTCCGTTTCGGCAATGGCAGCAGCCGCCAGGCGCAGCAGGTTAAAGCTGCCGATCAGGTTGACGTTGATCACCTGACTGAAGCTGGCCAGGGCGTGGGGACCGTTCTTGCCGAGGATCTTCTCGCCGCGCACGATACCGGCGCAGTTCACCAGGCCATTGAGGCCACCGAACGCATCGACCGTGGCCCTCACCGCCGCTTCAGCCGCTGTTTCGTTGCTGATGTCGGCCACCACGCTCTGGCAGCCCAGTTTTTGCGCCTGGGCGGCCACGGCGTCGGCGTTGAGGTCCACCAGCATCACCTTGGCACCGGCCTTGACCAGCATTTCGCCGGTGGCCGCGCCGAGGCCGGAAGCGCCGCCGCTGACGAGGAAAATCTTGTTGTCGATCTGCATCATGGTTTCCTTGGATTCAAGCTGAAACGTTCTGCGCCGCCGCCTCTTGGGCTTTGGCGATCTCCTGGTTGCGCAAGATAAAGCGCTGCAATTTGCCGCTCGGAGTTTTCGGCAAGTCGCTGACAAATTCGATTTCACGGGGATACGCATGGGCTGCCAGGCGCTTGCGCACGTGCAGGCGCAATTCTTCGGCCAACTGCGACGAGGCACGGAACTGCGCGCTGAGTACCACGAAGGCCTTCACCAACTCGGTGCGTTCCGGATCGGGCTTGCCGATCACCGCCGCTTCCACCACGGCCGGGTGTTCGATCAACGCGCTTTCCACGTCGAACGGACCGACCCGGTAGCCGGAGGTGGTGATCACGTCGTCGCTACGGCCCACGAAACTGATGCTGCCGTCCGGGTTCAGTTCCACGGTGTCGCCGCTCAAGTAGTAGTCACCGACGAAAGCCTTGGTCGGCCCGCCCTCGTAACCGGCGAACCAACACATGGGCGACTGGCTGCGGTCCAGCGCGAGAATGCCCGGCTGGCCTACGCCCAACTCGCGCTGATTTTCATCCAGCACCACAATCCGATGGCCCGGCGAGGCAAAACCGGCCGCGCCCAGGTGGACCGGATGTTCCAGCCCATGGTGGTTGCACAGCACCATGCCCAGTTCGGTCTGGCCATAATGGTCGTGGATCACCACGTTCAGGTTGTCGGCGAACCAACGGATCACCTCCGGGTTCAACGGCTCACCGGCGCTGCTGACGATGCGCAGCTTGCCCTTGATCGACCGGGCAAAGGGCTCGCCACCGGCAATCAACAGGCGATAGGCCGTGGGTGAGCCGGTCAGGTTGGTGATGCCATATTTGTTGATGACCCGGCAGGTGCTTTCCAGGGTGAACGGGCCATCGTAGAAGGTAATCGGATGCCCCATCGCCAGCGGCCCGGTCACGCCAAAATAGATGCCGTAGGCCCAGCCCGGGTCGGCGACGTTCCAGAAGGCGTCTTCAGGGCGCAGGTCTACCGCGTCACGGGTGTAGCTCTGGAACGCAACAATGGCCTTGAGCGGCACCGACAGCGCCTTGGCAGGCCCCGTGGTGCCGGAGGTGAACATCAGCAGGAACGGGTCTTCGCCGCTGAGCATCAGCGGTTCGCACTGGCTGGAGTGGTTCGCCACCTCGGCCCAGAAACTGTAGTCGCCGCGCACGATGCCCTGGCCCTTTTCGCCGCCGACCGTGACGATGGTGGGGCAAGCGGCGACTTCGTCGAGCTTGTGACGGTTGACCGCATCGGTGACGACCAAGCGCGCCCCCGAGCTGCCGAGGCGGTGCTCGATGGCCTTGGGCCCGAATGCGGTGAACAGCGGTTGATACACCGCCCCGATGCGCCAGGTGGCGAGTACCACAATCAGCAGTTCAGCGGTGCGCGGCAGCAGGCCGGCCACTTTGTCGCCCTTGCCGATGCCTTGGGCGCGCAGAAAATTGGCGAACCGCGCGGCGTTGTCCTGCAGGTCACGGTAAGTCCAGGTAGCTTCGCTGCCGTCACGACCCTCCCAGAACAAGGCGATACGCCCCGGCAACGCATGCCGGTCACAACACTCGACACAGGCATTGAGCGCCTCGAGTGAGCCATGCAGTGCGGCGTTGACAGTGTGCAGGTAATCGAACTGCGACGTGGCGGACGAATAATCGCGCATGACCAGCATCCCTCGGTGTTTTTTATTGGTTGGGGGGAACCGTGAATAGCAGGCAAATACTCGCGCCGAAGGGCGGTGGCGGCAATGGTCAAAGCTTTCAAGTTGCTTGACTGGTTTGGCCATGGTTTAGGAATGTGGTGTTCTTTCGGCCCTCATCGCGAGCAAGGGATTTGTGGTGGACTGCGATTGGGTGATCGTCCAAGCCTCTGTGGGCGCGAACGTGCTCGCCGCTACAAGGGCTGCTGCCAGGCAAACGAATACACCTTCTCCGGTGCCGGCGACTGGCAACGCTGGTTGTCCGCATCAGCCCCCACCAGGAACCACTCGGCCCTTGAGGTATTGCCTACCCGACGCGCTTTTTGCGGGTCATAACAACGGCCCAGGTCCTGAGCGGGCACCAGGGCGAAGGCCTGCGGATGGCTGCGCAGCCAAGTGACGGATTGTTCCAGGGCGTTGCCGTTATAAAAGCCGAAATGCACGATGGGTTGCTGCGCAAACAACCAGTGGCCCTCACGCCACCCCACAAGCACCAGCTCGGCATTTGAGGTCAGCCTCGCGACATCGTGCATAAGGGTTTCGTGGGGGTTGATGCCTTCCTTGTGGGGCTCGACGAAGCCGCGTACACACCAGGCACACAACCACAGTGCAGCCAATACATTGAAGAGCACCCTACCCCTCGGCCGCGCGCCAAACCAGCGGCGCAGCATCCACGGCACAAGCGGCGCCACCACTAGAATCAACGCGGGTAACGCAGGAAAGACATACAGCTTGCGCTTACCACTGCTCAGGCTAAAGAACAGCAACACCAGCAGTACCCAACCGAGCAGCACCAACACCCGAGCGTCGTGCTTGAGCAGTTGTTTACGCCAGGCCGGCACCAGCCAGGGGAGCATGAACACTATCGGCAGCCAGTACTTCGGAATCACCTGGACGAAGAAATACCAGAAGGGTTCGCGGTGTTCCCATGCGTTGGCATAACGCCCAGCGGTCTGCTTGAACAGGATTTGCTGGGCGTACGTCAGGCTGTCGGCACTGCCCTGCCAGACAATCATCAGCAAAGGCCCCAGCCATAACGCGATGGCGGCCAATGCTACGAACAGCCCCAGCCACCAGCGTCCTGCCTGGCCAGGCATGGCCACCACCCCTTTCCAACCTTTGCGCAGCGCATAGGCGTAGGGAACCAGCAGCAACACCGGCAGAAACCCCACGCCTTTGCTGATGACCCCAAATCCCATCGCCGCACAAGCCAGGTAGTACCAACGCCAGGCCGGGCCGAGCAACACATGCCGGCACAGGCCATAGATTCCCAAGATGGTCCAGAGCGCAAGAAAACCGTCGATCTGCCCGGTGCGCAGGATGCTGTAGGTCTGGTAGGTAGCGAGAAACAAGAGCACCGCGATCACCCCCACGCGCCGTCCCCACAAGCGCCGGCCCAGGTCATACAGGCACGCAGTGGTTACGCCGCCTGCCAGCAGCGCGGGCAAGTACAGAGCGACTTTGGGCAGGTGGGTCAGTTGCACGAACAACGCCACTGTCCACATGAACAGCGGCGGTTTGTCGGCGTAGATTTCACCTGCACGATGGGGAATGAACCATGAGCCGTTCTGCAGCATCTCCAGGGCAACGCCAAGGAAGCGCTCCTCATCGACGTTCATCGGTTCGCGCCAGCCCAGGCCGGCACCCACCATGATCAAGGCCAATACCACAAACGCCAGGAGCTCGAGTCGCGAGGAAGATAGTCGTATCCGCACCGTCTCAGCCCTTTTTGGCCAGTTCGGGGTTTTCCTGCTCATGATGCTTGGCGATCAACTGCAAATTGCGCAGGTAAACGATAAGCCCGAAGGACTGGCCGACAATGAACACCGGGTCCTCGCGGTAAATGGCATAGGCCAACAACAGCGCGCTACCGATGATGCTCAGGTACCAGAAACCAACGGGAATCATGCTGCGCTTCTTGTATTCGCTGTACAGCCATTGCAGGGCAAAACGCCCGGTGAATGCCAATTGACCCGCGAAGCCAACGGCCAACCACAACGATTCTCTGCCCATTTCAAGCCTCGGTTTCTTGTGCGTTGACGTCCAGGCGGGTGCGTTTGATCAGCCACCACACCCCAAACAGATCGACAATGCCCACCAGCGCCCGGTCCAAGTTGCCGTAGTTGGACACCCCGGCCCCGCGCTCACGGTGATTCACCGGCTGAACCAGCATCCGGCCGTTTTGACGGCGGATTAGTGCCGGAATAAAACGGTGCATATGATCGAAATACGGCAGCCGCAGAAACGCCTCACGCTCGATCAATTTGATGCCGCAACCGGTATCGGGGGTCTGGTCCTTGAGCAGGCTGGCGCGCAGTTTATTGGCAAATCGCGAGGCCCAACGCTTGCTCGCCGTGTCCCGGCGATTGACCCGATGCCCCGCCACCAGCTTGACGCCCGCGGGTGTGCCTTCGGAGCCACGCACCAGGTCGAGCATTTTCGGCAGGTCGGCCGGGTCGTTCTGACCGTCACCATCCAGGGTTGCCAACCAATGCCCGCGTGCCACTTCAGCGGCGTGGTAGATCGAGGTGCTCTGTCCGAGGGAACGGGTGTGGCTGAGCAACCGCAACTGACGATAGCCGCTGACTTGCAGCGTTCGTAATTCAGCGGCGGTGGCATCGGTGCTGCCATCGTCGACCACGATGACCTCAAAAGCCTCGTCGACCAGTGCCGCACGCACCTCTTCGAGCAGTGGAATGAGGTTGCCTGCTTCGTTCTTTGCCGGAATCAGGACCGACACATAAGGGGGTTCGTGCATGACGCTCCAGTAAAAAGCTGAGGACTGAGGGGTTAAGCGCGGTAATAGTCGCGGTACCAATCGACAAACGACTGCACCCCGACGGGCACCGCAACCTGCGGGCGAAACCCTACGTGGGCTTCGAGCTCGCGCGTGTCCGCCCACGTGTCGACCACGTCGCCCGGTTGCAACGGCAAGAAATGCTTTATTGCGGGGATGCCCAGTGACTCTTCAAGGCATTCGACAAACTGCAGGAGCTTCACCGGGGCGCCGAATCCGATGTTGTAGACCTTGTTGCGCACGCCCGACTCATTGGCAGGCGGCAGTGGTAATAACCGCATCAGCCCTTCGACGATGTCGTCGATATAGGTGAAGTCCCGCGACATCGCACCATCGTTGTAGAGGTCGATGGCGCGACCGTTGAGGATGGCGTCGGTGAATTTGAACGGCGCCATGTCGGGCCGTCCCCAAGGTCCATAGACAGTAAAAAAACGCAGGCCGGTGGTGGGAATACCGTAGAGATGCGAGTAAGCGTGGGCCATCAGTTCATTGGCGCGCTTGGTCGCCGCATAAAGGGACACCGGCTGATCCACCGGGTCGGTCGTGGCGTATGGCAACTGGTCGTTCAAGCCATACACCGAGCTGCTCGAGGCGAACACCAGGTGCGCCGGCCGGTGGGCACGGCACGCTTCCAACACGTTGAGAAAGCCCATCAGGTTGCTTTGCGCATACAGGTCGGGATTATCGATGGAATAGCGCACGCCGGCTTGGGCCGCCAGGTGGACGACTTGCTCGAATGGGTTTTGTGCAAACAGGTCCAGCAGCGCCTGCTTGTCGGCCACGTCCAGCCGCAGAAAGCGGAAGTTGCGGTATTCGGCCAGCAACGCCAGTCGCGCCTGCTTCAGCTCGACGCTGTAGTAGCTGTTGAGGTTGTCGATGCCGATGACCTGATGGCCCTCGCGGCACAGCCGCCTGGCCGTATGAAAACCGATAAACCCTGCGGCGCCGGTGACCAATACGCTCATACGCTGCCCAAAACGGTCACGTGCATACATTTCCCTGATGGATGGCCCGGTTTTTCCGGGGCCTGCACAGGCTTGTATCAAAGAAAAATGACGGTTTTATGAGCGTGCCAGTCAGCTAAGCGAAATCCCTGTTCGGCGCTGCCCGGCAACCGGTCAGTTGATGTCGTTGAGAATCAGGCTGCGATAATGCCCCGGGTTGGACCCGGACCATTTGCGAAACGCCTTGTAGAAGGAGCTGGCATCGGCAAAGCCCAGGCGCGAGGCGATTTCGACGAAACTGATGGAGGGCTCGGCCAGCCAAGTGATTGCCAGATCCTTGCGCACGCTGTCCTTGAGGCCTTGGTAGGTCTGGCCCTCCTCCGCCAGGCGTCGGCGCAAGGTGGACGCGGACACGCACAACTGCTGGGCCAGGGTCTCGGTTTCCGGCCACTGTTCGGCAGGCAGCTGTCGCAGGTCGTGCCGGATACGGCTGGCCAGGCTTTGCCGATTGCGGTATTTGACCAGGATGTTGGCCGGGGCCTGGGCCAGGAAGCGCTTGAGCTCATCAGCGTTGCGCCTGATCGGCAGGTCGAGGCATTCAGCTGCGAAAATCATTCGGGTGCGCGGCCGGTCAAAGCGCAGGTTCTGGGAGAACATCACCCGATAGTCGTCGCAGAAATCCGGCGCCGGGCAGCGCAGTTCGACGGAAAGAATGGGAATGCGCCGTCCGACCAGCCAGCAGGCCACGCCATGCACGATCATCCAGTAGGTGAAATAGGTAAAGGCCCGACGCGGGTGCTGATCGTCTTCCAGCAGCACGATCTCCGCCAAGCTTTGCTGGCGCACCCACTGTGCCGGCAGGTGTTCGAGCATCAGCGACAGAAACCCCAGCCCCGCCGTCAAGCCGCTCGCCAGCGTGGGCTGGGCCATGGCGCACTGGCAGAGAAACGCCAAGCTGCCGGATTTGAGCTTACGCGGGTCCATGCCAAAAAACTCGTCATCCAGGCGTCGGGCGAGCAAACGCCAAAGCCGCGCATAGGCATGGGCCGGGACCCGCGCCTGGGCGTCGTCGAGCAACGCTGGGTCTATGCCGACCTTGCTCAGGACCTCATCGGTAGCCGCTCCGGGGGCGCAGCTTTGCAGCAGCGCCTCACGTACCAACTGAATGGAGATGGTGTCTTTTTTCGACATGGCGCGGTTGTTCACAGGATCCGGTAAAGCAGCCGTTCTATCCGCACCCGGCTGACCCGTTTCAGGAACCTGGCCACCGCCTCGGGGTAATCCGCCAGGGTTTCCAGGTCCAGGTACCGTTCGATCCGGCGGGTGTGGCGGTAGATCTGTTCAAGCTCGGCCTGGCGCGGCGCCAGCAACTCGCCCTTGGGGTCGTCCAGCAGCAGCGCGTTTTCCAGGTCCAGGCGAAAGGCCCGCGGGTTGAGGTTGTTGCCGGTCAGCAAGGTGTAGCGCTCGTCGATCCACATGCCCTTGAGGTGATAGGTGTTGTCCCCGTCACGCCACAGGTGCAGGTTCAATTGGCCGCTGTCGATAGCACGCTGATGGCGTTTGGCGAAGCGCCGCAGACTGATTTCGTAGAGGTATGGCAGCGCCGCGATGATCTTGAACGGCTCGCTTGGCGGAATGTAGAAGTCGTTGGCGGTTTTGTCGCCGACGATGATGTCGATCTTGACCCCGCGGGCCAGGGCGCGATTGAGCTCCCGGGTCACCGTCAGGGGCAGGTTGAAATACGGTGTGCAAATGGTCAGTTGCTGGCGACTGCTGGCGATCAGTTCACCGATCACCCGGCTCAGCGGATTCTTCTTGCCAACGCCCAGCAACGGGCTTACCGACAGGCCGCTCTTGTCGAGGCTGCCAACGCTGGTGTCATAGGTCGCGTACTTGAGGCGACTGCGCAAGTCGCCGATGTCCTTGCGCAAACTGCGGGTGCTGGGCAGGTTCGGCAGGTCCAGGCGATGCACGGCCCTGGAGGTGACCAGGCCGTGCTGCACCAGATGGTGCATCGAATCGGCCAGTGCCGTGTTCTGCAGCAGGTGATAGCGGTCGTAGCGGTATTTGTCGAACTTGTGCAGGTAGACGTTATTCAGGCTGGCGCCGCTGTAGAGCACACAGTCGTCAATCACGAAGCCTTTCAAGTGCAGCACGCCAAACAGCTCGCGGGTTTGCACCGGCACGCCGTAGATCGGCACTTCGCTGACATGGGTGCGAGTCTGCTCCTGGTACCACGCCGAGTTGCCCGGCTGCTTCTTGGCGCCGATCAGCCCGCGTTGGGCCCGCAGCCAGTCCACCACCACGACCACATCCAGTTCCGGACGCGCGGCCTTGGCGGCATGCAGGGCATCGAGGATTTCCTGGCCGGCCTCGTCCTGTTGCAGGTACAGCGCGACGATGTAGATGCGCTGGGTGGCCTGGGCGATTTTCTCCAGCAGGCAACGGTGGAATTGGGCAGCGCCATCGAGGATGGTCACCGCGTCGGCGGTCAGTGCAAAGCTGCGCAGCTTGGGCAGCAGGGAGCGTTTGAAAAGCGACGGCATAGGGCTCGCAAAAAGGTCGATTCCGAAGAACGGATGAGCTTACACCATGGATGGGTTTGGGTCTTCCCGTCCTCAAGAAAAAAGACTTGACCAAGGAGAACGATCATTCTACTTTCATTCCATGAACGAAATTACAGGAAATGAAACACGAGATATCATCCTCGATGTCGCCGAAAAGTTGATCTATAAAAGTGGCATCGCCGCCACCGGCATGGACCTTCTGGTGAAAACCGCCGGTGTTTCCAGGAAAAGTGTCTATCGCTACTTCGCCAACAAGGACGACCTGATCGTGGCCGCCCTCAGGCGACGGGACGAACGCTGGATGCACTGGTTCAGCACTGAAGTGGACAAGGCGCCGACCCCGACTGCAAGGCTGCTCAACCTGTTCACCGTGCTCAAGGACTGGTTCGACAGCGAAGGTTTCCGCGGCTGCGCGTTCATCAATACCAGTGGCGAAACCGGCGATCCACAGGATCCGGTCCGCCAGGTGGCGAAGCTGCACAAGCAGAAGCTGCTCGATTACCTGACCCGGCTGTGCGTCGAACAAGGTGTCCAGAACCCGGACGCACTGGCCCGCCAGCTCCTGATTCTGATTGACGGCGCCATTACCGTGGCGCTGGTCATGGGCGACCACAGCGCGGCTGACCACGCCCGGGACCTGCTGAAAAAACTGCTACACGCCTGACCCGTTGAACCCTTGTGCCACCTGTCAACTCACTGGAGATCTGCCATGTCTGCCTCTTCCGAAGTTCGTCCGCCGTTGCCACCGTTCACTCGGGACTCGGCGATCGAGAAAGTTCGCCAGGCCGAAGACGGCTGGAACACTCGTGACCCACAAAAAGTATCCCTGGCCTACACGCAGGATACTCAATGGCGTAACCGCGCCGAATTCGCCCATAACCGTGAGGAAGCCAAGGCGTTCCTGACCCGCAAATGGGCCAAGGAGCTGGATTATCGGCTGATCAAGGAGCTCTGGGCCTTCACCGATAACCGCATCGCCGTGCGCTACGCCTACGAATGGCACGACGACTCGGGCAACTGGTTCCGCTCCTACGGCAACGAAAACTGGGAGTTCGACGAGCAAGGCCTGATGTACAAACGCTATGCCTGCATCAACGACATGCCGATCAAGGAAAGCGAGCGCAAGTTCCGCTGGCCGCTGGGCCGCCGGCCGGACGATCATCCGGGGTTGTCTGAGTTGGGGTTGTAACGCTCTAACAGGCCGGCGGGCGCTTGCTCGCGATGGCGGTGGCAAATCCGACAAAGGTGCAAGCTGACTCACCACTGTCGCGAGCAAGCGCCCACAGCAGCGCCAGACAAGCGGCCCCTCCAACAGGCTTGACCCACATGCCGCCAGGCATCACATTGCCTGGGCCGGCGATAAGCTCGCTGTTTCGTTGTGCAGCAGATTTTTGTGGAGCCCATGACCGCGTCGATCCCGATCCGTCCCCCCTGCCCGCCCGGCGTCTGCGATTGTGGCCGTGATGCCTTGCTGCAAGCGCCTGGTAGCGACCTGCGCATCCTTGGCCTGAATCGCCAGGAAGAAAAGCGTCTGCTTGAACGCCTGGAGAACATCCAGAGCCTCGACGAACTCCAGCGCCTGCAGCAACGCCTGTACGAAAACCTGGGGATCCGCCTGAGCGTCGAACCTGGCTACAACGAAGTGCGGACCATGCGCGGCATCGCCATTGAATTCCAGGATCAGCCCGGCCTGTGCCGCAAGATTCGCCAGTCGATTCCCGCCGCCATCCGCCGTGGTCTGGAAAAACGCCCCGAGATTGCCTGGCGGCTGCTCGATGCCCACGATCTGTTTCGCGACATCTGAACCCAGACGGCTCCTTCCCTGGAGCGGCGCATTGGCCTAGAAATCCACCGTCGCGGAAATCAGGTAGGTGCGCGGGGTCGACAGCGTCAATCCGGCCCCACTGTCATCCGACGCCCCGGCCGAACTCCAGTAGCGCTTGTCTGCCACGTTTTCGATGTTGGCCCGCAGGGTAATGTGCTTTTCGTCGACCTTGAACGCGTAGCGGGCGCCCACGTCGAAACGTTCCCAGGAATCGATTTGCTTGGTGTTGGACTGGTCCAGGTACTGCGAGCTGGAGTAGATGCCACGGCTGGTCAGGGTCAGGCCCTGTACCGTCGGCACGTCCCATTCGGCGCCGAGGTTGACGTTGTACTTCGGCGTGGCCGGTGCGCGGTTGCCGTCAAAGGCGCCGTTGGTGGTTTGGGTCAGTTCGCTGTCGATGTACATCACGCCGCCGAGCAAACGGGTTCCCTTCAGCGGTTCGCCAAACACACTCAACTCCACGCCGGTGTTTTCTCGCTTGCCGTTCGGGCCGAAGACACGTGTCGTCGCGTTGGTCGCATAGGCCGGCTGCTTGATCCGGAACAGCGCAGCGGTGACGGCGAACGGACCAGCATCATACTTGCCCCCCACCTCGACCTGCCGGCTGATGAACGGCGGGAAAATCTCATCCTCGTTCGCCGACGTCGACGGCGCGATCTTGCCCTGGCTCAGGCCTTCCATGTAGTTGGCATACAGCGACAGCTTGTCCGTGGCCTTGAACAGAATGCCGCCCGATGGCGAAACCTTTTCCTCATCGTAGGCGGTGTCGCCCTTGACGTTATTCGTCCAGTCGTCAACCTTCACCCGCTGCCAGCGGGCGCCGAGGGTCAGCAGCAAGCGATCATCGAACAGCCCCAGGGTGTCGGACAACGCCACGCCACTGAAGCGGTTCTCGGTGTAGACCTTGTTGTCCTGTCGTGTCGGGTTGTTCGGCGTCGGGGTCTGCACCGGGTCATACAGGTTGCTGCGACCGTTGGCGTAACGGGCGCCGCCATTTTCGAAGTCCATGTAGAAGTAGCTGGCGGCCAGGTTGACCTCATGGCTCACCGGGCCGGTATGGAACCAGTTGCGCACCCCGGCCGTGGCCGTCCGGACATTTTCGTCGCGGGTAAAGTCACGGGGCTGGACGGTGAAGTCACCGGCGTCGTTGGTGACCGAAACGTTGTGCCGAAGGAAGTCATGGTCGCTTTTGCGCGCGCCTACACCGCCATACAGCATGACGGAATCGTTGACGTCGAATTCAGCGTTCACGGTGCCGAAGGTGTCCTTGGTGCGCGCCTTGCTCCAGGACTGGGCGTAGTTGTCACGCACATCACCGGCGTGAGGAACCTGTGCATTGGCGCCCACCAGCACGCGTTCCTGGGGCGCGTCGGTGTTACGCTCGGTACGGCCAATGTCCGTCGAGAGCCGCAGGCGTTCACCGCGAAAATCCAGGCCCAGGACCGCCATCTCGCGGTCCACGCTCTGGTGATCCCATTCGGTGTCCCCCGCCTGCTTCACACCATTGAAGCGAATACCAAACTTGTCCTCTTCACCAAAGCGCCGCCCGACATCCACGGCACCGCCAAGCTGGTTGTTGGAGGCATAGCTGCCGGTGAACGAGGTGATGGGCTTGTCGGTGGCACGCTTGGGCACCATGTTGATCCCGCCGCCTACGCTGCCCCGCGGCGAGATACCGTTGATGAGCTGGCTCGGCCCCTTAACGATATCGATGCGCTCGGCCATCTCCATGTCGATCGTGTACGTCGGCAAAATGCCGTAGAGGCCGTTGTAGGCGACATCGCTGTTGAACAGGCTGAAACCCCGAATGGTGAACTGCTCAAAGCGTCCGCCCGCCGGGTTGGTGGCGCGGACCGAGGGGTCGCTGGCGATCAGGTCAGCCAGGGTGCGAGCCTGCTGGTTCTTGACCGCCGCGCTGGTGTAGGTGGTCACGCTGAACGGCGTTTCCATGAAGTCCCGCGTGCCCAGCAAACCTTGCGAACCACGACGAGCAACCTGGCCACCGGCATACGCCGGGCTGTCCGTCGAAGCCGTGGCGCCGACAATCGAGGTGGGTGCCAGTTGCAGGCTGCCGCCTTCTGGCGCCGGCATCAGGATGTAGGCCTGCTCACCCACAGGCTGTAACTGCAGGCCAGAACCGCGCAACAGCCGGGCAAAACCCTCCTCGACCCCAAACTCACCCGAAAGCCCGGCGCTGTTGCGACCATTCACCAGGGTCGGATCCACCGACAAGTTGACACCCGCCAGCCCGGCAAACCGGGTCAACGCCGCGCTGAGGTCGCCCGCCGGCACCTGATAGCTGCGCCGGGTGGGTTCTTCGGCCAGGCTCGATGAGATAAAGAAGGGGCTGGCGCTCAGGCTCAACATGAGGCTCAGGTTCAACAGCGGACGCCAGCCAACAAAGGCCGGACGCAAACGCAAAGGTGCAACTGCGGACATTGGAAAGCACTCTCATTTTTGTTCAGTTGCCTTGAATGACAAGCGAGACAAAAAAAGGGGACAGGCCTCAGGCCATATTTTTGCGAAGCGTCAACGTGACCCAATAGCGAGTGCGCATGTGCACGTCCAGCGGCAGGCTGGCTGCAAGCAGCGTGAGAATTCGGTCGGTGTTGTCCAGGCGGAAGCTGCCGGTGATTCGCAGGGGTTCCAGGGTTTCGTCCCAGCGCAACACGCCAGGGCGATAGCGGCGAAGTTCCCGCAGGAAATGCCCCAGCGGCTGGTCCTGCGCAACCAATACGCCGTCACGCCAACCCAGCTGCGCCACGTCGAACGCCTTCACTGGCCCCGCGCCTGATTCCTGGATATTGACCTGCTGGCCCGCTTCCAAGCTCAGCAATGGCCCCCGCAGAGGTTGCAGTTGCGCCGAGCCGCTGACCACCGACACCCGGCAATCGCCCTCGCCCAGGTGCAGGCAGACCTCGCCACGAGTGATGGTGATGAGCCCATAGGGTGATTGAACGGACAGCGGCGCGTTTCCGGCGAGCTTGAGAGCCATCTCGCCGCGTACCAGCACCAGGCGCCGCGCCTTGAGGTCCAGGTCGACGGCGCTGTCGGTGTTCAGTTGCAGCGCACTGCCATCGACCAGCGACCAGCGCCGTTGCTCGCCCGTGGCGGTGTGCAAGTCAGCGCGCCAGGCCTCCAGCGGCAGCTCTCGCCCCAGCAGCCAAGCGGTCGGGACCAATGCGGCGACGCCCAATGCGCGCTTGAGCACCGCGCGCCGAGCCAGCATTGGACGGTCAAGGGTTGCCATGCCCAAGGCCGCGGGCACCCCGGCAAAACGCTGGCGCAATCGCTGGGCCTTCTGCCAGGCCGCCTCGTGATGGGCGCTGCTGTCGCGCCAGCGTTGCAGGGCCGCCGAGTCGAATGCATCCCCGTCGAACTCCATCAGGGTCAACCAGCGAGCCGCTGCCCGCGCCGCTTCGCGGGCTTCGGGTGAAGGGGCCGAGCGCATCAGAAGTCCACCAACAGGCAATGCTCATAGGCCTGGGCCATGTAGCGTTTTACAGTGCGTTCGGACACGTGCAAGCGCTCGGCGATCTCGCGATAACCCAAGCCCTCAAGCTGACTCCAGAGAAAAACCCGCCGCACCAGGGGCGCCAGGCCATCGAGCAATTCGTCCAAGGCTTGCAAGGTTTCCAGCAGCAGCCAGCGTTGTTCTGGCGACGGCGCGCAGGCTTCAGGCAGGCTCGCCAGGGCGTCGAGATACGCTTGCTCCAGATTGCGCCGGGTGTAGAAATTGCTCAGCAGGCGTTTGCCAACGGTCAGCAGATAAGCCCGGGGTTCTTGCAGGTCAGCCAAGGTCTGGGAACTGGAAAGCACCCGCAGGAAGGTATCCTGGCGCAGGTCCGCCGCATCCCAGGCATTGCCCATGCGCCGCCGCAGCCAGCCTTCCAGCCAGCTACCGTGGTCACGGTATAACGCATGGAGGGAATGCTCCGTCGGTGTCGCTGCATCACACATGTCCAGAGCCTGCGCAAAGTCTTAAATGAGACTGATTCTAATTAATGTTCGCGCGTTAATCCAAGCTCTTTATGCAAAGTGTGTCTAAACACGGGGATGGAATTGATAGAGGCCTCTGTGGGAGCGAGCTTGTTCGCGATGGCGGTGCGTCAGAAACATGGATGCTGACGGATACTTCGCTATCGCGAGCAAGCTCCCACAGGCAGGTCTTTTGCGACCAGTGCTATCAGTGACTGGCGTGCAAGGTTTTCGCCGCCTCAGGCATGGCCGATGAGTGATGGTTGATGATCTTCCACTGGCCATCGAGGCGCTCATAGAGGAAGGTGTAGCGCGCCTGGACCTCGCGCTTGGAACCGTCGGCCTGGGTGAGCGTGAAGGTATAGACACCACTGTCCATCGCCGCATCGGGGCCCAGATGGCGGATCTCCCGGTAGTTGATTTGCCCGACTGGTTGAGCGGCCAGGAAGTGCTCGAAGTAATCCTGGATCTGCGCCGGTGTGTTGCGCACCTTGTTGGAAACAGTCGGTTGCAAAATCGCATCCGGGGCGTAGAGGCCAGTCACGGCGGTGGCGCTACCGGTTTGCAGCGCGGCGTTCCAGCGGTCGAACAGCGCCGCGATCTCGCGATCATTCACATTCTTGGGCTGCTCGGCCACCGTGCGGTACACGTAGGGCGTAGCCTCAAGCGCCTGGACAAGCGGCGCGGCCAGCAGGAATAAAGCAGCAATGGCGCAGGTTTTCATTTTCATCAAAGCGTTCCTTTGGGTTTCAATGACCCCACTTTGCCGGCCCTCCCTGCCTTCGCCATCGGCCAACCGGTGCCAATAGCCTATGCCGTTCGGCAGATAGGCCCGGTGCCGGTGACACGTTCTAATGGCGCCACCGCGAACCGGACCGGTCCTCTTCCACGCTGGAGTTCCCCATGCAAAGCCCACCCCATGACCCCGGCAGTGCCCTGGCCATCCGCAGCCAATATCGCCAGTCGCAAAGTCGTGCCGCACGCTTGGGCCTGCTGCTGGGCACCGGCCATGAACTGACGCAGTTGCCCCTGTCGGCCATGCGCCAGCGCGCGCTGCAACGGGCGTGCGCGTTCATGGCCATGGACCATGGCCTGTTGCTGGAGTGGGCGCCGGACCACCCGTTGCGCACCCTCGCCAGCCACGGCAGCGCGGAACGACTCGACCTGCTCGCCAACCTGGCCCAGCCACAAACGCCCGGCCCACAGTGGCTGGAATCGCCCGGCAGCGCCCTGCCCCAGGTCTTGCGGGTGCCGTTGCGTGCCTCCGACGGCGTAGAATTCGGGGCTTTGTTGCTGGGCAACAGCGTGACCCTCGGAGCGCCTGACAACGAAGACATCGAATCACTGCAATTGCTCGCGACGCTGTTGGCGGCACACCTGGAGAACAGCCGATTGCTCGAAGCAATCCAGGCCCGCGAGCGGACCATGTCCGAGCTGGTCCACCGCTTGTTCAGCGCCCAGGAAGACGAACGCAAGCGCGTCGCCTATGACCTGCACGACGGCCTGGCGCAGAATCTCGCCGGTTTGCATCAGCGCTTGCAGGGCTTCGCCGGTCGCTGTCCGTCGCTGCCGCTTGCACTGGCGAACGAGTTGCAAAGCATCCTCGACCTGGCCCAAGGCTGCGTCGGCGAAGGTCGGCAACTGATCGGTGGCCTGCGCCCCCACGTACTGGATGATTTCGGCCTGTACAAAGCCGTCGACAAGGAAGCCGATCGCCTGCGCGAGGCGGGTCTGACGGTGAACTGGGTCGAACACAGCACCGCGCGCCTGCCGGGCAATACCGAGACCGCCCTGTTTCGCATTGCTCAGGAAGGCATCAACAACATTCTCAAGCACGCCCAGGCCAGCCACGTGCACTTGGGGTTGACGGTGGAAGACGGCCAAGCTTGCCTGCGAGTGGAGGACGATGGCCGTGGCTTTGCCCTGGAACAACCCATAGAAACCAACGGCTGCCGCCATCTGGGGCTGGCCGCCATGCAGGAGCGCGCCAACTTGCTGGACGGCCACTTGAGCTGTTGCAGCCAGCCCGGCGACGGCACCCGACTACTGGCCAGCGTGCCGCTACTGGCCCACGGAGAACACCCATGAAGCCACCTTTGCGCCTGCTGCTGGCCGATGACCACGAAGTCACCCGTACCGGGTTTATCAGCATGCTCGCTGGCAACCCGGGATTCGAGGTCGTCGGCCAGGCCCGCGACGGCCAGGAAGCCCTCGACCTGTGTGAGCGGCTACAACCGGACATCGCGATTCTCGACATCCGCATGCCCGTCCTCAACGGTTTGGGCGCGGCGCGGATCCTGCAGCAGCGCCAGCCCGGAATCAAAGTCGTGATCTTCACCATGGATGACAGCCCCGACCACCTCGAAGCCGCCATCGGTGCGGGCGCGGTCGGCTATCTGCTCAAGGACGCCAGCCGCGATGAAATGCTCGACGCCCTCAAACGGGTCGCCCAGGGCGAAGAGGCGCTGAACAGTTCGGTCAGTGCGCGCCTGCTGCGCCGCATGGCCGAGCGCGGAGCGAATGGCGCTCCCCAGGTCCAGGCCCTGACCGCCCGAGAGCGCCAGGTGCTGGGGCTGGTGGCGGGCGGTTTCAGCAACCGTGAAATCGGCGAAAAACTGGGCATCGCGCCCGGCACGGCCAAGGCCCACGTGGAGCGTGTCATCGGCAAACTGGGGGCCGCCGACCGGACCCAGGCCGCCGTGCGCGGCATTGCCCTGGGCCTGGTGGCGCAACCCGTCGGGCAATGGCCATGAGGTTTCTCGCCGCCCGCCGCTGGGCCGACTTGCCATTGCGTGGCAAGGCTCTGGTGGTGATCTCCCTGCCCCTGGTGGTCCTCCTACTGTCGCTGGTGCTGATCTATATCACCGAACGCCAGACCGCGCGGGCCGAAGAGGATGTGCGCCGGGTGCTGCTGGTCCAGGGTGATATTCAGACAGTTCATACCCTGTTGGCCGAGGCGGCGGCCAGCGTGCGCGGTTACCTGCTGACCCGTCGCGAAGATTTCCTGCCCAGCTACGAACAGGCCACGCCGCTGATCCAGGCCGCGTTGCGGCGCCTGGACCACAACATTCGCGACACCAGGATGCGCGAGCACCTCAAGACCATCACCCCGCTGATCGCCGACAAACTCGACGGCTTGCTCGCGCTGCGCAACGGCAAGGGCGACGACCCCGAGGCCATCACCGCGATCCTGATCGAGAACAAACAGGTGCTGGACGTACTGCGCGAGCAGATCAGCGCCATGCGTATACGCGAAGATGCTCTGCTCGCCGACCGTAGCGCCGCCGCCTCAGCCACGCGCATGCGCCTGTTGTTCGCCACCTTGCTGGCGGCGGTGTGCGGGCTGCTGGGCGCCATTGTCGCGGTGCTGTTCCTGTCGAAGGGCATCGTCGCCCGGGTCCAGCAGGTGCAAGGCAACGCCCAGCGCCTGGCATTGGGTCAACCCTTGCTGCCGCAACCGCCGGAGCAGGACGAAATTGGCCAGCTCGGCACACGCCTGGTGGAGGCCGGACAGTTGCTCGCCGAACGCGAGCGGGCCCTGCGCGATAACGAGGAGCGCCTGCGGCTGATCATTGATGGCGTGAAGGACTACGGGATCTTCGCGCTAGATGCCCGAGGCTACGTCACCACCTGGAACGCCGGCGCGGAACGGATCAAGGGCTACACCGAGCAGGAAATCCTCGGCCACCATTTTTCCCTGTTCTACCTGGCCGAGGAGTGCCCGGCGCACCCGGACATGGCCCTGCGCGAAGCCACCCGCGACGGTCATTACATGGAGGAAGGCTGGCGTTGCCGAAAGGACGGCAGCCGTTTCTGGGCCAGCGTGGTGATCACTGCGCAATACGATGGCACCGGTGCGCTGCGCGGCTTTTCCAAGATCACCCGCGACATCACCGACCGCCGCGCTGCCGAGATCGCCCTGCGCACTGCCCGCGAAGAAGCCGAAAGTGCCAGCCGGGCCAAGAGCGAGTTTCTTTCGCGCATGAGCCACGAACTGCGCACCCCATTGAACGCGATCCTCGGTTTCGCTCAATTGCTGGACATGGACTCCACCGCCGGCCAACGCCCCCAGGTCAGCCATATCCTGCGGGCCGGCCAGCACTTGCTGGCATTGATCAACGAGGTGCTGGACATTGCCCGGATCGAGGCCGGGCGCCTGCCGCTGAACATCGAACCGATCGCCCTGTCGACGGTGCTGCACGAAGCCCTGACCTTGGTTTCACCGATGGCCGCCGACGCCGGGATCCACTTGGCCGAACTGCCTGCGCTGCCCGACGACAGTGGCGTGCTCGCGGACCGCCAGCGCCTGGTTCAGGTGCTGCTCAACCTGCTGTCCAACGCCATCAAGTACAACCGCCCCGGCGGTGAGGTGCGCATCGAAGTCAGCATCCAGGCCCATCAGGTGAGCATCGCCGTCAACGACACCGGCCATGGCATCGCCCCGGAACAGCTGGACCAACTGTTCAAGCCCTTCGAACGCCTGGGTGCCGATCCCCAGGTCGAAGGCACCGGCCTGGGGTTGTCCTTGAGCAAGAGCCTGCTGGAAATGATGCAAGGTAACCTGCAGGTCCACAGTGAGCCGGGACACGGCTGCTGTTTCACCCTGCAGCTGCCTGGCACCCAGGTGGTGGGGGCTCATTTGCCGCCCATCGCCGCCCTGGCGGTGACACGTTCGCCTGTGGAGTATCACGGCAAAGTCCTGTGCATCGAAGACAACCTGTCGAGCCTGGCGCTGATCGAAACCCTGATGCAACGCCGTCCTGGCATCCAGTTGTTGTCGAGCATGCAAGGCCAGATGGGCCTGGACCTCGCTCGCCAGCACACCCCGCAACTGATCCTGCTGGACGTCAGCCTGCCGGACCTCGAAGGCCTGGAGGTCTTGCGGCGTCTGCGTCAGTCCCCGACCACCGCGACCACGCCTGTGCTGATGATCACCGCCGACGCCAGCGACCTGACCCACCGCGCCCTGCACAACGCCGGTGCCACGGCGATCCTGACCAAACCTATTCATATCCAGGCCTTCCTGGGCCACCTCGAGCACTATCTACCGGAGCCCGCATGAATCGCGACTTGCGCATTCTGATCGTCGACGATCAGCGCCCCAACCTGGACCTGATGGAACAACTGCTGGCCCGCGAAGGGTTGCACAACGTGCTGAGCAGCACCGAACCGTTGCGCACGCTCGATCTGTTCAACAGCTTCGAACCGGATTTGGTTATCCTCGATCTGCACATGCCGGCGTTCGACGGCTTTGCCGTGCTGGAGCAACTCAACCGGCGCATTCCGGCCAACGATTACCTGCCGATCCTGGTACTGACCGCCGACGCGACCCGTGACACCCGCCTGCGGGCCCTGGCCCTCGGCGCCCGGGATTTCATCAGCAAACCCCTGGACGCCCTGGAGACCATGCTGCGCATCTGGAACCTGCTGGAAACCCGGGCGCTCTATAAAGCGTTGCGCGAGTTGATTCCGTCCCAGCAGATCGAACTGTTGCGCCAGCACCGCCCCGCCGTCGGCCCCGCTTGACCCGGGGGCGTGGCGCCGAGTCATGACCGCAAGTAAGGACAACACGCTGTCGGTAGGCCCTGTAGGAGCTGCCGAGGGCAACGAGGCTGCGATCTTTTGATCTTTTGATCTTTCGCTTGAGACTCAAGTGTATTGGGAAAGATCGCAGCCTCGTTGCACTCGACAGCTCCTATGCAGCTCCTGCGCAGTGCTCGGTGGTAGCAAGCGCCCTCGCCATGCTGCATAAGTACAGCCAGTGTGCTTGTCAGTCTTCGCCAATCTCCACCACGTCGCCATTGAGTCGCACTGGCCATACCCGCAGGCGCTGTTCCGGGTATTCCAGGCAGTGGCCGTCTTCCAGGCGGAAATGCTGCTTGTACATCGGCGAGGCAATCACCAGGTCACCCTTGATGCTGCCCAACAAACCTCGGCCGATGACGTTCGCTCCAGACTTGGGGTCGCGGTTGTCGATGGCGTACAGCGGCTTGTCCTGATGCTCGGGCAGGTACAGCAATGCCACTTGGCTGCCGTTGTGCCAGGCGACCACGCCAGAGTTGGCCACCAGGTCGTCTCGGCGGCACAGGGCGCGCCATTGCAGCGGTTGTTGGAGATCGCGAACAGGAATACGAACGACGTTTGACTGGCTCATCAGAGCACCTCCTCGGTAACGGGAATCAGGTGGAGTTCATGGGCGTGAACCGGCCGGCGCTGGCCGCGCTCCCTGACGAAATGAACGTCCGGATCGCCGCGCCCGTCGTTGACGAAGGTGCGGAAACGCTTGAGTTTGTCCGGGTCCTTGAGGGCATTGGCCCATTCGCATTCGTAGCGATCGACCACTCGTTGCATCTGCGCTTCGAGCTCGGCGCCCAGGCCCAGGCTGTCGTTGATGATCACGTCCTTGAGGTAGTCCAGGCCGCCTTCCAGGCTTTCGCGCCAGACCGAAGTCCGTTGCAGCTTGTCGGCGGTACGGATATAGAACATCAGGAAGCGGTCGATGTAGCGGATCAGCGTGGCGTCATCCAGGTCGGTGGCGAACAGCTCGGCGTGCCGCGGGCGCATGCCGCCGTTGCCGGCCACGTAGAGGTTCCAGCCCTTCTCGGTGGCGATCACGCCGACGTCCTTGCTCTGGGCCTCGGCGCACTCGCGGGTGCAACCGGAGACCGCGAACTTGAGCTTGTGCGGCGAGCGCAGGCCTTTGTAGCGATCCTCGAGGTTCAACGCCATCTGCACGCTGTCCTGCACGCCGTAGCGGCACCAGGTGCTGCCCACGCAAGATTTCACCGTGCGTGTGGATTTGCCGTAGGCATGCCCGGTTTCGAATCCGGCTTCGATCAGCTCGGCCCAGATGTCCGGCAACTGGTGCAACTGGGCGCCGAACAGGTCGATGCGCTGGCCGCCGGTGATCTTGGTGTAGAGGTCGTATTTCTTCGCGACCACGCCGATGGCGATCAGTTTGTCGGCAGTGATTTCCCCACCGGCGATGCGTGGCACCACCGAGTAGGTGCCGTTTTTCTGCATGTTCGCCATGAAGGTGTCGTTGGTGTCCTGCAACGGCACCAGGGACGGGTCCATGATCGGCTGGTTCCAGCATGACGCCAGGATCGAACCCACCGCCGGCTTGCACAGGTCGCAACCGGTGTGGCCACGACCGTGCTTGGCCAGCAGTTCGTCGAAACTGATAATCCCTTCCACCCGTACCAGTGCGTACAGCTCCTGACGGGTGTAGGCGAAATGTTCGCACAGGCTCTTGTCGACGCTGACGCCGCGGGCAGTCAACTCATGCTCGAACACTTGCTTGACCAGGGCGGCGCAACCACCACACCCGGTACCGGCCTTGGTGTCGCACTTGAGCTGGCCCAGATCGGTGCAGCCACCGTCGATGGCCGAGCAGATCGAGCCCTTGGTGACGTTGTGGCACGAGCAGAGGGTGGCGGTTTCGGGCAACGCCGCAGGGCCCAGGGTTGGGGCGCCTTCGGACGATGGCAGGATGAGGCTGGCAGCGTCCTTGGGCAAGGCGATGCCGTTCTGCTTGTATTGCAGCAAGGTGTCGTAGTAGCTGTTGTCGCCCACCAGAACGGCACCGATTACACGCTTGCCGTCGGCATCGACCACCAGTCGCCGGTAGCTGGCGCTGGTTTCGTCGATGAATTGGAAGCTGCGCGAACCTGGAGTATTGCCATGGGCATCGCCGATGGAGCCGACGTCCACACCGAGCAACTTGAGCTTGGTGGACATGTCGGCGCCAGTGAAGGCCTCCGAGCTTTCGCCGCACAGCCGGGCCGCGACGTTGCGGGCCATCTGGTAGCCCGGGGCGACCAGGCCAAAAATGCTGCCGTTCCAGGCCGCACATTCACCGATGGCGTAGATGTCCGGATCGCTGCTCTGGCAATGGTCGTCAATCACCACGCCACCACGCGGGCCGATCTGCAGGTCGCTCTGGCGAGCCAAGGCATCCTGGGCACGGATGCCGGCGGAAAACACGATGAGGTCGGTTTCCAGAAAGTCGTCGTCGCCGAAGTTCATCCGATAACGGTACTGCTCACCCGCGCTGATGGACTGGGTGCCCTTGGACAGGTGCACGCCGACGCCCAGCTTCTCGATACGTGCCTTGAGGGCCAAGCCGCCCTGGGTGTCCAATTGCACCGGCATCAGCCGGGGGGCGAATTCCACCACGTGGGCCTCCAGGCCCAGGGTCTTGAGCGCGTTGGCCGCTTCCAGGCCCAGCAGGCCGCCACCGACCACCACGCCACGACGGGCATTGCCGGCGGCGGCCCGGATCGCATCCAAGTCCTCCAAGGTGCGATAGACCAGGCACGAATCGCCTTCGGCGCCTTCAATCGATGGCACGAACGGGTAGGAACCGGTGGCGAGCACCAGTTTGTCGTAGTGAAGGTGATCATGTGCGATCAGCACCTGATGTGCGTCACGGTCGATTTCCAGCACCGGTACGCCCAGGTGCAACGTGACGCCGGGGGTCTGGTACAACGAGGCTTCGCCAAGGGCCAGGGACTCGGCATCGCGCCCGGAGAAATACTCGGACAGGTGCACACGGTCGTAGGCACGCATCGGCTCTTCGCTGAACACATGAACACGGTAATGATTGAGGGCACCGCGTTCGATCAGTTGCTCGACGCAGTGGTGGCCAACCATGCCATTGCCGATCACGATCAGCGTTTGCAGCTTGTTCAGAGAAGCAACGTTGGAATTCATAAAAAGCACCTGACAAAAGCCCATTACGATTTTGAAAGCAAAAAAAAGACGCCTGAAACCTTGCGGTTTCAGGCGTCTTTGCCTGTTCTGTGCGGTATCGGTCCGGCGACTGCGCCCTGACCTACCGTTGTCCCCCGGCTTGCTGGCACTCGATCTTCGTTGACCGACGGGGCTGCCCACTCGACGGTGTTCGCGGTGGGCCTGGATAGTCTCTTGCAGCGAGCGTGCCAAACCTCGTCCAGCCCTATTCACGGTCGCGCATTCACCGCTAATCCCCTTGTGGGAGCGGGCCTGCCCGCGAAGACGCCAGCTCAGGCACTGCAAGCCAACCGCCGCCCACCTCCCCTGAGCAAGCATCGCCAACTGCCTTGCGATGGTGCGATCACCCCACCTGCGGCTTCATAAAAGTGCAGCCAGCCCTCAGGAGAGACTTGCGCTCGATATCAGTTGGTCAGTTGACAAAGATGCTGAATGTGCCGCCGTCATCGCGAGCAGCCCGCTCCCACAGGGGTAAGTGGTGGCTGCGGGGCTGGGGTTCAGCACAGACTTCCTGTGGGAGCGGGCTTGCTCGCGATAGCGGTGGCTCAGTTTGAAGGGATGTTGGCGGTCCTATCCACCATCGCAACGATACTGACAAGAAGCTCTTGCTTCGCCTCGTGAGCGCTGATCTCCCCGGTGGCAGCGGCATTGGACAGGGCTTCAGCCGCCCCGAGCATCGCCCGCAAACCGGCCTGGGTGATGCCCTTGCTGCCAGCGAACGGTTCCAGCACGGCGCGGCACTTGTCGAGGAAAATCCCTTCGTATTCGCGCTTGATGCGTTCCAGTTCTGGCGAGCTGGTCAACGCCGCAATCACCCCGGGGATCTCTCGGCCTTGCAGTAGCACGCACTCGACGTAGGAACAAGCAATCACCGCCGCCCGGCTTAGCAGGGTCGCGTCGCTGGCGTCCAGGGCCGCGTCCATCAACACAGTCTGGCGAGCGTCGAAATCCTGGTACAGCGCCGCCAGCAACCCGGATCGGGTAATGAAGTGGTCGTAGACGATGGGCTTGGTCACCCCCGCCTGGTCTGCCAGCCGGGCCAATGTCAGGGCGTCGCTGCCCTCCTCCCGCACCAGTCGCCAGGCGACGTCCAGCAATTGTCGCTGCCGGTCAGGCCGGGATAAACGACGACGAGGTGAAGACTGCGAATGTTCGTCAGTGCTTGACATGCTAACTTTACCAACCGTAACTTACTAACCGTAACTTAACCCAGCATACCTGTCTTCCTGACTGCGTGACCAGAAGGAGTTTCGCCATGCGTGCACTGATCGTTGTGGCTCACCACGACCCTCGTTCCCTCACCCACAGCCTGGCCGGAAAAATCGCCGAGGGCATCACCCGCGCCAACCCCGCCAATACGTTCGAGATCGCCGACCTGGCTGCCGAAGGCTTCGACCCGCGCTTCAGTTTTGCCGACCATGCTGTCCATCACCGAGAGGCCTCGCCGCCTGCGGATGTGTTGGCCGAGCAAGCCAGGATCGACCGTGCCGATGCGTTGGTGCTGGTCTATCCGATCTATTGGTGGTCCATGCCGGCGCTGCTCAAGGGCTGGATCGATCGGGTGTTTTCCAACGGCTGGGCGTTCGATTTCAGCCTCGACAAGCCGTTTGTCCAACAACTGCAACACATGCGGGTCCACCTGGTGGCGGTCGGTGGCGCCGATGCCGACAGCTTCCAGCGCCACGGCTACGGTGAGGCGATGACCACGCAGATCGACCATGGGATTTTCGATTACTGCGGCGCCCGCGTGGTGAGCGCCCAACGTTTGCTCGAATCGGAAAGCGCCGATCCGCACCAGCATTTGCAGGCCGCTGGCGTCATCGGCCAGCGGGTGTTCGCAGCGCTCGACGAGATCACGCACGCGCCAATCGCCAGGGCTTGCGTCTGACCTCAGAGGGCACGGCCATGGGCAGCAGACAGTTTCGCATCACGCCCATAGATGTCCGGGATGTACATCGCCTGGCCCTGGCTGTCCACTTGTACGGTCCAGTACCCCAGCATGATCGGCATGGGCCGGGCCAGCCTGAACTCATGGGTCATCTTAGTGGCCAACAGCTTTTCGGTGCGTGCACGTTCGGCCGGGCTTACCAGCAGGTCACGCAAGTGCATCACTTGCTCGACTCGCACGCAGCCTGAACTGACGGCCCGCGGGCCTTTGCTGAACAGCGCCTGGCTCGGTGTGTCATGCAGGTACACCGAGAACGGATTGGGAAAGCGAATCGCCATTTTGCCCAACGGGTTTTTCGGACCTGGATCCTGGCGCAGCATGAGGTTGCCCGGGTGCTCCCAGTCGATATTCTCTGCCAGTAACGGCAGGCCATCACTGTCGAGGATCCGCAGGTTGTGGCGGTTGAGAAACTCCGGATCACGGCGGATTTCGGGTAGTTTGTCTTCGCGCATGATGGTGGGGGGAATAGTCCAGCTCGGGTTGAGCGTCAGTCGGTTGACGTGGGACTTGAGCAACGGTGTCTGCCGTTGCGCACGGCCCACCTGGGTGCGGGTTTGCCAGACCGGCGCGCCACCTTGGTAAACCGTCAGTTGGGCCGCCGCCACGTTGACCAGGAGGCTATCGGCCTCCACGTCCTGGGCCAGCCAGCGCATGCGTTCCAGGTTGATGCGCAACTGCTCGCGGCGCATGGCCGGGCTGATGTTCAGCTCAGTAACGGTCCACGGCCCCACCACCCCATCGGCCTGTAGCGAATGCTGGAGCTGGAAGCTCTTCAGCGCATCCACCAACATGGGACTGTAGTGCTCGTCGGTCACCAGCGGTGGTGTAGTCAAGTAACCTTCGCTGAACAGGCGCTGGGCCAGGGCGGGGACGCGGGCGTCCTGCTTGTCCGGTTGCAGCAGCGGCCCGCCCGGTACGGGTTGCCAGCTGGATAAAGGCTGTTGCCGCAGCCGGGCGTAGAGGTCGCGCAGGTGGCGATAGAGGTCCAGCTTCGGTCGGGCCTGTTCAAAGGCACTGGCGATGTTCTGCAGGCCCTGCCCGGCGATGGCCAGCACCACGGCCTGGTGGTCCTGTGGCGGCGGGTTGGCCTTCCATACCGGTTCCAGCCGGTCTTGGGGCAAATAGCCAAAACGCAGGTCATGCAAGGCTTGCAGGTAGCGCTGGCTGATGGCGATGTCGACACAATGAACGCCTTGGTCTGCCTCCTGCGACGGCAGGCTATAGCGCGTTGGATCCAGACCGTCGTCGGCCAGTTGATGCAACTGGGCCTGCAACGCCATCCGTCGTTCGTCGTCCGTCCAGGCTTCCTGGCCTGCGTTTTGCTGATAAAACGCCTGCAAGTCGAGCAGCGTCTGAAAGCCGACACCCGCCGCTATTGTTGGGCATGCAACCGCCAGTTGCGCCAGTGTGGTCTGCACAAGTGCCGGATCGCTGTCTTCGGCTGTCGCGACCAATGGTGCAGTGAGCAATAAAAGGCTCAGGTAACATGCGGACTTTTTGAACAACTGCTTTACTCCACTCCATGACCGTCTCGTTGACGGTCAATTTTGCGACAGGTATGACCCGCCATTATGCAGACAAACGAAATCGGATGGGATGCCGCGAACGAATACCACGCTGCAAACGCTTCGCCTGTACAGGGCATTTTGCGCCGACTCTGCCTGGTCATACTGGGGCTGGGCGTCATTTGCAGCCCGGCACTGGCCGAAAAAAAGACGAATTCGCAAACACTCTACAACAGCCTCGCCCACACCGCGCCAGAACTCAATCCCCTGGCGCTCAAAAGTGCCTTAGGCGCCATGCAATGCGCGGTCGCCAATGGTGCCAGCCAGGCCCGCCACCTGGCGGTCATCGACTACTCGCAACCCTCTACGGCCCGTCGCCTGTGGATCTTCGACCTGCGTCAGAAGAAGCTGGTATTGCGTGATCTGGTGGCCCACGGGCAAAAATCCGGGGAAAACTTCGCGACGCAATTTTCCAATCGCCTGGGCAGTTACCAATCCAGCCTGGGCCTGTTTCGCACCCAGGAAAGCTACCAGGGCGCCCACGGTTATTCGCTGCGCATGGACGGCCTGGAGCCAGGCTTCAATGACCTGGCCCGAGATCGGGCGATCGTGATCCATGCCGCTGACTATGTGAACCCGCTGTGGAGCGTGCGCCAGGGACGCATCGGGCGCAGCCTGGGCTGCCCTGCCGTACGCCCCCAGGTGGCGCGTCAGGTGATCGACAAGCTCAAGGGCGGTCAATTCATGTTTTCCTGGTACCCAGATCCCAGTTGGCTCAAGCGTTCGGCGTACCTCAACTGCCAGCCGCAACAGGTTGCCAGCATTCTTGGCAGCAGCGGCAGTTAAGGTGGTGAGGGATTGCGCTGGGGTAGCCTGCGGTTAAAATGCCGGCCTTTCGAATCCCTGGCGTTGCCTGAATGAATTGCGTAGCCCTTCAAACCCTTCACGCCCATTTGCTGACAGCCCTGGAGTCGGCGTCAGAAGAAACCCGGCGCCTGTTCCATGGCCGCGGGCGCTGCTGGCCGGGCCTGGAGCAAATCACTGTCGACTGGCTGCAAGGGGTGGTGCTGGTCTCGCTGTTCAAGGAACCGGAACCCACGCACCTGGACGATTTGATCGCGACATTGCTGGCGCTCACTCCGTCGCCGGCCTGGCAGCAGAGCAAGGCTCATACGCTGGCGGTGCAGCACCGCTACCTGCCGCAAAGCCTCACCCAATGGCTGACGGGCGAGCCCATCGACGAATGGACCCTGACCGAAGGTGGCCTGCGTTACCGGATCGATCTGGGCAAGAAGCAAAACAATGGCCTGTTCCTCGACATGCGTTATGGCCGCGACTGGGTCCGGGCCAACGCCGATGGCAAACGAGTACTGAACCTTTTCGCCTACACCTGCGGTTTTTCGGTGGCGGCCATCGCCGGCGGCGCGCAGCATGTGGTCAATCTGGACATGTCCCGTGCGGCCCTGAGCCGAGGCCGCGACAACCATCGACTCAACGGCCACGACCTGAGTCAGGTGAGTTTCCTCGGCCACGATTTGTTCAAGTCCTGGGGCAAGGTGATCAACAGTGGCCCATACGACCTGGTGATCATCGATCCGCCGACCTTTCAGAAAGGCAGCTTCCTGCTGACCAAGGACTATCAGCGGGTATTGCGTCGTCTGCCGGAACTGCTGACAGCCCACGGCACAGTCCTGGCCTGCAGCAACGACCCAGCCACCGGCGCGGATTTCCTCATCGACGGCGTTACCGAGCAAGCGCCGGGGCTGATCTTCGAGAAACGCCTGGAAAATCCGCCGGAATTTCCTGACGTCGATCTGGCGTGTGGCCTCAAGGCCTTGGTCTTCAAGACGACGCCTGGCCACTGAGCGGTAGCGCCGCTACCGCGGCCCAGCAATGAAGTTTGTGCAGGCGTGCCTCGACTTCGACTCAGACCACCAAGGTCAACCAAGCCGACACCAGCAGCATCACCGCCATCACCCGATTGAACCGTCCCATCGCCACGGCGGAGCGGCAGAAACGTGCGGCGCCGCGGCCCAGGTAGGCCCAGACGGTCATGCACGGGATCGAAATGGCGAAAAACGCCAGGGACAGCCAGAGGACCCGCACGGTACGGTCGGCTTCGGCCCCTGCAAAGACGCTGACCACCGCCAACGCCATCATCCAGGTTTTCGGGTTCACCAACTGCAACCCGGCGGCCCCCGCCAAGCCCAGCCGGGGGCCTTCGACAGGACGGTTCGGGTCGATGGCCTGGGCCGGTGCGCTGAAAATCTGCCAGGCCATCCAACTCAACCAAGCGATGCCCGCCCATGAGAGCAGCGTCTGAACCGTGGCATGGCGCGCCAACACGTCGCCCAACCCGGTGCCGACCAAAAGCACCAGCAAAGTCGCCGCCGCGCAGGCACCGAGGATGATCGGCACAGTGGTTGCCAGGCCGAAGCGCGAGCTATGGCTCAGCACCAGGATATTGGTCGGGCCCGGGGTGATGGAGGCGACAAACGCGAACAAGGCAAACGGTAGTAACTGGTCCATGGAGCGACATCTCGGTGAATGATCGATCGCTTGATCATCCCCATGAAACCGCGGTCAGTCTGGAACAATTGAGCAGCGCTTGCGGTAGCCCGCGGGGCTCAGGCGATAGGCGCGCTGGAACCAGCGGCCCAAGTGACTTTGGTCGGCAAAACCGAGCATGGCCGCCACTGCCACGGCACTCTCGCCACGCGCCAGCAGGCGCCGGGCACGGGCCAGGCGCAACTGGATCAGATAGGCATGGGGCGCCAGGCCGAAAGCCGCCTTGAATGCACGGCTTAGGCGGAAACGATCCACGCCGGTGACTTGCGCCAAGTCATCCAGCCCAATGTCTTCACTCAGGTGACTGTGCAGATAATCCCGGGCCTGCTGCGCCACCAATGGCAGCCGCGGATCCGGGTTAATCCGCGCCCGCCAGTGCAGGTGTTGGGTCAGGGTAGCCAACAGGGTATCGAGGGCCGTCTGGCGCACGATGCGGATCTCCTGCTCGTGCAGACTCTGGAAGGCCATGGCCGTGGCACTCGCCAGCGGCACATCGTCCGTCAGGGTGGCGGCAAAGCCAAGTTGGGCGTTGTCCGGCGCCACGTCGAACAAGGACCGCAATTCGCGCTCCAGCCATTGAGGCTCCAGGTACAACGTGCGATAGGTAAACCCGTGGTCGTGGGGGGCGTTGCCATCATGCAGCTCGCCGGGCTCGAGCAGGAAGACTTTACCCGGCGTGCTGTTGTGCTGCTGGCGCCGGCAGTGAAACTGCTGCACGCCCTGCTCGGTCACGCCCACCAGATAGGCGTCATGCCAGTGGGGGTCATAGGCATGCCCCTCGAAATGCGCACGCACGGTCTCGATACCGGACGTGGTGTCCTGCTTGAGATCGATCCAGTTGCGCGCCGTCATGCCCTATCCTGCTTGGTGAATGTGCTCTTGGCAGATTAACTGCTGATGAGGAGAGTGTCTGGAAGATTTGTGCAGACCTTGTGGAATTCGGGTCTGCTCGCGATGGTGTTCGGTCTGTAGATGCATCTGTGACTGACCCACCGCTATCGCGAGCACGCTCGCTCCCACAGAAGAAACGCGGTCCCACCAAGAACCAGGTCGGCTACTAGGCCGCCTCGCGGTGGACGTTGATCTCAGGCACACCGAGCCTAAGCGAGGTGCCGAGTGGTGGGGCATAAAGCGTTTTGCTTACTTTTGCGCTCTTCAAAAGTGAGCCGCTGTAAGAGCGGAACCCTAAGCAGCCGTTACCGCGAAAATGGATATGTACCCGATCAACAAAACCGGCCATTCCCACCTCAGGCATCCGGAGTAATCACCGGCAACACCGTCTCCACCGCCAGACGGGCCAGTTCAGCATCCTGCTCAGCCTTGACCCCAGACACCCCGATAGCACCAATGCACTGGCCGTCATGACGGATGGTCACGCCGCCCTCGAGCATCCCCTGCAAGTGCGGAGCGCTGAGGAACGCGTAACGTCCCCCATTGATCATGTCCTCGAAAACCTTGCTGTCGCGCCGCCCCATGGCGGCGGTTCGCGCTTTTTCGGTGGCGATATAGGCCGACAATGGCGAGGCATCGTCCAGGCGCAGCAGCCCCAGGGGATGACCACCGTCGTCCACCACGCAAACCGACACCGCCCATTGGCGCTGGTGAGCCAGCTCCTTGACCGCCACCAGCAATTGCGCGACGTCCTGCTCAGTGAGTACCGCTTTGGTTTTCATGGATCACTCCTACTGTGCAACAACAAGCCCGGGAGACAATCAGGCGCCCGCCCATCCGGTCGAAATATAGGTTGTGCGGACCATAGCGCACATGTAGGCGTTCATTGAAGCCCTGGCACCGGTGATCTACCGCTCTTGAGGCGAATACCTACGCCCGCACCAATGGATCCATTGATAAAACCAGTTGTCCGAACGACCCGCAAAAACGTTGACAAGCAAATTAGTTAAGAGAGTTAATGGATCCATAGATAAGAACAACATCCGCCTGGAGATCCCTCATGTACCCCAAAAATGCCTGGTACGTTGCCTGCACCCCCGATGAAATCGTCGACAAGCCTCTGGGTCGCCAGATCTGTGGTGAGAAGATGGTTTTTTACCGGGGGCATGAAGGCAAGGTCGCGGCCGTGGAAGACTTCTGCCCCCATCGCGGCGCCCCGCTCTCCTTGGGTTATGTCGAAAATGGCAACCTGGTGTGCGGTTATCACGGCCTGGTGATGGGCTGCGACGGCAAGACCGTCGAGATGCCTGGGCAACGAGTACGAGGCTTCCCTTGCAACAAGACCTTTGCGGTACAGGAACGGCATGGATTCATCTGGGTCTGGCCCGGTGACCAGGCGCTGGCCGACCCGGCGCTGATCCATCATCTGGAGTGGGCCGAAAGCGATGAATGGGCCTACGGTGGCGGCCTGTTCCATATCCAGTGCGACTATCGCCTGATGATCGACAACCTGATGGACCTGACCCACGAAACCTACGTCCACGCCTCGAGTATCGGCCAGAAGGAAATCGACGAGGCGCCGCCGGTGACCACGGTCGAAGGTGATGAAGTGGTCACCGCCCGGCACATGGAAAACATCATGGCCCCGCCGTTCTGGCGCATGGCTTTGCGCGGCAACAACCTGGCCGACGACGTGCCGGTGGACCGCTGGCAAATCTGCCGTTTCACCCCGCCCAGCCATGTGCTGATCGAAGTCGGCGTGGCCCATGCCGGCAACGGCGGTTATCACGCTGCGCCGCAATTCAAGGCGTCGAGCATCGTGGTGGATTTCATTACGCCGGAAACCGAGACGTCGATCTGGTACTTCTGGGGCATGGCCCGGCACTTCCAACCACAGGATGACGCCCTCACCGCGTCCATTCGCGAAGGCCAGGGCAAGATTTTCAGCGAAGACCTGGAAATGCTCGAACGCCAGCAGCGCAACCTGCTGGACCATCCGCAACGCAATTTGCTCAAACTCAACATCGACGCTGGCGGCGTACAGTCTCGCCGGGTGCTGGAGCGCTGGATCGCACGGGAACGGGAAGCACAGGCCGGGTTGATCGCCAGCAACCATCAACCGCAACAGGTGGAGCAACGGTCATGATCGAAGTCCAGGTCGCAGCGCGACACAACGAAGCCCTCGATATCTGCAGCTACGAGTTGACGCGTGTCGATGGCGAGCCGTTGCCGGCCTTCACCGCCGGTGCCCATATCGATGTGCACTTGCCTGAAGGGCTGATTCGTCAGTACTCGCTGTGCAACCATCCCGAAGAACGGCATCGCTACCTCATTGGCGTACTCAAGGACCCCGCGTCCCGTGGCGGTTCGCGCAGCCTGCATGAGTTGATCCAGCCAGGCATGCGCTTGCACATCAGCGAGCCGCGCAACCTGTTCGCGCTCGCCCCGCAAGCCCGGCGCAGCCTGTTGTTTGCCGGAGGGATCGGCATTACGCCGATCCTGTGCATGGCCGAGCACCTGGCTCAGAGCGGTGCGGCGTTCGAGTTGCATTACTGCGCCCGCGCCCGGGACCGCGCGGCCTTTGTCGAGCGTCTGCGCCAGTCTCCTTATGCCGACCGGGTCTTCCTGCATTTCGATGAAGAACCTGAAACCCTGCTGGACGCCGCCAGGGTGCTGGCCGCGCCCAGTGACGACGTACACCTCTACGTCTGCGGCCCCGGCGGGTTCATGCAACACGTCCTCGACACCGCCAAGGGCCAGGGCTGGCAGGAAGACCGCCTGCACCGCGAATACTTTGCCGCAGCCCCCACCGACACCCGTGCCGATGGCAGCTTTTCAGTCAAGCTGGCCCGCAGCGGCCAAGTGTTCGACGTGCCGGCGGACTGCAGTGTGGTGCAGGCGCTGGAGCGCCATGGCATCGAGATTCCGATCTCGTGCGAACAAGGTGTCTGCGGCACCTGCCTGACGCGTGTGCTCGAAGGTGTACCAGAGCATCGGGACATGTTTCTGACCGAGGCTGAACAGGCCTGCAACGACCAGTTCACGCCATGTTGCTCCAGGTCCAAGACACCGATGCTGGTACTGGACCTCTAACACAGGCCTTTTGTGGGAGTGAGCCTGCTCGCGATGGCGTCAGCTCAGCAGCATTGATAGTGACTGACCCACCGCTATCGCGAGCAGGCTCGCTCCCACAGGGGATTTGTGCTGAATACAAATTCTGCATTCACCGAAAAACATTGTGGGAGCGAGCCTGCTCGCGAAGAGGCCGGAACATCCAGCATTGATGCAAGCTGACCCGGCGCTATCGCGAGCAAGCTCGCTCCCACAAGGGGATTTGTGCTGGGTTCACAAATCCATCCACAACTGGGGCTGTTCACTCCGAACGAAGAATCACCGTCATCCGCTCGTCAGCCAGCGTCGAGCCGAAGACTTCGGCGTAACGCAGGGTCGCGTTAGCATGCTCGCGCATGATTGCCTCGGCGCGGCCGCTCTGGCGGTTGATCAGGGCGTCGAACACCGAATGGTGTTGCATATGGGCATAGTTGAAACGACGAAATTCGCCGGCCATGTTCTGGCGATCCACCGCCAGGGCGGTGACTGAGGCGAATGGCAGATGGTCGTTGCGGGCCAGGGCATCGGCAATCGCCGGGTTGTGGCTGCCTTCGACGATCACCTGGTGAAAACGCATGTTGAGGTCGTGGTAGACCTCCAGGTCCTCCTCGGTCACATAGCCCTTGGCGAACAGTTCATCGCCCTGCAGCAGGCATTGCTCGAGTATCGCGCGGGCCTCTTCAGACAAGCCATACTCGGCCGTCTGCCGTGCTGCCAGACCTTCCAGCACGCCTCGCACCTCCACGGCCCCGGCGATCTGCTCGGCACTGACCGAGCGCACCTGGAAACCTCGTCCGCCGAAGCGCACCAGCAACCCTTCCTGCTCCAGGGTACGAAACGCCATGCGCACCGGCATGCGCGAAACGCCGAACAGCTCGGCCGTGGGTACTTCCATCAAGCGCTCGCCAGCGGTCAACTCGCCCGAGGCGATCATTTTGCGCAGCGCAACCAGCACCGTTTGGCCGGGCTTACTCATCCAGGCGATTCCACAGAAAAGAAGCCATCATAGTAGAAGGCTTGGCGCAGCGTGTCACGGCAAGGCAGTGGCAGCCAGGCTGGCCGCCACAGCGGGCTGTTCAAGTCCCTGCCAACTCGCGCAACTGCGCCAGGGTCTGCTCGTCCAGGTTAATCCCATGCTCATCGGATTTGCTGCGTTCGCGATGGCGACGGTCTCCCGGCAAGCGCCGCAACCCAACGCCATGCATCTGTCTGACCAGTTCCTGGCTGCGCTCGGCGAAGTTTTGCCCAGCTGTCTTGGTGGGGTCGATCACGATCAACAACTGACCGGTCCACGGGGTCTTGGCGCCCGGATGGTTGTGCCAGTCGAATTCGAAGGAAAAATTACCGCCAGTCAGGGCCGCCGCCAGCAACTCGACCATCATCGACAAGGCCGAGCCCTTGTGCCCGCCAAAGGGTAAGAGCGCTCCACCTTCGAGAATCGCCTTGGGGTCGCAGGTCGGCTGGCCGACGCTGTCCACGCCCATCCCCGGCGGCAACAACTCGCCCTTGCGTGCAGCAATCTGTACGTCGCCGTGGGCAATGGCGCTGGTGGCGAGGTCGAAGACAATCGGCTCACCGCCAGCCCGTGGCGCGGCGAAGGCAATGGGGTTGGTACCGAACAATGGCCGGTCTGCGCCATGGGGCACCACGCACGTCATGCTGTTGACCACGCTCAACGCCACCAGGCCTTCATAGGCAAACGGCTCGACATCCGGCCAGAGGGCGGCAAAGTGATGGGAGTTGCGAATGGCCAGGATGGCGATACCGGCACTGCGGGCCTTCGCCACCAGCAATGGACGCGCGGCGGCCAGGGCCGGCTGGGCAAACCCGTTACCGGCGTCCACCGCGACAAACCCTGAAGCGACGTCCTCGACCACCGGCACGGCCTTGCCGTTGACCCAACCGCTGTCGAGTGTCGAGACATAGCCGGGAATGCGAAACACCCCATGGCTGTGGGCACCGTCGCGCTCGGCCCCGGCGCAGTTTTCAGCCAGGCACCGAGCGACTTCGGCCGACGAGCCATGACGCAGGAAAATTTTCTCCAGCAAGCTCACCAGAGCATCGAAAGACAAAGTGCAAGAAGCGGCATGATCGGATGGCGCAGACATCTGAAGCTCCAGAATGATTGTTGGAGGTAGCAACAGCGTAAAAGGACCCGCCGGGTGATTAAACACCGTTTCAGGCGCGCACTGTCAATGCTTACCACGGCGCCTGCCCTGCCTGACAGGTCAGAAACCAGCGTGCGGTAACTATGTACCACCTTTGCTCAGCCATCGTTGCCTAGTCTGGCGGCTCCTCCACGTTCGCGTCGTTTTGAGGCGCCTTGATCGAGAAGCAACGATGCTCACTGAAACCACGCCGCTTTTATTTCCCGAGGTATTGCACGCCCATCGCCTGGACGAATTGATCGCCACCCACGACTTGACGCAGGCAGACCTCGACTGGTTGCAGCACATTGCCCTGCCCGACCACACCCAGCGCGCAGCGCAGACACCCCCGATGTTCGCCGAAACCATTCTGTTGCAAGCCGATGAAAAACCGCCCATTGCACTGGCCGGCTGCTTTGTCCTCAGCACCTCGTCGAACAGCAGCGAAACCAGCACCCACCCGGTGTTCCTCTACACGCCAAGTGGTGGAATCAAAAAATTCGACAACCTGGTATCCCTCGAAGCACAGATTGACCAGATGCGCCGGGACACTGCGCAACGCGATGACCTGTTTCGTCTCTTGTCGATTGCCCAACGCAGCGAACTGAACAGCACCACCGACATCAGGCAGACCCGGCGACTCATCGAAGAGGATGTTTTCAAGACCCAGCTCGAATCCATCGAGCACGCCCAGAGCCTCAATGCCTTGGCCATGGTGAATGAACTGATCAAATTGCCCTCGTTAAGATCGATGCTTGACCAGCTATTGAACGAGGCGCTGCCGGATCTGGATCATCGACAGATCCGCGTGGCGTTCTCCAAGGAGACTCACCCGCAAGATCCGAAGGCAATCCCGGTGACTGAAAGCATCCCACTGAGCAATGCAGTCCTGGACTACTTCCATCATCAGGGGTGGCGTGCCGGGCATGACTTCGATCTGACTCATCCGGGTACGCCCGCATCGTCCTACAGTCAGCAGCAATGGGAAAACATCATAAAAGACATTGCCACAACACTGATTCCAACGCTGATCAGCTGCATCGATGCCTTTTGGGAGGGAAGAGCCGCCTCTTTCTATATATCACGACGCAAACTTCTATCTCGCGTCATTCACGATGGGTTATCGGCGTCCATCCTGATCGAACGGGAGAAAGGACAACTGACGGATGAGCAGAGTCGTGAGCTGTTTCGGTTATTGCGTCCCTCTCGCCGAGACGAAACACTGCTGTTCATCGAAACGATTCGACTCTGGGAGTATGAACCGAACTACGTGGAGCTTGCCGGCTCCATGATGATCAGCGCCAAGGGGCATTATCTTTATACGCCCCTCGACGGCGTTCAAAAGATAACCAACTATACGGGCTTCAAGGACAGGTTGTACGGTCAATCCGCAAGCACTGTAGAAAAAGAGAAAATCTATAGCCTCTTGAGCCTGGAAGAGCGTAACCGCTTCCAGCGCTTCGATGAGCCGCAGCTTTCGGGCAAGTCACTGGACTTA
This sequence comes from Pseudomonas sp. RL_105y_Pfl2_101, assembly GCF_963970585.1. NCBI lineage: Bacteria > Pseudomonadati > Pseudomonadota > Gammaproteobacteria > Pseudomonadales > Pseudomonadaceae > Pseudomonas > Pseudomonas sp. RL_105y_Pfl2_101. Next base: position 218,833 of record NZ_CAXAPG010000004.1, read on the forward strand.
CCGGTCGCCGAAACCCTGGCAAGCGCAATAATTGAAAAGCAGAAGAATAACTTCCATTACGCATTGGAGATGTCTCGCCAGGCCGATGTCGACATCCACTCGCTCATTGACAAGGCGTTGGATATACGCGCTTTCATCAACAAACGACTCTTGGCGCAGCCAACCGCCGGACATTGGGGAACTCGTCCCGCGTTTCATGGGGACCTGCGCCCATCCAATTTCATGGCCGATCAACTGGAAAGAAGGGGCAAGAGCTATACCGATGTGGAAGAGGCTTTCGACGGTCTCTTTAGTCAGTTGCCAACATCCTCCAACGTTTCGCTGCTCAATGGGCTGAGGCCGCTACTGGCTGAGCTGACCAATGTTTTTTCTTTGGGTATCCGCGCCGAGGCCGAACTCAGGGAGCTTGGTTCGAGTCTGTCGTCGATTGCAAATAACCTGATCAGAGCAGTTTTAGTCTACGACCCAGACTACCCGGACCGCTCGCAACGCAAAACGGTCAGGGGCTTTCGGCCGGATGTCTATTCGTTGACGCTCGCCTGTGGCGAAGAAGGCCGAACGGTCCTGCTGCCGCTCGCCAATTGTTTTTTATTAACCGAGCGTGGAGGGCTGGATACTCCCCACTCAGGCATGGCAATCCTTTGGACACCTGCCGATGGCTTGCGGGCTTTTCCTTCCGTCGAGGTGGCCACCCGGCAATTGAATCAAGATCTGCTCGATTCCCAAAGACGCTTTGCATTGCTTGAAAATTTAACGGTCACTCAACGCCTGCCCCATAGGCGCTACCAACTCCAGGCCTATGAATTGATCGAAGACAACGTACTGATCAACCGGATGAGTTCGTTTATCAAATACTTTGAGGCCGAGTATGGCTATCTGAGCACATTAGAAGCCGGTGATTGGCAACTGACCGGATCGGCATTGGTCCACAGTCTTCAGGCGCTCCTGAACAAAGGCGCGCCCACCAATCTGAAACGCGCTACCGCTATCGCTCAGGCAAATGAACGGCAACAGAAACTACCTGCCTGGCTTGGCACTGCGTCCCTTGAAGAAAAACGCCTGCACATAGAAGTGCTTGAGCAATATAAAAACAGCGTGTCCGATGGCAAGGATTACCTGGACGGTATCGAGCCCCTGCGCACCTATGTGCATAAAAAACTGCAAACGCTATTGGACGCGCGCTTTCCTCGGAAAAACCTGAACCCCGAAACGATCCAGATCACGCCCAACCTCGCGATCGTGGGACCGGCCAGCTCGCTGACCGATTTTGCGTTGAATCACGTTGAGGTGACCAAAAAGGGTTTCAAGGTTTCGTCGACATCCACGCAGCCGTTGCCCGATGGTTTGAACGAGAGCGCCGTACGGCAAATGTTGTCGTCGCTGGATATCCCGACCGCCTATAAAAACCATGTAACCCAAGCACTTTCCAACAGTATTGTGGATGACCAGCCAAGAAAACGGCGCTTTCGGCAACAGTTGCCGTGGCAATTGTTGCAGTACGCTCACGCACGGTATCTACAGCAACACCTTTCCCCTCCGGCATTCGACCTGTTCCGGCAAGTCATGGACATGCCGGACGCCATCGCTCGTCAAGCGGTCGAGGGCGTCAGCGCATTCTTCCGCCCTTTGGAGCTGATCAAAACCGAAGGCGGTGCCGCGATCAAGGCATTGGGGCTTTACCTGTTCAGTTCGGCTACCGATGCAACCAGCCCTCACGTCCTGTATTCGCCCTACCATGACGGCGAGCTGTTACAGGAGTTCAAGGATGAAGCGAGCATCGTCGCGGCATTCAATACACCCGGCGCGCTCCAGGATTTGTTGATTCGTCGGCTTCCCCAGGACCAGCAAGCCACGTTCAAAAATCTCTTCGCAGCCACGCGCGGAAAACAATCGGAAATGACTCTGGGCTTCAGCCCCATCAATACAAATATTCTGCATACGCTGTATGACGACAACGCGACATTGCTGGCAGATATGTTGACCGCGCAAAACCAGGACCATCGTCAGTCTGATTGGGCAACGGTGCTGCATCTGTTCAGCTCCGGGGTCAGGATGTTGGGAAGACAGTTACCGGCCAAACTGACTTTCCTGGAAACGCTCTGGGAGAGTTATCAGGACTTCAAGGGGTCAGCCGAAGCCTTGCAACAGCATGACTGGAAAACAGGCCTGCACAATTTTATCGCAGGCGCCGCGGAGATGGTCTCGCTTGGCTTCTTGAACCGCGAGGATACATTCGGTCTTCTCGACCCTATCGAACCGGTTTCTGGAAACGCTACACCCGCGACAAACTGGAAGGACATCTCTTGCACGGCTCCGATGCGCACCGACCTCCAGGTCTTCGAAGCCTCGGACGTCAGCCTCTCGAATCTTCAACTTAGCCTGAGCGACGGGATCTATAAGGTTGCGGCGAATGGCAAGTCTTTTATCCCACTCGCCGGCAAGGTCTATCAAGTGGCAAAAGCCGGCCAGACCTGGCGAGTCATTCACGAACACGGTGAAGGGCCTTTATTGAAAAAGTCCCCGGACGGCCGGACATGGGAAATCGACCCGCAACGCCAAACCATTCGATTCGGCAAGGCCGGGTCGAAGCTGGCCATCACCTATAGCGACTTAAAGGCCAAAGGTTCATTGAACATTGAAGCACGGGGCATGGCCGAGATACGCAGGAAATATCCGCACCGGGCCAATGCAATCGTGCAGGCACTGGAGACCGCGAGGTTCTACTCATTCAACGCCCTTCACAACTTCGAGCAATTCAAGCGACAACCACTTGTGGGCTCTCGGCTGGATCATTTCCTGAGATTGTTTTTTGGGGTCAACAGCGTCGACGCCCGTCTTATCAGCAAAATTGAGGCGGCGATTTCTCCCATATGCCAGGCATTGGCCGATCCATCCTGGGCGCTACAGAATGCCGACCGCATCGTGATCGGCAACCTCAAGCACCTGGAAGATCGAGCAACCGCCTTCGTACTCGAGCCGGCAGCCGTGGGACGAATCTATATCACGCAGTTTTTTTTCGACCTGGGCCTGGATTGGTACAAGGCCGTCGTACCCGACATCTTCAATGTCGATGCGCATGCCCAGGGAGCGACCTTCATCCACGAAATTTCCCATCAGCTGTTCAATACGTTCGACATCATCTACCTGGACGCCGCACTACCATTTCTCGATTTGATTTCAACAGCGACTTACGCCGCAAAGTTGCAATACGACAAGCAAAGGGAGCTGCAACTCAACGGGCTTTCATTGACCACACCAAAGTCAAAACTGTTCACGCAATGGGACAGCATGGATAACACCTACAAGAAGCTGGAGCTGTTGCCTGAATACAGGCAAACCACCCGGGAAATCCTGAAGATAACCGGCGCCAGAACCATGGATAAAGCTCGCGATGATTTTCTCGATCCGATTTTGCCGGACAAACGCATCGACGTCATACTTCGCAACGCCGACTCGCTCACACTCTTGATTTGTGAATTGGGACGCCAACTCGACCCCACTCCATCACGGCAAATTGCCGCGCAGTGAAGGGTTTGGGTGGTTGATCTTTTTTCACGCCCTGTATGCGACGGTAGGCGACAACGAGTGTTTGAGTAAAAAAACAGGCTCATTGATGCGTAAACGCCATGGTGGCGGTTCTCGGCAGCTCATGCCCAAGGTTAGAATGCGGCAAACCAGGAAGAGTCAATGAGCGAACATACCCTCTCGGAAACCGAATACGACGCCATTACCGATGCCGCTGCCCATTGGTGCATGCGTTTGCATGCCGTCGATTGCACCGATGCCGAACGACAGGCGTTCAAGCAGTGGCACGATGCCGATCCTCTGCATGCTTTGGAATACGAAGCCATGCTGGAGATCTGGGCTGTTGCCGATCATCTGCCGCGCGTCGAGTCGGCGCCGGCCGCTCCAGCGCCCCGCCGCCGGTCGCGCTGGAGCCGATTGGCGGTCGCCGCTGCGGTGTTCGTAGTCGGTCTGCCCCTGGCCGCGTACACCGGCTGGAACCTGGGCTGGATTGCCAATTCCTACCAGCGCTTCGAAGCCGGCGCCAGCGTGCGTCATGTCACCCTGGGCGACGGCAGCGAGGTAGAACTCAACCTGGGCAGTGAGCTGGTATTTGCAAACTATAAAAACGAGCGCCGGGTGACGCTGGAAAAGGGCGAGGCGTTTTTTGACGTCAGCCACGACAAACAGCACCCGTTTGTCGTTCGGGCCGGCCAAGGCCAGGTGCGCGTAACCGGCACTCGCTTCAACGTATGGATGTACCAGGACCAGGTACGGGTCACGCTGCTGGAGGGTTCGGTGAGGGTGACCAGCAACCAGGCGATCACCCGTGACGGCCTACCGCTTTCCCCGGGTATGCAAGCCAGCTACAAGGCGGGCGACCACCAACCGCAAGTCCGTGAGACAGCCCCTAATGACAGCTCGCTGGCATGGCGCAACGGCAAGCTGGTGCTGGATAACCTCGCCCTGAGCGATGCACTGCCGCTGATCAACCGCTACCTCGACCGGCCCGTCATGCTGGCCGACAACAGCACCGGAAGCCTACGGATCGGTGGTATCTACAACATCAGCGAAGTGCAGAACCTGGTGCCTTCGCTGCCAAAGGTGCTGCCGGTCTACCTGACCCAGAACAAGCACGGTAACCCGGTCCTCAACTCCATCGGACAACGACCGGCCACTCACTGAAAGCTTTGCTCCCACAGCTTGGATCGGTGCCAGCCTGCGATTTCCCGGCCAACACAAATCCCCTGTGGAAGCGAGCTTGCTCGCGAGCGGTGGATCGGTCTACATCCAGTTTGAATGTGACCGCACACCAGCGGCTATTGCGTCGCCACCCTGCCCGTCTCATCACGCTCCCGGATAATCAACGCCTGATAATGCGGATCGGCCTTGATTTGCTGTTCGGTGAATGGCAGCACACTCCACTGCTTTTGCGAAAACGCCTGGGTCTGATCGGCCGAATAAGGCGACGCCGGGTCGCTGGAGAGAGAGAATGCCAGCAACCCCTGGGCCTGCGGACCTTTGCCGTCAAACGTCACCACTTGCAGATAGCTGGTCCCGCTGACCACTTCCCGCTTGCCGTTCGCCCCCGGCACACTCTGGATCGCGTTGTAGATGCCCAGTTCCCCGGGGCCGCCGTGAATCGGTGTCTGTCGGCTGCCGCTGCTAGCCACCTGGACGTCTTGCCATTGGCTGTCCTTCGACACCCCGGCGACCTTTACCGCCTCCACCGAAGCCAGCATGGCATCGCGCACGGCCTTGAGCACTGTTGGCCGCTCGATCGCCAGGCCGCGCGGGGTGTGTTGCGGGTCTTTGGGATCGAACGCGACGCGCCATGAATCAGGCACAGCTTGCAGCCGGTTCATGATGTGCTGGAAATGCACGAACCCCAGGCCGCTATTCAGGCCGGCCTTGCGATCCCAGGCCTTGAGGCTGGCACAAGCCTGGCCCAATGTCGAAGCATCGCCCCCCAGGTCAGCGGCGCAAACGCCGAGCAGGTCCGGCATCACCTGGTCAGCCAGGTAAACCTGATCGTCCATGACCATGCGCTGCAAATTCTCCACCTTCACCGGCCCGTCCTTGGCTAACTGGCCCATCCGCTGCAGCGCAAAACGCGCCCGCAGTCCCAGGGGTTGGCCTTGCTGACTGATCAACGGGGAGTAACCGGACAGCGGCTGCGAAGGGTTGGCCATCCAGGCCGAATCGTTGGAGTTCTGCACATAATCGCGGCGCAGCAACTGCGGAAGCCTGTCGGCGGCATAGATGCCTTTTTGCACGGCGTTGGAATCGATATCCCAGGCACACTCGCTGCGAGAGCCATCCAGCACGATCAGTCGCAACCCGGCCCGGGGATCGCTGCACCGAGCCAGTTTCTCGGCGTCGACGTTCGGCACCACCGACACGTTCATGTAGAGGCTTTGCCCCTGGTCGTCCACCGCCAGGGTATTGACCCAGGGAATGCCCTGAATCTTATGGACGGCCTGCTGTAGATCCTTAAGCGTGACGGCCTTGTTCATGGCGTACCACTGGGCCAGCACGCGATCGTTGTCCAGGTTCGCGTCCCGCAGGCTGTAGGCGAACCGGTTATCCCAATCCAGCCGGCCAGGCCATTGCACGATCGGGCCGAACTGCGAGCCATAGACCACTCGGGAAATCGTCTGCACCTGGCCGTCAGGTTGCTTGACGTCCACCGCAACCGTCTGCTGACTCATCGGCACAGACTTGCCGTCGAGCAGATAGCGGGTCGGGTCCTTCGGGTCGAGTTGCAGGCGGTACAGGGTGAAATGTTTCGAGCTGTCGACGGTGTGGGTCCAGGCCAGGTGCTGGCTGAAACCGATATTGATCATCGGCAGGCCTGGCAGCGCCGCGCCCATGACGTCCAGCTTGCCGGGAATGGTCAGGTGCATCTGGTAGAAACGCATGCCGCCCACCCACGGAAAATGTGGGTTCGCCAGCAACATCCCGCGGCCGTTGAACGAGCGCTCGCTGCCGATGGCCAGCGCATTGCTGCCACGCTCCAGGGCAAAACGCTGCTGCCGGGTTGCGGCGGCCGCGAAACCGGTGACCGGGGTGCCCGTCAGCGTGGTCGCCTGGGGCGGTTGCGCGCCGGCCAGAGCCTCGGCGAATTGGCCAACGCCGCCTTCCACCAACAGCCGACGGGCCAACTTGACCAGGTCCAGCGCCGTGATCGGCCGCACCCACTCGCTGGCACATTGTTCGGGCAGGCCTTTGGCCTGGCGTTCGACCAGCGCACGGTTGTAACCCGCCACGTAGCCTTCGACCAGTTGCTGCACTTGAGGTGTCTGGGCCTGCCAGAAAGCGGAAACCGCTTGCGGCGTGTTGAGCCAGCTGAAGAACAGATCGCTGACGCGGTTCTCCCGCTCCTCGACCGTGACCTGCTCCGGCCCGAAATAGCGCGAGCGCTGGGCGTTCACCGTGACAATCTCATTGGCCAGCAGGCACAGGTTGTCCTGGGCGTAGGCATAGCCGATGCCATAACCCAACCCACGTTCATCCTGCGCCCGGATATGCGGCACACCAAAACGGGTGCGACGGATCTCGGCACTGGCTTGCTGCCCATCGTCTTGCGCATTGACCACCGGGCTGAGCCCGAGGGCGATCCCCAGAAAAGCGCCTGCGAGGCCAACCCTCGATAACTGCCCGGACATTCTCACGTTCACTCCTGATGAAACCCTTCAGAAACCAGGACGGCTACCGGTGCGACAGTAGACAAACACTTGGTCCGCCTGGGAAATCACATGCCGCGTGCTGAACCGGAATGTGCCTACCTTGAAACGAACCGGATGAAAAAAAATTAATGGCTGACAGCCGCTTGAGCACGGCGGTTTTACGCGGCAAGGGCATTTTTTTCACATGATGCCCCTCATGATTGTGCGTCCTCGTTCGTCCTATTACAGGAGAGTATCCGTGACCTTTTCTGATCAGGCTGGTAAGGAGTTTTTGCATGCGTAACGCGCAACTGCCCATGGAGGGCAAACCAAGGGCGACCGGTGTCTCGCTGAGCGCCCCCCACCGAGTATTCGACAGGCCGGCAGAGCGAGGCGGCAATGACCACATCAGGCGCTTGCTCAAGAGCTTCGGGCTCAGGACCAGCCTGATTCGCCTAAAAGTCATCGACGCGCTGCTCAAGGCCGCCCATGAAAACCGCAGACTGGGCGTGCGCGGGGTGCACAGCCAGTTATTGGGACTGGACATTCCATTGTCCTTTCTCAGTGTGCGCGAGGTGTTGAAGCGCCTGTGCAGCGAGGGCGTCGTCACCCTCAACCCCGATAAAAGCTACAGCCTGCACCCCAGTGCGATGGCCGTGCTCCAGGCCAAGGATTGAAACCGGCGCTCAGGACTTGACCTTGCGCCGCATCACGCCGTTGATCACCACCACGATGACCGCCACGGCGATGGCGATGTATTGAAACAGCTGCTCGCTGATCATCCCCTTGCCCTGCATCCACGACAGCCCAAGCATGATTGCCAGGACGACGAGGACGATCAGAATCGAGTATTTCAAACGTTGTGAGTGAGTCATTACCAATTTTTCCTGAATGTATCCGTTCTGTATCCGAGACTTGCCAAGCCCATACCGTACTGCGGGACTGACGGGCTGCCAACGGGATTCCATGGTACAGCCGAAGGCGCGTATGCGCGCAACTGCGGCGGTTAATCATGAGCAATTATGTATGTTTCGTCGTATCAGTCTTTTGACCTGATCACCGTGGCGGCCCGGGCTTCGACATGCCCCGCTAACGGCCCCTGGTGAGAGAGCAAGTTTCCACACCGCGCCAACATCTTGCTGGCATCCGCCTCGTCCTTGAATGTTCATCGCCCTTCCAACCTGACAGTTCTGTAATCCCCGCCTCAGCCCCCCGTCAGCTCGCGCTCGCTACTCTGTTATCCTCCCGCCCAACCGTTGAAACGAGAGCACCTCCATGGCCCATCCCCTGCACCTGCTCGCCTTGAGCGCCCTGTTCATGACCACCCTGGCCCAGGCCGCCGAACCGATCAGTATCGATGTACACCGCGACGCCAATTGCGGCTGCTGCAAAAAGTGGATCTCGCACCTGCAAGAAAACGGTTTCAAGGTCAACGACCATGTCGAGGCCGACATGAGTTCGGTCAAGCAGCGCCTGGGTGTGGCGCCGAACCTGCGTTCTTGCCACACCGCCGAGATCAACGGCAAATTCGTCGAAGGCCATGTCCCGGCCGACCAAGTGCTGGCGCTGAGCAAGCGCGATGACTTGCTCGGTGTCGCCGCGCCGGGCATGCCCATGGGCTCGCCTGGCATGGAAATGGACGGCATGAGCGATGCCTACCAAGTCATCGGCCTGAAGAAAGACGGGACCCAAACCGTAGTGGCGGATTACCCGGCCCACTGATGGGTGAAGCCTATATCGGCTTGTTCCTGGCGGCTTTTGGCGCGGCAACCTTGTTGCCGCTGCAATCCGAGGCATTGTTGGTCGGCTTGTTGCTCAGCGAACGCCATGAGGTCTGGTTGCTGCTGGGGGTCGCCACGACTGGCAATGTCCTGGGTTCGCTGGTGAACTGGTGGCTGGGCACGCGCCTGGAGCACTTCAAGGATCGGCGCTGGTTTCCGGTCAGCCCGGCCCACCTGGACAAGGCTCGCGTGCACTACCAGCGTTTCGGCCGCTGGTCGCTGCTGCTCAGCTGGCTGCCAATCATCGGTGACCCGTTGACCCTGGTGGCCGGGGTGATGGGCGAACCGTGGCGGCGTTTCCTGCTGATCGTGACCCTTGCCAAGGGCCTGCGCTACGGCGTTCTCGCGTTGGCGACACAGGGTTGGATGGATTGAACGTTCGAGCTGTTCGGTTGCCAGTGGTTAATGTCGCCATAATCGCGTCGCGCCAGGATCGGCGGCGGCCACAAGGAGATTGACCATGCCCCGTACCACCGTGCGCTGGTTGCCCAGCCTGTTCCTCACCGCCGCCCTACCCCTGTTCGCCCAGGCCGCCAATTCACCTGAGGGCCCGGCCTACGGAGCGCAGTTGGAGGGCTTCGAATACCCCTACACCCTCAAGCACTTCGCTTTACAGTCCCAGGACCAGTCGCTGCAGATGGGCTATATGGACGTACCGGCCCAAGGCAAGGTCAATGGCCGCACCGTGGTGCTGATGCACGGCAAGAATTTCTGCGCCGCCACTTGGGGCGATTCGATCAAGGTGCTCAGCGAAGCCGGATACCGGGTCGTCGCGGTGGATCAGGTTGGCTTCTGCACCTCCAGCAAACCCGAGCATTACCAGTACAGTTTCCAGCAATTGGCGAGTAACACCCAGGCCTTGCTCAAAGCCCTCGGCGTACAGAAAGCCATCGTCCTCGGCCATTCCACCGGCGGCATGCTCGCCACCCGCTACGCCTTGCAGTTTCCCGACCAGGTCGAACGCCTGGCGATGGTCAACCCCATTGGCCTGGAAGACTGGAAAGCCTTGGGCGTGCCCTATCGCACCGTTGACCAATGGTACGCACGGGAGCTGAAAGTCAACGCCGAGGGCATTCGCCGCTACGAGCGCACGACCTATTACGGTGGTCGCTGGAAACCTGAGTTCGAGCGCTGGGTGGAGATGCTCGCCGGCTTGAACAAGGGCCCGGGTCATACGCAAGTGGCGTGGAACTCGGCGCTGATCTACGACATGATCTTCACCCAACCGGTCTATTACGAGTTCAAGAATCTGACGGTACCCACCCTGCTGTTGATCGGCACCAGCGACACCACCGCCATCGGCAGGGACATTGCGCCGCCGGCGGTCAAGGCCACGCTGGGCCACTACGAGGTACTGGGCAAGCGGGCCGCCGGGCTGATTCCCCATTCGACTTTGGTGGAGTTCCCCAATCTGGGGCATGCCCCGCAGATGGAAGCGCCGGATCGGTTCCACAAGGCCCTGTTGAACTGGCTGGACAAACCCATTCCCTGACGAGGTGTTCCATGGCGGTGCAAATAGCAGTCATCGACGATTGGCAAGATGTGGCACGTGACGTGGCGCACTGGTCGGTGCTGGACAGCGTCGGCCAGGTGACGTTTCTCCATGACTATCCCGCTGACCGTGACACCCTCGTCGAGCGTTTGCAGTACTTCGAAGTGATCTGCGTGATGCGCGAACGCACGTTGTTCGACGAAGGCCTGCTGCGTCGCCTGCCCAATCTCAAGCTGTTGCTCACCGGCGGCATGCGCAATGCCGCCCTGGACCTGAAGACTGCCGCCGAACTGGGTATCCAGGTGTGCGGCACCGACAGCTACAAGCACGCCACGCCCGAACTGACCTGGGCACTGATCATGGCCCTGACCCGCAACCTGGTGCAGGAAGCCAACGCCCTGCGCGCCGGCCTCTGGCAACAAGGCTTGGGTGGCGACCTGCACGGCAAGACGTTGGCGATCCTCGGCCTGGGCAGCATCGGTACGCGGGTGGCGCAGTTTGGCCAGGTGTTCGGTATGCGGGTCATTGCCTGGAGCCAGAACCTCAGCGCCGAGCGCGCCGCCGAAGCGGGCGTGACCTACGTGAGCAAGCAGGCATTGTTCGAGCAGGCCGATATTCTTTCGATCCACCTGGTGCTCGGTGAACGCACCCGCGGCCTGGTGGATGCCCAGGCACTGGCCTGGATGAAACCCGAGGCGCTGCTGGTCAACACCTCCCGCGGGCCGATCATCGACGAAAGCGCCCTGATCGACGCCCTCCAGCACAAGCGCCTGGCCGGCGCCGCCCTGGACGTATTCGCCCAGGAGCCTTTGCCTGCTGCCCATCCGTTCCGAACCCTGGATAACGTACTGGCCACGCCGCATGTGGGCTACGTAAGCCGGCAGAATTACCAGCGGTTCTATTCCCTGATGATCGAAGACCTGCTGGCCTGGGCGGCGGGACAGCCGATCCGGTTGCTGACGCCGGCCGGCTGAATTCTACCCAAATACCCAGGACACCTCCCACTGTTTCCAGTGCCCATAAATGCCATCAAAACGCCTCCACTCTACCCGCTCTCCAATGGTGCATTGCGCCACTCCATCGTGCACGCCGATGAAACAACGTCGCCCCCTATACACTCTTTTTCTTTCAGAAAACTGCACTTCGTCGGTGCGTATCCCCCTTTGTCATGTAAGAGATTGCCGACAAAAGCCGTGATTGTCGGACAATTCGACGAACCGAGCCGCACCTCTCTACGTTCTGACCTAGACTGCCTAGCCGGGGGGGAAACCAACCGGTCACCCAGACGAAAAAAAGTCGAAACTTTTCGTAGCGGCGACAGGTCAGGTTAGAGGTAGGGCAACCGCGACTGGTGCAGTCCTTGCACGGGTCACTGCAACAGCTCTTTCAGCTGATTCGCTTCGCCGCATTGGGTAGCCGTTTGCTTTCCTTGCGTAGCGCTTGTGCGCCTGGCCGCAGGATGTGGCCAATGAAACAACAGCTCTGGCGCTTGCCGGAAACAGATCGAGAAAATGGGAGATATTTATGATCAGTGCTGCCTTGGAACCACAACAAGTCCGTTCTCAACTACCGCCCGCGGCCGAATCGCCAACGGCACCGGTGCTGGCCACCGGCGGCAAGGCACTGCTCCCCGTCGTTCGACAGAATCCCAACCGCAAAAAAATATTATTCGTCACCTCGGAAATCGCCGATCTGGTAAAGACCGGCGGCCTGGGCGATGTCTCCTCCGCATTGCCCCGGGCCATGGCCGGCCTGCATGATGTCCGGGTGCTGATCCCCGGTTATCCGCAAGTGATGAACAGCGGCAATCCGATCCACATCATCGGCGAACTGGGCGGCCACGCAGCGCTACCGCCTTGCAAGATCGGGCGCATGGACATGGCCGACGGCCTGGTGGTCTACGTCCTGATCTGCCCGGAACTCTTTGCCCGCGAAGGCTCCCCTTACGGTGCCAATAACGGTCGCGACTGGCCCGACAACCACATTCGCTTCGCCCGCCTGGGCCTGGCCGCGGCCGACATCGCCGCCAACCTCGCGCAGATCCACTGGTGCCCGGACCTGGTCCATGCCCACGACTGGCCCGCCGGGTTGGCGCCGGCCTATATGCACTGGCGCGGGCAACGCACCCCGACGCTGTTTACTATCCATAACCTGGCCTATCAGGGCGTCGTCAGCCTGGCGTCGTGCCCGGAACTGGGCATCCCCGAACACGCCCTGCAACAGGAAGGCATGGAGTTCTACGGCAAACTGTCGTTCCTCAAGGCCGGGATGGCCTACTCCAGCCATATCACCACCGTCAGCGCTACCTACGCCCAGGAGATCACCACCCCGGCGTTTGGTTGCGGGCTCGACGGGTTTCTCGCCGCCAAGACCCAGCAAGGCCTGCTCAGCGGCATCCCCAACGGTATCGATGAAAGCTGGGACTCGGCCACCGACACCCACCTGTTCCGGCAGTTCGCCATGGGCGACTGGGAAGGCAAGGCGGTCAACGCGTCCCATGTGCGTGAGCTCTTTGGCCTCGACGACGCCACTGGCCCGCTGTTCGCCGTGGTTTCACGCCTGGTCTACCAGAAAGGCCTGGACCTGACCGAAGCGGTCGCCGAGTTCATCGTCGAGTCCGGCGGCCAGATCGCCATCATCGGCCGCGGAGAACCGGAGGAAGAACAGGCCATGCGTGAACTGGCGCTGCGCTTCCCCGGACGCATCGGCGTACGCATCGGCTTCAATGAAACCGATGCGCGACGGATGTTCGCTGGCAGCGACTTCCTGCTGATGCCGTCGCGCTACGAGCCCTGTGGCTTGAGCCAGATGTACGCCCAGCGCTTCGGCTCGCTGCCGGTGGCGCGCAATACCGGAGGGTTGGCGGACACCATCGAAGATGGCATCACCGGTTTCCTGTTCGATGAGTCCACCGTGGAGAGCTATAAACAAGCCTTGAGCCGGGCCTTCAAGGTCTTCGAGTTCCCCGACTTGCTCAACGCCATGCGCTGCCGGGCCATGTCGGCGCCATTCAACTGGTGCCAGGCCGTGGAACCCTACGCCGAACTCTACGAACAGCTGGTGACTAAGTCACTGGGAAAATCGGCCAGACAATGAGGTAACAATGACGTCAAGGACGCCGGAGACATGGACCCACGGGGCGGTCATGCTGGATGACGAGCACACCCGCTTCGCCCTCTGGGCCCCGGATGCATTTTTTGTCAGTGTCGAGTTCGACACTGGAGATTCAATACCGCTACTGCCCCAGGCCGACGGCTGGTTCATGATCCAGACCCGTTGCCCCGCCGGCACCCGCTACCGCTACAACATCGATGGCGAGTTGGAGGTGCCGGACCCGGCCTCTCGTGCCCAGGCCGGCGACATCAACCGCCACAGCGTAGTGGTCGACCCGCATGCCTACTCATGGCGACACACCCGATGGTCCGGTCGCCCCTGGCACGAAGCGGTGATCTACGAGTTGCATGTGGGCGCCCTGGGTGGTTTCGAAGGCGTGGAACAGCATCTGGCACGCCTGGCCGGGTTGGGCGTTACCGCCATCGAGCTGATGCCATTGGCGCAGTTTCCCGGTGATCGCAACTGGGGCTACGACGGCGTCCTGCCCTACGCGCCGCAGGCCTCCTACGGGACGCCCGAACAGCTCAAGCATCTGATCGACAGCGCCCACGGCCATGGGCTGTCCGTCATCCTCGATGTGGTCTACAACCACTTCGGCCCCGACGGCAACTACCTGCACCGCTATGCCAAGGGCTTCTTCCGTGAAGACAAGCACACGCCCTGGGGTGCAGCGATTGATTTTCGACGCCGCGAAGTGCGGGACTTCTTCATCGACAACGCGCTCATGTGGCTGCTGGAATACCGTTTCGACGGCCTGCGCCTGGACGCGGTACACGCCATTGAAGACCCAGGCTTTCTCAAGGAACTGGCGGCCCGGGTGCGCGAGCAGGTGGACCCGATCCGGCATGTCTGGTTGACCGTGGAAAACGAACACAACCAGGCCCACCTGCTGGAGCACGGCTACGACGCCCAGTGGAACGACGACGGGCACAATGCCCTGCACGTGCTGCTGACCGGTGAGACCGACGCCTACTACGCCGACTACGCCGAGCAGCCGACCGAACAACTGGCCCGTTGCCTGTGCCAGGGTTTCGTCTTCCAGGGCCATCTCAATCGCCACGGCGAATCCCGGGGTGAACCCAGTGGTCACCTGCCGCCGAGCGCGTTCGTGCTGTTCCTGCAGAACCATGACCAGATTGGCAACCGTGCCCTGGGCGAACGCCTGCATCAGCTCGCCGCCCCCCAGGCCCTGCAAGCAGCGACAGTCTTGTTGCTGTTGTCCCCCATGATCCCGCTGCTGTTCATGGGCGATGAGCTGATAGCCGAACAGCCGTTCCTGTTCTTTACCAGCCACCACGGCGAGCTGGCAGAACAGGTGCGCGAAGGCCGACGCAACGAATTCAAGGCCTTCAGTGCCTTTGCCGATCCGCAGCAGCGCGAGCGGATTCCCGACCCCAACGCGGCCTACACCTTCGAGGCGTCACGTCCAAGCCTGGAGTCGCAAGGCCCGGAGCAACAGGCCAACGAAGCGCTGTATCGCCAATTGCTGAAAATCCGCCGTGAAGAGATCGTCCCGCGCCTGGCCGGTGCCCAGGCCCTCGGCGCCGATGTGCTGGGCCGTGGCGCCATCAGCGCACGCTGGCGGTTGGGCGATGGCAGTGTGTTGCGCATCGACTTCAACCTGGGCGATCAACCCGTCGAACACCACGCCCCGGACGAGGCACGTATTCTTTTCGAACATCCGCAGCCGGTCGCGGGTCTGTTGCAACAGGACGTCCTTGCGTCCTACAGCGCGCGGGTCAGCCTGACGAAGCCGACAACCTTGCTCAACATCACTGGAGAGCGCCTATGAGCGATGCGCAATTGGAAATCCTCGCCAGCCGAGCGGGCCTGGCGGTGGATTGGATCGATGCCAATGGCCGGGCCCAGAAAGTCTCGCCGGCCGTCTTGCGTTCGATCCTCACCGGCCTCGGCCATCCAGCCGGCAGTGCCCAGGAAATCGACGCCAGTCTGCTGCAGTTGCAGGAAGATCAACAGAACCATCAGTTGCCACCGCTAATCACCGCCGATGTCGGGGTCGGCCTGGACTTGAGCCGCTACTTTGATGCGGGGACCCCCTGCGAAATCAAACTCGAAGATGGCGCGACACTGAACCTGAACCTCGATGCCGATGCCAAGCTGCCAGGGATGGTCCCGGTGGGTTATCAGCACGTCAGCCTCCAGGACCAGCATTTCACCCTGGCCGTCGCGCCAGCCCGCTGCTACAGCGTGGCCGATGCGGTGGACAACCCGACGCCACGGGCTTGGGGCCTGAGCGCACAACTGTATGCCCTCAGGCGTCCCGGTGACGGTGGCTTCGGCGACACCCAAGCCTTGGAGGAGCTGGCGCGGGTGGCCGGCGAGCGCGGCGCCGAGGCCGTCGCCATCAGCCCGATGCACGCGATGTTCAGCAGCGACACCGGGCGCTACAGCCCCTACTCACCGTCGAGCCGACTGTTCCTCAACAGCCTGTACGCCGCGCCAGGCACCATCCTCGGTGAGCGCGCGCTGCGTGCCGCCATCGACGCCACCGGCTTGACCAATCAGCTGCGCACCCTGGAAGAACAGCCGCTGATCGACTGGCCGGTCGCCGCCCAGGCCAAGCAGAAAATCCTGCGTGCCCTGTACGACGGCTTCAGCCAGGGTGAGCATCCGTTGCATGAAGACTTCAGCAGTTTCCGCCACACCTGCGGCGAAGCCCTGGAAAACCATTGCCGCTTCGAGGCCCTGCAGGCCGAACGCGCCGCCCGGGGTGAAAGCCTCGACTGGCGGCACTGGCCAGAAGAATGGCGCGACCCGCGCAGCGCCGCCTTGGCCCATTTTGCCGAGGAAAATGCCGATGAGATCGGCTTCTACGCCTTTTGCCAATGGTTGATCGTCCGCTGCCTGGAGCGCGCCCAGAGCGCAGCCAGATCCAGCGGCATGGGCATCGGCCTGATCGCCGACCTGGCGGTGGGTGCCGATGGCGGTGGCAGCCAGGCCTGGAGCCGGCAGGACGAACTGCTCGCCTCGCTGACCGTGGGCGCCCCGCCGGACATTCTCAACCGCTCCGGCCAAGGCTGGGGGATCTCGGCGTTTTCCCCGGAAGGCCTGGTGCGCAACGGCTTTCGCGCTTTCATTGAAATGCTGCGGGCCAACTTCGCCCACGCCGGCGGCTTGCGCATCGATCATGTCATGGGCTTGCAACGGCTCTGGGTGATCCCTAACGAATCCCCGCCTTGCGATGGCGCCTACCTGTATTACCCGGTGGATGACCTGCTGCGCCTATTGGCGCTCGAATCCCATCGTCATCAGGCTATCGTGCTCGGCGAAGACCTCGGTACCGTGCCCGATGGCCTGCGCGAAAAACTCATCGCCCGCTCGATCCTGGGCATGCGCGTGCTGTTGTTCGAACAGGACAACACCCTCTTCAAGCCAACTCTCGACTGGCCGGACAATGCCCTGGCCACCACCAGCACCCATGACTTGCCGACGCTCAATGGCTGGTGGCACGGTCACGACATCGACTGGAACGCCCGGCTGGACATGATCGATTCCCACGTCGAAATGGACTGGCGCAAACACCGCGAGCGCGAACGCGAAGGCCTGCGCCAGGTGCTGAACCAGGACCCGCAGAACTTTCGCGAAGAACACCGCGAGACCGACCAAGTGCTCGATGCCAGCGTGCGCTTTCTCGGCCACACCCGTGCGCCGCTGGTGTTGTTGCCGCTCGAAGACGCCTTGGGCATCGAGGAACAGGCCAACCTGCCAGGCACCATCGACACCCATCCCAATTGGCGTCGCCGCCTGGCCGGGCAAAGCCAGGCGTTGCTGGATCACCCGGACGCTGCCCGGCGTCTGGAAATACTTGCCTGTGCGAGGCTTCAGGCGAACGAGCGTGACCGATGAAACAGACGTTGATCCAACCCCTGCGGGCAACATTGCGTTTGCAGTTTCATAAAGGCTTTACCCTGGACGATGCCATCCCCCAAGTGCCGTACTTCGCCTCGCTAGGCATCAGCCACTTGTATGCCTCGCCGCTGCTCAAGGCCCGGGCCGGGTCCATGCACGGCTACGATGTCGTCGACCCCACCCTGGTCAACCCCGAACTGGGTGGCGAAGCCGCGCTCAAGCGCCTGGTCGCGACCTTGCGCGAGCATCAGATGGGCTTGATCCTCGACATCGTGTCCAATCACATGGCCGTCGGCGGCAATGACAGCCCCTGGTGGTTGGACTTGCTGGAATGGGGGCGTCTCAGCCCCTACGGCGAGTTCTTCGACATCCAGTGGCACTCCCCAGACCCGCTGATGGAAGGCCAACTGCTGCTGCCGTTCCTCGGCAGCGACTACGGCGTAGCGTTACAGGAAGGCACCTTGCAACTGCACTTCGATGCCAGCCAAGGCAGCTTCTATGTCGAGCACTACGAACACCGCTTCCCGATTTGCCCGATGCACTACGGCGAACTGCTCAAACCCACCGAAACCTTGCCTGCCGAGCAAATCGAACTGCTCAAGGCCCTGGCCGAGCGCTTCACCACACTCAATTACCAGACCGACGCCCACACCCTCGCCCGCCCATTGCAAAAAGAGTTGCGGGACCTGGCGGCACAAGTGGGCATCCTCACCGCCATCGAGGACAACCTGGCCAGCTACGACGCTACCCAGCCCCAAGGCTTCGAGCGCCTGCACCAACTGCTCGAACGTCAGAGCTACCGGCTCGCCAGCTGGCGCACGGCGGCGGACGACATCAATTGGCGGCGCTTTTTCGATGTCAACGAACTGGGGGGACTGCGGGTCGAACGTCCGGCGGTATTCGAGGCGACCCATGCCAAGATTTTCCAATTGATCGGCGACGGACTGGTGGACGGCCTCCGAATCGATCACATCGATGGCCTTGCCGCCCCTCGCGGTTACTGCCGCAAATTGCGCAGACGCGTCGATTCACTGTCGCCGACCCGACACCTGCCAATTTTCGTCGAGAAGATCCTTGGCGATGGCGAGACGTTGCGGCGGGACTGGAACATCGACGGCAGCACCGGTTACGAATTCATGAACCAGGTCTCGCTGCTCCAGCATGATCCGGCCGGCGCCGCCCCCCTCGCCGAATTCTGGAGCCGGCACAGTGAACGGCCAGCGCACTTCATCGAAGAAGCCCGTCTGGCTCGCCAGCAAATTCTCAATGGTTCCCTGGCCGGAGACTTCGAAAGCGTGGCCCAGGCACTGCTGCAAGTGGCCCGGGACGATGTGATGACCCGCGACCTGACCTTGGGCGCGATTCGGCGAGCCTTACAGGAACTGATCGTGCACTTCCCGGTGTATCGCACCTACATCACCCCCATGGGCCGCTCCGCCGAAGACGAGGTGTTCTTCCGCCAGGCCCTGGAAGGCGCCCGACAAACCCTCAGCGAAGCCGACTGGCCGGTGCTCGATTGCCTGGCCGGCTGGCTCGGAGGAAAGCCCTGGCGGCAATGTCCACGCGGCAACCAGCGTAAGCGCCTGCGCCATGCCTGCGTGCGTTTCCAGCAACTGACCTCGCCGACCGCAGCCAAAGCGGTGGAGGACACCGCGCTCTATCGCTCGGCGGTGTTGTTGTCACGCAACGACGTGGGCTATGACACCGAGCGCTTCAGTGCCCCGGCGCAGGTGTTCCACGACGCCTGCCTTGAACGACTCGAATATTTTCCCGACAACCTGATCACCACCGCCACCCATGACCACAAGCGCGGCGAAGACACCCGCGCCAGGCTGGCCGTGCTCAGCGAGCGCGCCGATTGGTACACCGCCTGCGTGGAGCAATGGCGCATCCTTTCGCCTTCGCTGCACAGTGACCCGGCGGCGCCCTCGGCCGGCGATGAACTGATTCTGTACCAGGCCCTGCTCGGCAGCTGGCCACTGGACCTCGACCTCCAGGACCACAAGGCCCTGGCCGTATACAACGAGCGCCTGTGGCAATGGCAACGCAAGGCCCTGCGCGAAGCCAAGCTGCAAAGTAGCTGGGCGGCGGTCAACGACGCTTATGAGCAAGCCACCCAGGTGTTCCTTGAACGCTTACTGCTGGGCGATGAGGGGTTGCCCTTGCGCAGCGCCATCGCCGAAGCGGTCCAGGCCATCGCCCCGGCAGGTGCCCTCAACAGTCTGGCGCAAACTTTGCTGCGTATGACCGTGCCCGGCGTACCGGATCTGTACCAAGGCAACGAGCTCTGGGATTTCAGCCTGGTGGACCCGGATAACCGTCGCCCAGTGGATTTCCAGGCACGCCGCGAGGCGTTACGGGCCGACAGCACGCCAGCCGCGTTGATACACGATTGGCATGACGGCCGAGTCAAACAGGCATTGATCGCCAGGACACTGGCCATGCGCGCCGAATATCCGCGGCTATGGCGCCAGGGTCGCTACCAGCCGCTGGAAGTGCTCGGCGAGCAGGCTCAACGGGTGTTGGCCTTCATGCGTGAAGACGCGCAACAACGCGCGATCATTGTTGTACCTGTCCATGCGGCGTCATTGCTGGAAAACAGTGCCGTGCCGCTGGTGGCTGCGTCGGATTGGGGCGATACCCGTGTGTCGTTACCGTTCGCCGCCGAGGATGAACAACTGAAGGGACTTTTTTCAAGCGCAACAGTCACACCCCAAAGGGAGCTGCTGATCAGCGCCGCGCTGGGGAATTTCCCGGTCAATGTCTTTATCCAACCTCGAGTTGAATCAGGAGCACTGCGATGAGTACCGACGATAAACGCATTCGCGAATTCGCCTATCAGATATGGGAGTCCGAGGGTAAGCCCACGGGGCAGGAGAAACGCCACTGGGAGATGGCGCGCACACTGGCCGAAGCCGAAGCGCTGGCGCCCAACAAGCCACCCAAGGCGGCGAGCAAATCAGCAGCCAGTAAAACCGATGGCGCCAAGCCTGCGACCGCCAAGAGCTCCACGCCCAAGACCGCGGCAAAAACCACCACGCCCAAGACCAAGCCTGCGGCCAAAGCTGCTGCGACCAGCGCAGACAAGAAGCCGCGGGCCACACGCAAGCCGCCGGCGGTTTGATTCATCCCCCTATCGGTCTCCTCGCCAAGTGGGAGCAAAGCTTGTTCGCAAAAAAGGCACCTCGATGCCTGCAGACAAGCCTTGCTCCCACAGAGAAGCAACGTTGTCCCACATCCCCTCGCCACAGGTGAAGGGTGGAGCCATCCACCGCAAGTGAACCGCATCGCTGAGTCTGTCTGTCTTTTGCAGGAGCAACTATGACCCGTCCAAACAAAACCACACCGCCGCCCGTGATCGAGGCTTCGCGGATTCGTGAAGGGCTGCCTTTTCCACTGGGTGCAACCTGGGATGGCCTCGGGGTCAATTTCGCGCTGTTTTCAGCCAATGCCACCAAGGTCGAACTGTGCATTTTCGATGATGCCGGCGAAGTCGAACTCGAACGCATCGAGCTGCCGGAGTACACCGACGAGATTTACCACGGCTATCTGCCGGACGCCCACCCGGGATTGATCTATGGCTACCGGGTCTACGGCCCATACGACCCGGCGAACGGCCACCGTTTCAACCCGAACAAGCTGCTGATCGATCCGTATGCCAAGCA
This sequence comes from Pseudomonas sp. RL_105y_Pfl2_101, assembly GCF_963970585.1. Lineage (NCBI taxonomy): Bacteria > Pseudomonadati > Pseudomonadota > Gammaproteobacteria > Pseudomonadales > Pseudomonadaceae > Pseudomonas > Pseudomonas sp. RL_105y_Pfl2_101. The sequence continues at coordinate 239,927 of NZ_CAXAPG010000004.1, forward strand.
ACTGGTCGGTCAGTTGAAGTGGTCCGAAGCCCTCTTCGGCTACACCATCGGCCATCCCGATGGCGATCTCAGTTTCGATGAGCGCGACAGCGCCCCGTTCGTCCCCAAGTGCAAGGTCATCGACCCTGCGCACACCTGGGGCCACGACCATCGCGTCAGCGTCCCCTGGGACAAGACCATCTTGTATGAGACCCACGTGCGTGGCCTCACCATGCGTCACCCTTCGGTGCCCGAGAACCTGCGCGGTACGTTCGCCGGGCTGATGGTCGACGATGTGCTGGAGCACATCCGCAAACTGGGTGTCTCTTCGGTGGAGCTGCTGCCCATCCATGCCTTCGTCAATGACCAGCACCTGCTGCACAAAGGCATGACCAACTACTGGGGTTACAACAGCATCGCCTTCTTTGCCCCGGACCCACGCTACCTGGCCAGTGGCAAGATCGCCGAGTTCAAGGAGATGGTCGCCCACCTGCACGAGGCCAACCTGGAAGTCATTCTCGACGTGGTCTACAACCACACCGCCGAAGGCAACGAACAAGGCCCCACCCTGTCCATGCGCGGCATCGATAATGCCTCGTACTACCGGCTGATGCCCGACGACAAGCGCTACTACATCAACGATTCCGGCACCGGTAATACCCTGGACCTGAGCCATCCTTGTGTTCTGCAAATGGTCACCGACTCCCTGCGCTATTGGGCCACGGAGATGCACATCGATGGTTTCCGCTTCGATCTGGCGACCATTCTGGGCCGTTACCATGACGGCTTCGACGAGCGCCACAGCTTCCTCGTGGCCTGTCGCCAGGACCCGGTGCTGCGCCAGGTGAAAATGATCGCCGAGCCTTGGGACTGCGGCCCCGGGGGCTACCAGGTGGGGCGCTTCCCGCCGGGCTGGGTCGAGTGGAACGACAAGTTCCGCGACACGGTGCGTGCCTTCTGGAAGGGCGACGACGGCCAGCTTGCCGATTTCGCCAGCCGAATGACGGCCTCGGGCGAGATGTTCAATCAGCGAGGCCGACGTCCGTACGTCTCGGTGAACTTCGTCACCGCCCATGACGGTTTCACCTTGCATGACCTGGTGTCCTACAACGACAAGCACAACGAGGACAACGACGAGAACAACCAGGACGGCAGCAATAACAACCTGTCCTGGAACCATGGCGTCGAAGGACCGACGGACGATCCAGAGATCAACACACTGCGTCATCGGCAAATGCGCAACTTCTTCGCGACCCTGCTGCTGGCCCAAGGCACGCCGATGATCGTCGCCGGCGACGAATTTGCCCGTACCCAGCACGGCAATAACAACGCCTATTGCCAGGACAGCGAGATCGGTTGGGTCAATTGGAACCTGAGCGAGGATGGCGCGACGCTGCTCAAGTTCGTCAAACGCCTGATCAAGTTGCGCCTGACCTATCCGATCCTGCGGCGCGGGCGGTTCCTGGTGGGTAACTACAACGAGGACATCGGCGTCAAGGACGTGACCTGGCTGGCCCCGGATGGCAGCGAAATGACCATTGAGCAATGGCAGGACAGCCATGGTCGCTGCCTCGGCATGCTCATGGATGGCCGGGCTCAGGAGACCGGTATTCGGCGCAAGGGCGGCAATGCGACGCTGCTGTTGGTGGTCAACGCCCACCATGACATCGTTAACTTCCGCTTGCCTGAAGTCCCTGAGGGTAGTTTCTGGACCTGCATGGTCGACACGAACCAGCCGACCATTCGTGGCGAGGAGCGCTTCGATTTCGATTGCGAATACTCCGTCACCGGGCGCTCGCTGCTGCTGTTCGAGCTGCAACGCGAAGAGGAGGAATGAGGTATCGGCTGTAAACAGCCATGAGGACCGCAAGGACGCGGTTTTTCGATGCGCCCAGCTCAGTTTGAAGAAAAAAATGCAGTTCAGACACACATCTCGCGAGACGAATCGGCCGACATGGTCAATACTTCACCTGCGATAGTCTCCAGGATTCGGAGCGCTGTGAATCGCAGCCATGCCCACGCGGGCATCATCGGACAGTAGGCCCGGTACATGGCTGAAAGATTGAAAACAAACAAGGACGTCTCTCATGAAACCCGCCTCTCGCTTGCCCGGCCGGCAGCATCCGCAAATCTGGAACAGTGCTGCGCAACTGGCCGATATCCCGATCATCAGTACCCAGACGCTCATTCCCGCCGGCGCCCGCGCCGTCATCCTCTCCCCGCATCCGGGCGATGAGATCGGCGCTTGTGGCGGATTGCTGCAGTTGCTGAACAACCTGGACCAACCCATGTTGCTGATCTCGGTCAGCGATGGAGCCCTGATCCATCCCGGTTCACCGTTGTGGACCGATGAGCGCCTGCGTACACACCGCCCTCACCCGCAGGAAAGCGTGGACGCCCTCCATCGCCTGGGCATTGCAGCCCATGGCCTGCAATGGGTGCGTGGCGGCTTCCCGGAAAAGGCCCTGGCCGAACACGAAGCCGAGCTCGTCGACTTTATTGCACGTCACCTGCGCCCCGGTGATGTGGTGTTCGGCACCTGGCGCCAGGATGGCGACAGCGACCACGACACCGTCGGGCGCGCCGGGGCCGTGGCCGCCGACAGGATCGGGGTGGCGTTCAACGAACTACCCGTGTGGGCCTGGCACTGGCCGGTCCGCGCGCAAAATAAAATCCCCTGGCACCGGGCCCGCAAACTGCGCCTCGACGTCTGGACCACCGCCCGCAAGCGTCATGCCATGTACGCGTACGTCAGTCAACTCAACGGCGAACCGGCGAGCGGCATCTCCCCGCTGGTGCCCCGGGTCATCCTTGATCGGATGGGCATGCCGTATGAGATTGTCTTCATCTGAACATGCAACTGTGGGGGCCGGAGTTGTTTTTGTGGAGATCGCGGTGTTTTCGGCGTCTCGGTGACAGGACACCGCCTTCGCGAGCAGGCAAGCTCCCACAGAGTTCGATGGTGTACAAAATGCTGCATACCCCCGAATCCCCTGTGGGAGCAAGTCTGCCCGCGAAGGCTGTGGGTCAGATGTGATGAACTCGACAAGGGCACGAATAATCCGGAACTGCCGGCGCCTTGGGTCAGTCGCATGAACAGGTACGTCTGATTCAGGAGGGAACGTGACTCAAGATCCCGATTGGCGAACCGTCGATCCCATGCTATCGGACCTGCCTGCGACGGTTCATCGGCTGCGGATCCTGACGGTCAATACCCATAAGGGTTTCACCGCCCTCAACCGTCGCTTCATCCTGCCCGAATTGCGCGAAGCGGTGCGCAGTACCGGTGCCGACCTGGTGTTCCTGCAAGAGGTGCTGGGTGAACATGGCCGGCACGCATCTCGCTACGACAACTGGCCCCAGACGTCCCAGTACGAATTCCTCGCCGACAGCATGTGGAGCGACTTCGCCTACGGCCGCAATGCGGTCTACCCCGATGGCCACCATGGCAACGCCCTGCTCTCCAAATACCCGATCCGCCAGTTCCGCAATCTCGACGTGTCCATCACCGGCCCGGAGCGGCGCGGGTTGTTGCACTGTGTGCTGGATGTGCCGGGGCACGCCGCGGTCCATGGGATCTGCGTTCACTTGAGCTTGTTGGAAAGCCACCGCCAGTTACAACTCCAATTGCTCTGCCAACTGCTCGATTCGCTGCCCGAAGACGCTCCGGTGATCATTGCCGGTGACTTCAACGACTGGCAACTGCGCGGCAACCTCGCTCTCGCCCGTCGTGGCTACCTGCACGAAGCCTTCGAGCACCACCTGGGCCGCCCCGCCAGGACCTATCCGGCCCGCTTCCCGTTGTTGCGTCTGGACCGCATCTACCTGCGCAACGCCAGCAGTCATTGCCCGCAAATACTGGGAAACAAACCCTGGCCCCACCTGAGCGACCACCTGCCGCTGTCGGTGGAAGTGCATTTGTAGAGCGGCCTTCCCTCACTCTTTCAGCGCATTGACCTGTAAGTTCTGACAGTAGCGACGCCCTTTATTCGTTGCTAGGGTGCCATTCCATACAGCGAGCGTTGCCAGGCCCAGCGTGCCATCTGTTGCGCAACCGATGCTGAAATCGGTGTCCATGGGGATGCCGACTCAGAGGGATAGCACATGACTCGGCACGATAAAGGACTCCATCGGCTGCTCACCGCCTTGTGGGTATCGGCCCCCTTTCTGCTACCTGCACCCGTCGCCCTCGCGGCCTGCACGCTGACCCCAACCGCAGGCGATGACGCCTTTGTCTGCGACAGCGGCACCAGCCCCGGGCTGACAGACCTTGCGGGGAACAACAGCCTGACCATGCCCGCCAACGGCAGCGGCGTCATTAGCGGCGACGTCACATTCGGCACAGGTGTCGACCGCATCGTGATCAATGCCAACGGCTTGATTGACGGTGATGTCCAGCAAGGCTCCGGCGTGGACGACTTCATCATGAATGGCGGGAGGATCCTGTCCCTTGCCCAAGGTGACGGTCTCGATACGTTCTTGATGACCGGCGGCACCATCGTCGACGCGTTCGAAGACGGTGACGTTGCGAAGATGACCGGCGGCACTATCGGCCGGGTCAACATGAAACTCGATGACAACGTTTTTGACATGTCCGGCGGCAATATCATCGGCAACCTGGTAAGCGGTTTCGGCCACGACACCATCATCCTCTCGGCAGGACGCATCGGCGGCAATGTCAGTGTCAGCGGCGGCAATGACAGCATTACCGTCAGCGGTGGCGAAATCATCGGCGAGGTCCGGACCAGCGCGGGCGATGACCAGTTCCAGTGGAGCGGCGGCCTCATTCACTCGGCCGTTTTAATGGGGGTGGGCAACGACACGGCGAGGTTGAGTACCCTCGACGAAACAGAGCTCGCCACCACGCCCAGCGTGGACGGAGGGTTGGGCCAGGACGTCTTGACCTTTGACGGCAGCACTTCCAGCACCGGCGCCCGCTATCTCAACTGGGAAACGATCAACCTCACCCAAGGCTCGCAACTGAACCTGAACGACACCCTGATCTTGGGGGACAGCGCCACCGCCACCGGGACGCTCAACATAGAATCAGGCAGCACGTTAACGTCGCCCCAAGGCGTCATTGCCCCTTTTACTGCCGGTCAGTTGGCGACGCTCAACAACGCCGGCGTGGTGGACCTCGCACAGGGTAACACCCGCACCAACGATACCCTCACCGTCCAGGGCAACTACGTCGGTGACAACGGCCAGTTGCACCTGCAAACGGTACTCGGCGCCGACGACTCCCCCAGCGACAAGCTGGTGGTCAATGGCGGGACGCTCACGGGCAGTACCGCCATCACGATCACGAACCTGGGCGGCACGGGCGCACTGACGACCCAGGACGGCATAGAAGTGGTCCAGGCCCAAGGCGGCGCGGTCAGTGAGAGCGGCGCCTTTTCGCAGGCACAATCCGTCTCGGCCGGTGCGTTCGATTACCGACTGTTCAAAGGCGGCGTGAGCGGCAATGAAAACAACTGGTACTTGCGCTCCACCGTGGTCGCCGGACCGCTAGCGGCGCCTATCCCGACGGCGCCTCCCGCGCCGGGTGCGCCACCCGTGCCAACGCTGCCGCCCCTGCCAACCGCGGTACCCGGTGCGGCGCCCATCCCGTTGTACCGGCCGGAAGTGCCGACCTGGTCGGTCTTGCCCCCGGCGGCGGCACAACTGACCCTGGTGGCCCTGGGCACGTTCCATGACCGCCAGGGAGACCAACGCCTGCTCACGGAAAACGGCGCGTTCGGTGCAGGCTGGGGCCGGGTCTATGGCAAGGACCTGGATCAAACCTGGGCCGGCACGGTAACGCCACGGTTCGATGGGTCGATCAAGGGTTTCCAGGTGGGCAATGACCTGTACAGCTCGCTGCTGTCCAATGGGTTGACCCAGCGTATCGGTTTCTTCGTCGGCCATACCGAACTCAACGGCAATGTCGATGGTTTCAACTTGGGTTTCGAAGGCCGACGCGCCGGCAAGATAGAACTCGATGGTGACAGCTACGGGCTTTACTGGACGTTCACCGATCCCACTGGCGGCTACGTCGACGCCGTGGTGATGGGCACGCGACTGGACGGCGACAACCGCTCCGAACGCGGGCTGAAAATCGACAATCGCGGACACGCCCTGACCCTGTCGGCGGAAGCCGGTTACCCCTTCGCGGTGGCTGCCGACTGGGTCCTCGAACCCCAAGTTCAGATCATCCACCAGAAGGTCTCCCTCGATACCCAGGACGATGGGGTCTCCAGGGTCGAGTTCGATTCCGACAGTGCCTGGACCGGTCGCCTCGGCGCTCGCCTAAAGGGCCGCTATCAGGTCAGCGGCATGCCCGTGGAACCGTATCTGCGCGCTAACCTCTGGCACACGCTTTCCGGCACCGATACGGTGACGTTCGATGATACAGACCGGGTCGTGACGCAACAGCGTGCGTCCACCGGTGACCTGGGCGTCGGCGTCATCGTGAGCCTAGCGCCCACAGTCAGCGTGTACGCCGGCGCGGACTACAGCAACAACCTCGATAGCCATCAGCAACGAAGTGTGGCGGGTAATCTTGGTGTGCGTATCAGTTGGTAGCCAGGTTCTACGACGATGATTTGACGCCCAAATTTTTTCCTAATTAACCAATTTAAATCAGCGCTTTATTGACGCTAATTTCATATTGCCATTCATCGTTCATTTTCTTGACGCGCCGCCATCGGTCTTCTTGACTACACCGTACTACCCCCGGAAATACAGTCAGGGGCAGGCCTCTGGAACCCGCCAAAGACGGGCCGCCAGAGGCTTGCCTCAATCCATTCGGTCGCCCCTCATTCGGGGTAGGAGAGACGCCAAAAAGCGAGAAACGCATGCGATTGCAAGGCAGGCCCCCATGAAAACCTCCCTCCGTCTACAAGGTATCTCCACCGCCACCTTCCACACCCTCTCCTCTTCGTTGTTACTGCTTTCATCCATAGAAGTACAGGCCTGGCCTGGCGAAGAGGCAGTGCAGCCCTGGTATGGGCGAGCGCAGTCCAGCAACCTCACTGCCGCAGCCATCGGCAGCGACCCCGCCTCCGGCAAGAGTCCCGCCTTGTTCACATTGCGAAACGACAGCGGCCATACCCAGCGTATGGGCCTGATCAGTGGACAGAACCAGATTATTTCAACAGGCAGCGGCCTGCTGGTGACACCTGCGATGGCCGAACCGGGCAAAGATGCCCTGAACCTGAAAGGCTCGAGCCTTGGCGCATATTGGAGCCTGACCGGCCCCGCAGGCTGGCACGTGGACCTGAGCGCCAGCGGCGGCCGGGTCAATGGCTACAGCCGCACCGAACAAGGCCAGCGCCAGGCCACCGAAGGCAATGCGGTGACGCTGTCGGTCGAAGGTGGCTTTCCGATTGGCATCGGGACCCACTGGGTCGTCGAACCCCAGGCCCAACTGATCAATCAACGCATCAGCCTCGATACACCGAATACCGAAAGCGGCACTGGCAACGAACTGAGCAGCTGGAGCGGCCGTGTCGGTGCACGACTCAAAGGCAATTACCGAGTCAACAGCCTCGGCATGGAGCCCTATGTGCGTACCAACCTATGGCACACCGTGCAGAACACCGATACCGTGTCCCTGGATAAGGTCGACAAGATCAGCAGCAGCCGAAAATCCTCCACCGTCGAAGTCGGCCTGGGCCTGGTGGCCCGGGTCACGCCGGCGGTAAGCCTGTATTTCAGCGCCGACTACAGCAGTGACGTCGACGACAACGATCTCAACGGCATCATTACCAGCATGGGAGTCAAGATGCGCTGGTGACGCCGACGCTGTAATCGATGCCCCCGCATGGAGCTATGTAGGAGCCATGAGCTGTCGAGTGCAACGAGGCTGCGATCTTTCCCCAGACACTTGAATCTCAAGCGAAAGATCAAGATCAAGATCAAGATCAAAAAGATCGCAGCCTTCGGCAGCGCCCACATAAGCCTGGCGCAGGCAATCTGCCGCCACTTAAAAAACACCTCCATTAAGGCGTATAACGCTAAAAGCGTTTTATACCTGCAAGCCGTCTGCCCCTGGCTCATTTCATTGATGGAGTAACGACATGACCAAAGCCCCCTTCCTCGCCAATCTGTTTCCCAGCGCCGCCGACATCCCGGACGCCTACCGCCTCGAAGGCCGGATCGAACAGCGCGAATACCTGGTCGACGGTGTTCTGGAAACCTGGCAAGGGCCACTGGCCGTCGTCCGCAGCCCCGTTTACCTGGCGGGTGAGCTGGGCGATGAGCAAGTGATTCTCGGCAGCACGCCGTTGCTGGACGCCGAGACCGCCCTCACCGCCCTGGACGCTGCCGTGCGGGCTTATGATCGCGGCCAGGGCCTGTGGCCCACGATGCGCGTCGTCGAGCGCATCCGCCATGTGGAAACCTTCCTGGCACGCATGCGCGAGCAGCGCGAGGCCGTGGTCAAGTTGCTGATGTGGGAAATCGGCAAGAACCTCAAGGATTCCCAGAAGGAATTCGACCGCACCTGCGACTACATCGTCGACACCATCAACGCCCTTAAGGAACTGGACCGCCGCTCCAGCCGTTTCGAACTGGAACAGGACACCCTCGGGCAGATCCGCCGCGTCCCCCTGGGCGTGGCCTTGTGCATGGGACCTTACAACTATCCGCTGAACGAAACCTTCACCACACTGATCCCGGCCTTGATCATGGGCAACACGGTGGTGTTCAAGCCGGCCAAGCTCGGCGTTCTGCTGGTGCGGCCGTTGCTCGAAGCCTTCCGCGACAGCTTCCCGGCAGGCGTGATCAACGTGATCTACGGCAGCGGCCGTGAAACCGTCAGTGCGCTGATGGCCAGCGGCAAGATCGACATCTTCGCCTTTATCGGTACCAACAAGGCGGCCAGTGACCTGAAGAAACTCCACCCGCGCCCGCACCGCTTGCGCGCCGCCCTGGGGCTGGATGCGAAAAACCCCGGGCTGGTGCTGCCGGACGTGGACCTGGACAACGCGGTCAGCGAGGCATTGACCGGCTCGCTGTCATTCAACGGCCAACGCTGCACGGCGCTGAAAATCCTGTTTGTCCATGAAGATGTGGCGCCGGCATTCATCGAGAAATTCAACGCCAAGCTTGCCAGCCTCAAACCTGGCATGCCTTGGGAAGACGGTGTGGCACTGACGCCATTGCCCGAGACGGGAAAAGTCGGCTACCTGCATGCGCTGGTCGCCGATGCGCTCGCCAAGGGTGCAGAAGTGAAGAATGCCCACGGGGGCGAATCACGAAGCTCGTTCTTCTACCCGGCGGTGCTGTACCCGGTGAACACGGCGATGCGGGTCTACCACGAAGAACAGTTCGGCCCAGTCGTGCCCATCGTGCCGTACCGCGACCTCAATACCGTGGTCGATTACGTGCTGGAGTCCGACTTCGGCCAACAACTCAGCATCTTCGGCACTAACCCGGCACAAGTCGGCAAACTGGTGGACACCTTCGCCAACCAGGTCGGCCGCATCAACATCAACGCCCAATGCCAGCGTGGCCCGGACACGTTCCCGTTCAATGGCCGGAAGAATTCGGCCGAGGGCACCTTGTCGGTGCACGATGCGCTACGTACTTTTTCCATCCGCACGCTGGTGGCAACCAAGTTCCAGGACAGCAACAAGGCGTTGATCAGCGACATTATCCGAGAGCGGGATTCCAACTTCCTGACCACTGATTATATATTTTGACAAACACCATCGTGCAATAGCCGGATAAATTTCGGCTATTCAAACCTTCGCCACGAATGAAATATTTGATTTCGAAGAATATTCCTACATAAAAATAGGCTGGCCAAATCGACCCATGTTATTAAAATGGTGACCGCAATTAAAAGCCCCAACCCATGAAGAATGACAAATACCCAGCATCTTTTTTGCATCAAGCGTACCAACACCTCCCTCTGAAGAAGAACTTTCCGCTGTAATCACCTGCAACACATTATCGAGCGAACTACGTAGGGCAACCAACCAGAGCAACGCCAAATTAGTGCTATCCCCCTTTTTTAAAAAAGCACTTGACGAACGCAATTTCGCAGATATCAGAGAAACAATCTATCCCAACCCCAGCCTGAAAAACACCATTCTCGCGCGGTTTACCAATTCCTCCTCCTTGCCTAATAGATTTCAAGCCATCAATGATCTAGCTCCGCAAGAAGTTGGTAACTACAAACAACTATCCAATTCAAACTCAATTGAGCGCATTCGAGCCAACCTTCTCTCGCTCATCGATAAAGACTTGAAAGCACCCTTTGAATTAGTATTGAAAGAGTGGGCAGTTTTTGGCATATCGGTCACTGAAGTCGATACCCCCACCTATGCTAGATTCAAGAAGTTCTATGACGAAAAAATGTCCGAGCATGCCATACGAAAGGACGACTACAGCAAGCTCGACTTCGCCGCGCAAAATATAAAACCCTGCATCGCAGATAATCGCTGCTTGGACGCCAAGCTAACGCCACTTCAAATTTTCAGGGCTGCCTACCAGCTTGGTGAAGAACCGGCCGTCTCAAACTTTCGATTCATGGAAAACCCACCCAGCAAAGGTGACGGCAAATATAGAGAGTGGATGTACCACTTCGACAATAGTAACTATGACGCAGAATTTAAACTGATTACCACCCGTAGAAGCAACACCTGTGAAGCCAATGACGAACAGTGCCTGGCCGCCTTTCCCTATGACACCACAAAATCCATCCGATATACCCAAAGCGAAGCCGCTACGAAATTTCCAACACTGGAAAACCTTGAGCGAGAATTCCGTGGGGTACCCGGTGCATGTTATGTGGTCATAAAAACCCCCGGTGGCATTCCACTGGAAACCGGTATTCGAACCGAAATGATCCCACATCACCGTTCAGCGAGTGATGAAAAAGGACATGAGTCGAGAAGTTCCGAGCTGATGACATTCCATTCAGTGGGTCGCTGCAAACCGTTTCTCAGCAAGAAAGAATTAGCGCAAGAAGAACACCTTACGCCATTGCAACGCTTCGTGCTAGGCGATTTCAAAAATGTCGAGCCAGGCGTTTTCATGGAGCACCTAGCCAGCGAGAAAAAAATTCTTAACGACCAAGTACGGAGCCTGATCACTGAAACGAAAATCAAGTCTCTCGACAGCCTGACAATTGCCAAATTTTCTATAGATGGCACCACTATCATAGATCGTGCGCAGTTCGATCAGCAGATCAATACGTACGAGAATCTGCCAGAGCTTCCTGACAAACTCCCACTTTTGACACGAGACAACTACTCGCTAGAAACAATATCTAGAATTGTCCCGGCGATGATGAACTACGACCAGAATGCAGCCCTCAAACCAGACTGTTCGGAAAATGATGCTTTCCCCGCGCGCACCGAACTAAGAGAAAGAGCAAAGAGCGCCTTTCTTACCCCACTAGAACGGGACTTTGGAAGCATAAAATCCGACATCAATCCTTCCCGTGATCTCCTGACACCCGACCGACTCATCGATATAGCACAAAAAATCCATATCTTCTACAACGATTACATTGAACAGCAACCGGAAGCCATGCAGTCAAAGGCCACCATCGAGCTGTATAAAAGCCGAGCCGCCCTAGCGAAAGAATATACAGAGCAATTGCCTACAAGGGCCACAACAGATGAAACCCACCAAACGCTCTGCCTGTTTCTTTATTACATGATTGAAGACCTTAACAATATTACCGATGCTGAAGCCACCACACCAAAACTGAAACAAATCCGAGAAGAAAGAGTACGAATACTGCAGCACTTCGTAGCTCACCGCACAATTGGCGATAGCCAAAAAGGTTGACAACAACCCGCGCAGTGCATTAGAGAACTATATAACTTCATATAAGCCCGACGTCTTGATCGTCACTCCACCGCAATAGACTCTTATGCTACTTAATAATAATTACAGACTGACGATAGTAGATTTTATTCCACTCAAACCAGCCGATCAGCCCCATTCAACGCAGTTGAACCGACAGAAAGAAACAGGCATCGTCATTCTTGACGACGTGCGAGGAAGTGGCCCTAGCAGCATTGAAAAAATGACACAGCCTCTTGCCACGCCTGACGAGGATGGCTACTCTCCTTACATGATAGATCTACTAGGCCGCACGACGACCTTGGCTTTCGCTGAGCGAACACTTCAGATGTCAAGAAAACGAATGTTGGACTCGCTTGGCATTGACGACAGTGCGAAACCAAAACGCCAAGCCGGACTATTTTCCGACCACATCAATATTTCAAAGTTCTACACTTCTACGCCCATAGCACTCACCCTTAATGGCGATCCCTTTATCGAGCAAGAGCCAACAAGCCCATACTTCAGGGACCAACGGATCATTACCCCAGACTTCAGAATCTATCGGCGCGACGAAAAAAATCAAGAGATAAACTTAATACGCTGCCGCACGCACGACGACAGTGCGATAGGGTTCGACCCAGCGCCAATTGAACAGCTCAAATCATATAACGACATCGTCTATAAAAACGAACAGCTCATGCGCGCCTCCGGACAACTATCAAACAAGGCGAGGTATTTTATCGAGATGATTGAATATTTGGCACAAAAAAATATTCCGGGCGACTTCATTGTACAAAACCCACTCGAAAGCAGCAGCGATCAAGATACAGCGCATTTCCAATATATCCCGAACCACGTGCCGCTGCCCTTATTCTCCAGGCTGCCCCAGTGCTTCGATGATTCACCGATTCAGTTTCTTGACTGGTATTTACCAACATTAGCGGCGCGCCTGGACCTGGATCAAAACGATTGGCAAAATAAAATTAACGCCTTACAGCAGGACTGCCAAGAGCTTTTAAGCGATGAACAGATCAGCACCACACCTCTATTCAGAATGTCAGAAAAAAGAAGCGTTGATATCTATCTGATTTTTAAAAAAAACTGCTCCACTAAATGGACAATGACAACAGAAGAGACCGGCCATGCCCCTGGATGGCTAGAGTCCTGCGGCATCTTTGTTACCGGCAGCCCCAAAGCTGCGATATTCGAAAGCAAAGGAGCACAAAACTACTATGCGACTTATAGTGTAGGGGTCGAAAAAATTGACACGATTAAACAAAAACTGACCGAGTGTTCTGACTGATTACAGCGGAGCCGGTCGCCGAAACGTCAGAGCCCAGCCCTGTTGCATGCCGGCAGCCGCCAGCAGGATCGCCGCCACGCCCAACCATTGCAGCGGCTCCAGGCGATGGCCAAAGGCGAACCAGTCGACGAAGATCGCCGCGATCGGATAGATGAACGACAACGCACCGGTCAATGCAGTCGGCAAGCGTTGTATGGCGCTGTACAGCAACACATACATCACGCCGGTGTGCACCATGCCCAGGGTCAGCAGGCTGGCCCAGGCTTCGGTTTGCTGCGGCAACGCCGAGAAGTTCGCCCAGGGCGCCAACAGCAACACGCCGGTGCTGACCTGGATCAGCGCGATCAGATGAGGCGGCGTGCCGGTCAGACGCTTGATGATCAACGCCGCGATGGCGTACAGCAATGCGGCCCCCAGCGCCAAGGCAATGCCCAGCAGATAGTCGCCGCCGCCCTGCCCTTGCTCACCATGGGCACTGACGATGGCCAGCATTCCGAGAAACGACACCGCCAGCCAGAACAGCTTCTGCGCGGTGATTTTTTCCCCCAGGAACAACGCCGCCAGCCCCACTAACATGAACGGCTGGACGTTGTACACCGCCGTGCCGATGGCAATCGAGGCGCGGGAATAAGAGGCAAACAACAACACCCAGTTGCCGACGATCGCCACACCGCTGAGTACCGTCAGCAGGAAGGTGGTACGGGTGAGAATGCCGGGGCGCAAAAAGCCGAAACCGGCGCAGATCAGCAGCAAGGTCACGGCGCCGAACACGCAGCGCCAGAACACCACATCCAGCACCGGCAGGCCGGAAACCAGCACGAACCAACCAATGGTTCCGGAGATCAGCATGGCGGCAGTCATTTCCAGCGAACCGCGGCGTAAGGTCTTGTCCATCTTCAGGCTCCATCAGCAAGTAGGCACAGTATGCCGAGCCGACGGGAGGCTTCTCCATGGTTTGGAAAAGGCTAAACTGGACTTTCACCTTTTTTATCAAGGCAACTTCACACATTCGCCTAATGGAGTTGAAATGACAGACGACATTGACCAGATCCTCATCAGCGCCCTGATGGAGGACTCCCGACGCTCCCTCAAGGCCCTGGCAAACCTCAGTGGCCTGTCCTCCCCCAGTGTCGCCGAGCGCCTTCGTCGACTCGAAGAACGTGGCGTGCTTAGGAGCTATACCGTCGAGGTGGACCCCAAGTGCTTCGGCTATCAACTCCAGGCCATCGTGCGCATCCGCCCGCTGCCGGGGCAGTTGCAGGAAGTGGAACGGCAGATCCAGGCCATCGCGCAATTCACCGAATGCGACAAGGTGACCGGCGACGACTGCTTCATCGCCCGCCTGCACGTGCGCTCGATGGAACAGCTGGATACCCTGCTGGATAAGCTCAATGTCCACGCCGAGACCAATACGGCCATCGTCAAGAAGACGCCCGTCAAGCGGCGCTTGCCACCGATGGCGTAGGCCTTTGCCTCCTTGGTGAGCCCGCGGATACCACTGGGGCCATAATGTGACGCACTCCTTGGCGCCCGCCAAGTGGGCGCGATCAGATCTGGCTCTGGCAGCCGGGTGGGAACGTTATCAAGGGAGTATGGCGAAAATTTCGCGCGGTGATCGACCGATCAACCGCATGCCGACCTTGGTAATGCAATCCCTTGCCATAGGCGTGGATCATTTATTCAAAGGTGCCATCATGTTTCAGGCTGTTTGCCGGCCATTGGCCACACTCCGGCGATGATCAGCAAAAAAGGGCTTGTCCCCGACAATACGATCCGAGGCCTTGGGCCCGTTGGTCGCCTGGCCGTCCTGGCCATCGACGTACCAGTAACAGTGCTGCACCGCACGCGTGATACCCACATACGCCAGGCGCAGGATTTCGTCCTTTTGCGCCGAGTCGTAAGGGGCGGCATCACCGTCCTGGCCCAACCCCGCCATTCGATAGACCTGGTTCTTGTAGGGTGAACTGCTCAGGTGCTGGCAGTCGCCGAGCAGGAACACTGCATCGGCCTGGAGCCCCTTGGCGCTGTGGTAAGTCATTTGCCTGAGCCGCCGGGCCTCGTACGGCAAACTAGAATCCACATTAACTGTTGGCTGAATATACTTTTCTATCAATATCTTATCGCTGCTTTTTCGATACAGCATCAAGATCGAATCGCCCTTGCGGTAATGCTCATCCAGTCGCCGCGCCAGCCCTTCGTCGTCTCGATCCAACACATTGACCGGGATCGGTGCGCGAGACACGCCACTGGCCTTGGCCTTCTTACCAGGGATAGCCGCAGCGGCGCGAACAATATGCTCGGCCGCATCGATGATGTGCTGGTGGCTGCGGTAGTTGTCTGTGAGCATGACCCGGGTCGTTGTCGGCGACGGGAATTGCTTGTTGAATGCCATGAAATAGCTCGGTGAACTGCCGCGCCAGCCATAGATCGATTGCCAATCGTCCCCTACACACAACAATGAAGAGCGCTGGGCGCCGCGGCCAACGTGCATCGCGGGACCACGGCTGCGTATTTCCCGAAGACTGGCGCGCAGCCAGGAGACGATCTGCGGCGACACGTCCTGGAATTCGTCGATCATCAGGTGCGAAAGCGGCCTGAGCAACGCATCCCCCAACAACTTGAAATTTTCTGGCGAGTGCTCGCTGAACAGCGCGAACATGCGGTTGTAGGTCATGACCGGCGGCGATTGGTCGAGCAAATGGTCTTCGAATGCCCGCCAGTAGCGACTCAGTGCCTCGAAGAAATACCGATCGGGGTCATCCTGGGCAAAGGACATCCGACCCACGGCATCCGGGACGTCCAGGCCCAGGTTCTCGATAAAGCCCGCCGCCGCGACAAAACAGTCCAGTAGAGGCGCTGAGCCCAGCTCGCCCTTGACCTTGTAGTCGAACCCAGGCCCGGCGCTGGCGTCGCCCGCCAATGATGCTAATACACGTTTTGATGCGTCATAACTTTCCAGCCATATCAGTGGTTTACGGCAGAAAGCTTGAAACAATGTGCGTTTTACGGCCCATTCCGCGCGGATGCTCAGCTTGGCGCTGGGACGACTGAGCCGGGCGTCTTCCCGTGGATCGAACCCCAGCATCACCCAGGCATCCAGGGAAGGCGCGTAACCATGGCAGTGGAAGGTCGAACCATTGATTTCGAACGTTTGTCGTTTCGGTTCGATACCCTTGATCGGCCAGGCACCGGCGCGCAACCACAGGTCTTCAACCGCGTCGCACAATGCTTCGTCGCGCTGGGCTGCCAGCTCGGTCACGGCGACGCGCTTTTGCACATCCGGGTGATCGCGCTCCAGCGCCTTGAGCTGCAGCGCGTGGCGGGACAACGGCAGGATCAACTCACGGAAACGCGTGTCACACTGGTAAAGGTTGTAATAACAGGCATTGAGTTGCTGGCGCTGGGCGTCGTTGATGCGCAAGTCAAAAGGGTTGCCCTGGGCATCATCGTCACCCGCCTCGGCGCGGTGACTCAGGGTCTCGAAGGCTTGGAGCCGTTCGAACCCGGGCAGGCTGCGGACCATGGGCAAGATGCGTGAATGGAATGTCCGCACCAAATCACGGGCTTCCTTGAGGCTGACGGTTCGCCCCCACAGGGCAAACACTTCGATCAGTTTCTGGATGAAGTCCTTGCGCGACTCCCGGGTGAACGTCACCACGGTCATCGAGCCCAGTTCAAAACCCAGGTAATGGGACAACAGCACAATGCGCAGCACCAGGGTGGTGGATTTGCCCGCCCCGGCCCCGGCGACCACCGAGGTCGAGGGCGTATCGCTGAAAATCATCTTCCATTGCGCAGCACTCGGTTGTGCATGCGCCGGCAGCAATCGGGCGACATCTGCCTTGATGCGTTTCTTCAACTCGGCGGTCAGCGGCAGGCGCCAGTCATCGAACAGCAGATCATCGACCTGCGGTGCCGGATGCTCTGTGCTGCGCGAATCACGGATCAACAGGACCTGACGGCCCTCCTCAAGCCCTTCGGCCCGGCCTTCCTTGTAGCCGTAGTCAAAACCAGCGGTATGACCGCTGCGAAAACCGTCGGCCTGGCCATGCAACCAGGAGGCGCGATGCTGAGCTCGCAGGCGTGTCAGGCCATGGCCGAAGAACCGGGCGGCCAGGCGTTTGAACAGTGGCATCTGGGCCAGGGATAGAAGTTCGGGGGGAAGATCGGGAGTGTGTTGCGTCACGCTGGGGACTCCGGTGTTCATGAACCATGACGGCTATGGTGTCTGTATTTGCCGCCGGGTTCCACCCAAAAGCTTTTAAGTCATGGGTTTAGGCGATGAAGTGAAAGTTGGCTCACGGTTTTATATCTAAATAGACAATAGCTTTGACGCGTTTTTTACGCTTTTTATCGATGTTTTCCTTGGCGAAAATAACCCCATCAACCATCGCTTTCGCTGCTCAGCGGAAAAGGACACGAACATGCTCGAACTCAGGCCCTTCGCCACCTTGGGCGCCGCCAACCACGGCTGGTTGGATGCCCGCCACCATTTTTCGTTCGCCGAGTATTACGACTCACGGCGCATGAACTGGGGCAACTTGCGGGTCTGGAACGATGATGTCATCGCCCCCGGTAGTGGTTTTCCCCAGCACCCGCACCGGGACATGGAAATCATCACCTATGTGCGCGAAGGCGCGATCAGCCACCAGGACAATCTGGGTAACAAGGGCCGTACGCAGGCCGGTGATGTACAGGTCATGAGTGCGGGCACCGGAATTGCCCATAGCGAATACAACTTGGAATCGACGGCCACCCGCATCTTCCAGATATGGATCATCCCCAACGAAGAAGGCCTGGCACCGTCATGGGGCGCCAAGCCGTTTCCCAAGCACTCGCGCGAAGGCTTCGTGACCTTGGCCAGTGGCAAGGCCGGCGATGACCAAAGCCTGCGCATTCGCGCCGACGCACGGCTGGTAGCGGCCAATCTCAAGGCGGGTGAAAGTGCGGAGTATAGGCTGGACGCCGCACGTCGAGCTTACCTTGTGCCTGCCACAGGGCTTATAGAAATCAATGGGTTGCGCGTACAAGCTCGAGACGGTGTTGCGATTGAAGATGAACGGATATTGCGGGTAACCGCCATTGAAGACAGCGAAATCGTGCTCGTCGACCTCGCTTGATGGGTCTTGTGGTGAGGGGAACTTGCGGGGGAGCAAAGCTTGCTCGCGAAACGGGCTTCGATTTAGAGACTGCATCGCCTGGATCGCGGGCAAGCCTTAATTCCCACATAGTCCTCTGGCTACATTAGGACAAGGCTTGCCAACGGTGTCACTGGCTGGTGATAGCCCCATCCACCAACGTTTGCGCCTCAGCCACCAGTTGCTTGAGGTGTGCATCACCAATGAAGCTTTCGGCGTAGATCTTGTAGATATCCTCGGTCCCGGACGGGCGTGCCGCAAACCAGCCGTTTTCGGTCATGACCTTCAGGCCGCCAATGGCCTGGTCATTGCCCGGGGCATGACTGAGGATATTCTGGATCTTCTCCCCGGCCAGTTCGGTGGAGGCCACCTGATCGGGCGACAGCTTGCTCAACAGCGCCTTCTGTTGTGGACTGGCCTTGGCATCGACGCGTACCGAGAACGGTTCGCCCAGCTCATCAGTCAACGCGCGGTACGCCTGGCTCGGGTCGCGACCGGTGCGTGCCGTCATTTCAGCGGCCAACAGCGCCGGGATCAGGCCATCCTTGTCGGTACTCCAAACGCCGCCGTCCTTGCGCAGGAACGAAGCACCGGCACTTTCTTCGCCGCCAAAACCGAGCGAGCCATCGAACAGGCCGTCGGCAAACCATTTGAAGCCCACCGGCACTTCATAGAGGCGGCGACCCAAGCGCTTGGCCACGCGATCGATCAGCCCGCTGCTGACCACCGTCTTGCCCACGGCGGCATCGGCACGCCATTGCGGGCGATTCTGGAACAGGTAGTCAATGGACACCGCCAGGTAGTTGTTCGGCGCCAACAGGCCGCCAGACGGCGTCACGATGCCATGGCGGTCATGGTCCGGGTCGCAGGCAAAGGCCACGTCGAAACGATCCTTGAGGCCAATCAACCCTTGCATCGCATGGCTGGAGGACGGGTCCATGCGGATCTGCCCGTCCCAGTCGACGGTCATGAAGCGGAAAGTGGAATCCACATGAGTGTTCACCACTTCCAGGTCCAGGCGGTACTGCTCGGCAATGGCCGGCCAGTAGCGCACGCCTGCGCCACCCAATGGGTCGACGCCCAAATGCAGCCCGGCGGCGCGGATGGCATCGAAATCGATGACATTGATCAGGTCCGCCACGTAGGTGTTGATGTAGTCGTGACGGTGGGTGGTGTCGGCCTTCAGGGCTTGCTCGTAGCTGATGCGCTTAACGCCGGCGAGCTGGTTGGCCAGCAGTTCGTTGGCCTTGGCTTCGATCCATTTGGTGATGTGGGTATCGGCCGGGCCACCGTTGGTAGGGTTGTACTTGTAGCCGCCACTTTGCGGTGGGTTGTGGGACGGCGTGATGACGATACCGTCCGCCAGGCTCGAGGTGCGGCCACGGTTGTAGCAGAGAATGGCGTGGGAAACCGCCGGTGTCGGGGTGTATTCATCGCCCTCGGCGATCATTACGGTGACACCGTTGGCCGCGAATACTTCCAGAGCGCTGGCACCGGCCGGGGTCGACAGCGCGTGGGTGTCGATACCAACGAACAGTGGCCCGTTGATGCCCTGGGCTTCGCGGTACAGGCAGATCGCCTGACTGATGGCCAACACGTGCCACTCGTTGAAGCCCAGGTCGAAGGAGCTGCCACGGTGCCCGGAGGTACCAAAAGCCACGCGCTGGGTTGCAACCGAGGCATCGGGTCGGCCGGTGTAATAGGCCGTCACCAGTCGCGGGATATCGATCAACAACTCTGCCGGTGCTGGCTGGCCCGCAAATGGACTGACTGTCATGCAAAACCTCTGAGTGGAGTGGCTCGATAGATGGAGTGCAGTTTACTGACAGTTCGACCATGGCGCGATGGGTTCGATCCACTGCCGCCACTTACGATTGTTCGAGCCTCAAGGCATCGGCCAGCGCGCAGAGCGCAGCGTCCATGTCCTGTGGCCCGTTCAGGGCATGGGTCAGGCGCATATGTTGTGCATACAGGCCCTGGAGGCTGAACAACTCCCCCGGCGCGATGACGATTCGCTGGGCCAGCAGTCGATGGAAGACCCGTCGCAAGTCGACCCGTCGCGTCGACTGCACCCAGATCGTTGCGCCACCCTGGGGTTCTGCCCATTGCAGGCTGTCCCCCAGCCGCTCGCGCAGCAATTGTGTGGTCGAAACCGCACTTTCGCGCAGCAGGCGGCGCAACACCAGCAAGTGCTGGTCGATCCGACCGTTGCTGTACAACCGGGCGATGGCTTTCTGGCGAATCGGCGACAAGCGAAACGCACGCAACAGGAAATGTCGTTGCAGGTGCAGAGTCAACTGGCGTGACAACACGTAGCCATACGGTGCCTCTGGACCAATGGTTTTTTCGAACGTCGAATAGACGATCAGCCGGTCCGGGTCGAGCAAGTCTCGAAAAGGCGTCACCCTTGCCTCGAACGCCAAGTCTGTATGGCTGTCGTTCTCCAGCACCCAAATCCCCTGCCGCTCCAGCAATTGCGCGATGGCACGGCGGTTCTCTTCAGGAACGAGCGTCCCCCTCGGCATGTTCAAGACCGACGACACCACCACCAGGCGTACCGTTTCGTTCACCAGCAGTTGTTCCAGTTGCTCGACATTGAGCTCGCCGCCTGCCAGCAGTGGCAGCTCGATGACGTTCACCTCCGCCGCCTGCAGCAGGCGCAACACCGCCCAGTCGCAGGGCGACTCGATCAGCACTGCAGCCCCCCTGAGCGCCAGTACCGCGATCAGGATCTCCAGGACGCCCCGCAGGTCGGCGCCAATGTAGACGTCATCGGCATTCCAGCAGCGGGCCGGCGAAGACGTGTAGCGAGCCGCCAGCGCGGCGCGAAGCTCCAGCTCGCCCCAAGGTTGCGAGGGCGTCTGCGAGGAGCGTGGATACTGGCGCAGCAGTTCGCGTTCGAGCAGCAACAGCGGGCTGTCCAATGGCTGCATCGACGCTGGTTCGTCCGCACTGAGCACCCGCATCCCTGGACGTCGAGCATTGACGTACAGGGTCTCGAGCAAATCGTCACTGCCGTCCAGAGTGGCCATGCTGGGCACTGGCAGCGCGTAGTAACCGGACTTGGCGATCGAATACACCCGCCCTTCCTTTTCCAGCAACGAATACGCGTACTGAATAGTCGATATCGACACGTTCAGACGTTCAGCCAGTTGCCGCAATGACGGCAGACGAACCCGTGCATCAACTTCCAGCTCGTTGATCAGCGTGGTCAGGTAGCGATAAACCGCCTGGTAGGCGAAGTCTGTTTCCCGGCAACCTTTCATCGGCTCAGGCCAGGGCAGCGGGTCGCAACCGGCCCAGTCACAACGCCGGGTACAAGGACTGGGGACGAGGTAGATGAGTCCGTCAAACCTCGCTCCTCAATGCCTTGCCGAGCGTTCATGCAGCCCATCGGCAGGCGACCCGGCTTCTGCAGTGTCGACGCCGTCAATGGCCTGCCGCAGATCGGCGCCCGGGGCAATTTCCGGCTGTTCCGGCAGTGAGATGCACGCCCGGTACAGCTTGCCGAGGATGTCGATGGGCAGGCCGCTGACATCGACCATCCACTGCGCAACCTGATCGGCGACGGTCGCGCCCTGCATGGCGTTGTGCAGGTCCGGCATCGCCACCAGCATGCCGGGATGGCAGCAACGCAGAAAATGCTCCAGGCCCGAGCCCTGGCCCACGAAGGGAGCGAACAGCATGCACACCAGTTGCGTTTCGCTGAGCCCCAGGATCTTTTGCGCTTCAAGGGCCGCATAGGCACGACGTTCGAGAATCGACAACGGTGACCCGAACAGCGCCCGAGCCTGTTCGCAGGCGTGTTCCGGCAGTTGCTTGCGATGCATGATCATGATCGCCCGCTGCGCGTAGTCCCCGTATCCCGTTTCATAACTGCGTCCGTGCACGTAGCAGGCCTGCAGACCATGCAAATGGGCCGACAATAACGGGCTGAGGTATTCGTTTTCAGGCGCCGATGGGACAAGCCCCTCGGTCTGCACCCGCAGGAACTCGTTGAAGAGCGGCCAGTTGGTTCCCTCCGAGCGATCGACGATCAGGTCGTCAATGCCGACGTGGCCCACTCGTCGACAGGCCTCGAAGTGACCCTCGGGTCTCCAGGCATCGAGGCGCTCCGGCCCATAGAAATGCCGGTAGACATCACCGCCCAGGGTATCGAGATGGGCAAAGAGGTTGTCGAAGCTGCAGGCGTACTCGGTCAGCAGGCCGATCTTGCGAGTCGCGCGGCGAAGGCCCGATATGAATTGTTTTTGCTGGCGCGGTGTATCGCTGCTGACCAACGAATCCACGCCCGATTCCCAGCGGGCCATGTGCCGATAGAATTCGGCCATCGCCAGGTAGCCGTCGTCCCCAATCTCCAAGGGGCTGTCGACCGCACGAAGGTGTCCCAGGACCAGCAGGTCCATGCGATTGGCTTCGTGCCCCGCCGCCGATAAGGGCTGCCGGTGATTGAACGGCAACACCTCGCGGTTATCCGCCATCAGCAATTCGACCCGGGGATCATCGTAGACAAACAGCGCGCTGTAGCAGCGGTGGATGTTTTCCAACGTCGCCTGGGTGGTTTCGCTCAAGCGTGGCGTGGCGACGCGCAAGGTGAAGGTCACCGGATGTCGCCCCGCGATACTCAGCTGTGCGGCCCGCAAGGCGGTCAACACATAAAAACTTTCCCTGCTCCCGTTCTGGACCGTCAACACGCGATAATCGCCAATCCGCTCGATGCCTCCGGCGGCGACAATTAAACGCTGGATCAAAAGCTGCAACGCGGTACGTTCTGCCCGGGAATAAAAACCTAACAGTCGTTGCAGTATCTGTTGATACACGTGAGTCATTGCCTGCTCATGAATTGCACTCATAGCCATTTACCTGGAAATTCAACTATCGGCGTCGCACCCGCACCAACGTGACCGAGCGACGTATTGGTCTAGAGGGTTTTTCTAGTACTCAAAGAGTATTAGCAATACGCTCAAGCAGTGCTTGTCGTAATTATTTGATACATATACTGAGAGTCAGCTCGCGCCCCATCGCGCTCCGGCCAGAGGCCGCGAAAACAGAGGGGTTAACCGACCGAGCGGCACGTCCTAGGAGAATTCCGACAACGTCCCACAGACAATGAGTACGACAAACAAAGAACTTGCCGAACTTTAATTGGTTCTCTACCCCGCCCTGTTTCTCCCAAGGTCGATAGATAGCCCCGCACCCATTAACGTTGATTACCCCTTGAATGCATCTTGAAGGATGAAGACCTTCGAAAAAGTTATACCGCACCACGATTTCTTCCTTGATATGGAAATCAGCGTTCAATTATCAAGACTTAAACAATGATTAGAAGATACAGATTGAGGGCAAAAACCAGTTCAGATGTTGGCTGACAGACCGTTTCAGTCTTGAGCGAACCGGGACAGGCCATTCAAGGCACGAAAGGTGAGGTACGAACGCAGCACCGCCAGGCAGGAGGAGCCGTAAGAAAGGATGGGGTGTCAGGGCGAAGGCAGCGCAAGAGCCCGGACGATGACTCTTGCGCAAGACAGGGTTCAGGCCGGGTCGACGACCTGAAGAGCAACACGTTCACGGCAAGGGCATTCGCCCATGTAACGGTGAGCCTCAACAAACTCGGAGAACGGGAAGACCCGAGTCTTGAGCGGCAACAGCACATGGTCGGCGGTCAGTTGATTGATATCGCGCAGTGCTCGTAGCAACGCCACCTGATCCTGGAGAATGCCCAGTTCCGGCTTGCCAGTGAAATTGCCGATGCAGTGCACAAAGAACTGAATGTTCTTCTGGAACGCCGCGCAGGCTGGAAACGGCGTCTGGTTGCCGCCCTGTAAGCCATACAGCACCAGGCTGCCCCGCGGCGCCAGCACATCACCCAGCAGCGACATCTGCGGCCCGCCGAGGCCGTCGAATACTACATCGACGCCACGGTTGTCGGTGAACTTATTGATTTGCATCAGCAAGTCCTGCTCTTCGGTGACGATGACCTTCTCGGCGCCCAACGACAACAGATACTCACGCTCGTCAGCCGTCTTGGTGGCCGCGATCACCCGCACACCCAGGGCCTTGCCCAGCTGTACGAAGGAAGGACCGGCGCAATGACTGGCATCAGTGACCAGGGCGAATTGCCCCGGCTTGACCCGCGCCAGGTCCATGTAGGCGAAATACGCGATCAGCAGCGGCGTGTAATGCACAGCGGCTTCAATCGGGCTGAGCGCGTCGGGATAACGGGTCAGTGCGGTGCGTGGCAGCACGATGACTTCACCGTACACCGGATAATCGTTCGGGCTCTCGGCCGGGAAGCTGGCGACCTTGTCGCCCACGGCCAAGTCATCGACGCCGTCACCGACGGCCGTCACCACGCCGGCCATTTCATGGCCCAGGCCCGAAGGCAGGCGCGCCTGGGACGACGCCAGGTTCTGGCGCCACAAGATGTCGTACCAACTGATGCCGATCGCTTCGACGCGGACCTGCACTTCTCCTGGCGCAGGAAGAGCCGCCGCATGCTCTTCGCATTTGAGCACCTCGGCACCACCAAACTTGTGAAAACGGATCGTGCGGGACATCGCAAACCTCGTCAAAGTAACCCTAATGCCATGAACTCTATCCGGGGTTTGTACCCAAGACCATCAGTGGCTATTAATAGTCGACATGCCTGTCATTGATTCCGCAGTCAGAAAACCAACCAATCCTGTAGGACTTAACCTAAGAAAACTCAATTAGCCGGTGCAGAGTACCAGCCTTTCCCCGTAAGATTCACGCCGGCCATTGTTCCCATATGGCCGCTCACGTCAAGCTTGCCGAATCTGCCAGGACTCCAGATGAATCGTAATGACCTGCGGCGTGTCGATCTGAACCTGTTGATCGTGTTCGAAACATTGATGCATGAACGCAGTGTGACTCGCGCGGCCGAGAAGCTGTTCCTGGGCCAACCGGCCATCAGCGCCGCGCTGTCGCGCCTGCGCAGCCTGTTCGATGACCCATTGTTCGTACGTACCGGCCGCAGCATGGAGCCTTCAGCCCGGGCGGTCGAGATCTTCGCCCTGCTCTCCCCGGCCCTGGATTCGATTTCCACGGCGGTCAGCCGCGCGGCGGAATTTGACCCGGCCACCAGCACCTCGGTGTTTCGCATTGGCCTGTCGGACGACGCCGAATTCGCCCTGCTGCCGATGCTGCTCAAGCGCCTGCGGGCCGAAGCGCCCGGCATTGTGCTGGTGGTGCGCCGGGTCAACTACATTCTGATGCCCGGTTTGCTGGCGTCCGGTGAAATCTCCATCGGCGTCAGCTACACCGACGACCTGCCGGCCAACGCCAAACGCAAGATCTTGCGCCGCAGCTTGCCCAAAGTGTTGCGGGCCGACACCGCGCCGGGCCGACTGACCCTGGACGAGTTCTGCGCACGCCCCCATGCCTTGGTGTCCTTCGCGGGTGACTTGAGCGGCTTCATCGATGAGGAGCTGGCGAAACTCGACCGCAAGCGCCACGTGGTGCTGGCCGTACCGCAATTCAACGGCCTGAGCACCCTGCTGGCGGGCACCGACATCATCGCCACCGTACCCGACTACACCGCCGACGCGCTGACCGCCGCCGGCGGCGTACGCGCCGAAGACCCGCCCATACCGGTGCGCAGCTTCGAACTGCACATGGCCTGGCGCGGCTCCCAGGACAACGACCCTGGGGAGCGCTGGTTGCGTTCGCGGATTCAGATGTTTTTTGGGGATCCTGAGAGTCTTTGATTCAAGCCGTCGCACACTTAAACGCTGGATGACCGGGCACTCACAACGGCCCGCAAAAGAGCTGCAGGCACTGCTGCTGAGCCAGATGGGTGGCGACCAGCAAGGTACGCCAACCCTCAAGGTCATATGACAGCACCTGCCACACCAGCCACAGCCATACGTAGCTGAGTTGGAACACCACCCAGGTCAATCCTGGCTATCCACGACGGTCAAGCATGGCGATTATCCGTACCGTCCATGACACGACGGGCTTTGGCGACCGTGTCTGCGGCCAGGCGTCCTTGCTCCACCAGTGCCTGCAGAGCCGTCAGGCAGATCGCCTGGCTGTCCACCTCGAAGTAACGCCGCAGCGCGCGCCGGGTGTCTGAACAGCCGAAGCCATCCGTGCCCAGCACCTTGAACGGCGCAGTGACATAGGGAGCGATGAGTTGCGCATAGGCCCTGACATAGTCCGTCGCCGCCACGACCGGCGCGGACCCGCCCAGGCATTGCTCGACATGTCCCAGTGTCGTCTGCGCACCCGCCAGACGCTCGTGTTGGGCAGACCTGGCATCGCGTTCAAGCTCGCTGAAACTGGTGACACTCCAGACCTGCACCGTCACGCCCCATTGCTCGCGCAGCCGGTTCGCCGCCGCCAGCACTTCATTGAGGATCGCGCCGCTTCCAAGCAGGCGCACCAACGGCGCGTCCGACCCGGCGTAGGTACATGCCCTTGATCACATCCGCCTCGGCACCGTCCGGCAGCGACCGTTGCAGGTAATTTTCATTGGTCACGGTGAGGTAGTAAAAGACGTCCTCCTGAGCGGTCAGCATGCACTTGAGCCCATGGTCCACAATCACTGCCAATTCACCGGCAAACGCCGGGTCGTAGGCTCGGCAGTTGGGCACGGTCGCCGCGACAACATGGCTTGAACCGTCTTGATGCTGCAGCCCCTCCCCGGCCAGGGTCGTGCGCCCTGACGTCACCCAGGCCCAGCACCGACGCCACTTCCGGCGCCGCCGCCGGGCAGATGCGCTCCGGCGAGGTGGTCGCGACCACCACCGCCTGCACCGCCCGCCCCTCTGCCGAGGCGAGTGCACGGGCGCCGGCCTTGATTGCCAGGTCGAGCATGCTCAGTCCGTCACTGACCATTCGACGCTCACGAATGCCCGTACGCGACTCTATCCATTCGGGCGTGGTATCCAGGCCGCTGGAAATTTGCTGATTGTCAATTATCTGAGGCGGAAGGCAGCCTCCCAGGCCACACAAGATCACAGTCACGATCAACTCCCTTGATTTAACGATGGTTCAGATGGCGGGCGGTGTCGCGCCAGGCCCTAAGTCACTTCCTGACGCGGGGCACGGCCCAGCGACCAACCAAAATTCATGCCCGCCGCCGCCAGCAGGATCGCGCTCGCGCCAAGCACTTGCAGGGCGCTGAGCGGATGGGCGAAGGCAACCCAGTCGACCAGGATGGCGACGATCGGATAGATGAACGACAGTGCGCCGACCAGCGCCGTGGGGATTTTCTGGATGGCGCTGTATAGCAGGGTCGACATGAGCCCGGTATGGACCACGCCGATAATGATCAAGTATGTCCAGGCGCCCTCGACCGTATCGACCCTGCTGAAATCCACGAACGGGGCAAGGACCAGTACACCTACCACCATCTGGATCAGCACGATCAGGTGCGCGGGCAAGTCCTTGAGGCGCTTGGTGATCGCCGCCGCCACGGCATAGAAGAAGGCCGAAGCCAGGGCGAGGCAGACGCCGAGCAAGTAGTCGGTGGCAGTGGACTGTCCACTGCCCTTGGCGGACACGATCAACATGAGCCCGGCGAAGGCCAACAGCAGCCAGCCAACCTTTACGGCGCTGAGGCGTTCAGCGAAAAACAGCACACCCAGACCGACCAGCATGAACGGTTGAACGTGGTAGACCACCGTGGCAATGGCGATAGAGGAATGTTTGTAAGCACTGAACAGCAGCACCCAGTTGAGGATCAGCGCCACCCCGCCCAGGCACACCAGAATGAACTGCCGGGCGGTGATCAGGGACCGGCGCAGCACCCCAAGCACCAGGCACGTGACCAGCATCGCCAGGGCCCCGAACAAACAACGCCAGAACACCACAGCCTCCGGGGCCTGCCCCGACATAATGACGAACCAGCCTACCGTGCCGGAGATGACCATGGCCGAGATCATTTCGAGTGTCCCACGGGTTTGCGACTTCATCACTCACTGCTTCCTTGCCGCCGACATTGCCGTAACCTAAGCCGCTATTCGTGGACGCTGTCTCGGCAAAACGAACTTTATAATGAATTAATGACCACTATAATGAACACTGCGCCAAAGAGCGTCAACCCAGTTAAGGATGATTTATAAAACAAATGACCGACATAACGAACATTTCGCCGAAAAATAACCCGAGCCGAATCGATCTGCTGGCGCTTTCAATCAAACGCGAACGCTTGGCCGCAGGACTTTCCTTGACCGAGTTGGCGAAGCGCGCCGGGGTGGCTAAGTCGACCTTGTCTCAATTGGAGTCAGGAATCGGTAACCCCAGCATTGAAACCTTATGGTCGCTGGCGATGGCAATGGGTTTGCAAGTCACCCGGTTCTTCGAGCAACCCCAACAGCCGTTGCGGGTGATTCGCGCCAACGAGGGCATGACCGCCTATGCCGAGACTGCCAATTACGCAGCCACACTGCTTGCCGATTGCCAGGCGGGAGTACAGCGCGACATCTACCGGCTCAAGGTGCAGCCCGGCGAAGTTCGGCTGTCTCAGCCTCACCCAACGGGAACCGTAGAGCACGTAGTACTGTGCAGCGGCAGCGCCCATATTGGCCCGGCGACTGGGCCTGTATTGCTGAATGCCGGCGACTACATCAGCTACCTGGCGAATGTGCCTCACGTGTTCGAAGCACTTGAGGCGGACACCACAGCGGTGATGGTGATAGAGCATTCCTGAGGTAGGCGCCATTTTTCGTTCGCTCGTGTATCACGAGCGACCTGGGGGCAACATTGGGGGCATATTTGAAATTTTTCTGCCTGAAAATGTTGTCCTAGAGCCCAGTCAAAATGTTTTTTGGGGATCCTGAGAGTCTTTAGGCGTTGTCGGGCAGGCTGTTTAGCTGATCATTTCTGCCTTTCCACAAACCATGGAGTTCCATTCACTTCCGGTAGATTGCTACATTGGGGGCACATCTGAGGGGGTCGTCTTTTTGCTGGGTCTTGTCTGTCTTCTGGCCGTTGATGCAGGCCTGTCGCCATGCCTTGATTTGCTCGGGGTACAGGCCTTTGCGACGGCAGTATTCAGCCAGTTCAATCTCGGACAAACCAGCCGTTTCAAGGACGACAGCAAACTGGGTTTCGGCTGTCCAACTCTGGGTGGATGGGGGGTTCTCGGGCACTGCGTTTCCTTCAGAACCGACCTGCTTGCGCCAGTTCGACAATGACATTTCGCTGACCCCTTCGCGCCGGGAAACCTCGGCCATCGAAAGGTTGAGCGGGGGAAGCAGCATCTTGAGCAATGCGGCTTTGCGTTCAGGTGAATAGTACGGCACGAACAGTCTCTTTCCGCCCCCGATCTGCTTTTTCAGAAAAATTCGGAGAGGCGACAACTATCCTGACACCGGGGGCGGGTGCGCAATTGCTCGACAGTGGAAACAGTACCGCCTCGAAAAGGTGTCTGCAGCGAGACAAAATCTTGGAACAGTTTATTGCGTGCAGTCTCTGCGTCATGCCCTTCACCCACCGGAATATTCGGCATAGCAATCAGGCGAACCTTGCCGCGGGTGGTGGTCAGGCCTTCCATGTATTCAGCATGGCAAATGCCAATGTCGCCAGCACGCTTGGCCCAACCTGCATTGCCATTGGACAACACAAGCATCACATCGCAATCACGAACAGCCTGTAGACAGGTATCCCAGCTATCGTCCATAGCATCGGCGGGGGGAGCGTCTTCATTGATCCAGACTTCAAACACCTGCCTGCCGAACAGCTTTGTACCTTCAATCTCGCGCTTGAGCTGCTCTCGAATTGAGCTAAGGGTGTGATCGCTATCAATGGGGAAACGGTCGTTGCAACGACTCGAAAGCATGACCTTGATTTTTTTGGACTGGGCCATCCTTGCTCCTAAACCTCAACCAGAGGCTCTAACAGCTCTGTGATCAAAGGTGATCCTTGCGCGACAAAGCTGAGCCGCGCGTGCAGTCCTCCTAGAACAGCACAGAAGTAGCAAAATGCAATTATTTGGACATCGCGTTACCAGCGCCACCCTCAGCATTTGTAACAGAACATGTCGAATATTAGATGGACTTTGAGCCATGACAATTTCGCGAGCCAAAAGTACCCATCTAGACGCTGTGTGCTCCCACCTGTGTAAAGGACAGCATCTCGATGGCAGAAAAAATTAAAATTGAAAACCTGCACCATTTTCAAGAAGAAGCATTGACAATGCAGCTTTTCTAGCATTTCCAATTAGCTAGACAAATGAAAAGCTCCTGTACAGCACCCTCACTTCCGCCATTGCTGGACAAGTGTCTAGGTGCCGACTAGCGTTGATCCAACCACCACTTTAAGCATATGCACTCATTGGGTTGTTGAGTCTAGTGGTGACTCACTTATAATCAGCAATCCGGAGCAGCCATGAACGACAAGTTAGAGCCCGATAAACGGTCAGTTGAGACAGGCCCTATTTTTTACTCAGCCCTAGTTATGGGGTTGATTATGATTGGAATAGGCACCTTTTTCGAAGTAATGCACCTTGGGAACTTTACATTAAAAATTTTCATGTTCTGTACGGGACTAGGAATAATTCTTGGTGCTTTTGGTTCTAAGGCCAGCGTCACCCTACCGGGCCAATCAATAACGATCATCGGGTGTGCGGCACTCGCAGTCGTCATATTCTTTATAATTTTGGACCGCATGGACGGACGTTACCTACGTATAAAAATAGAGGGGGACACTAGAGAGGCTACGATGGTTTTCGAGGGCGACAATGATTTTTTTGGGTCCCGATTAAAAACCAGTTATGACTTTGTAGTTTTCGACAAGAACATTGTTCGCAAAAAATTGGCTCTCATCATAAACATTGGTGATAGAGAACAAATATTTAGCTGCATTGATGCTGCTTTATTAAGACCACATCTAGGATCAGGAGATACTCTTCAATGGCGTTACAACTCCCAGGATGCAAGCCTAAACGACGAGACCAATAAATTAATTGCCAAGGTTGGCCCATGTCCCAGTGGGACCAGTACAGGCGTTGTCGTCGAAGCAATGCCCGCTATTGATGGTTCGTCTTGGTCGCTGTTGCAAACGGCTTATGCGGATGAGGAAATTCCAACGGTTGATGAATTAATCAATAATTTGAACTCCGACAGTACCTATGTGAGGCGCGATGCCCGCTCTGAGCTCGGAAAAAAAGGAATGCCCGCTGCAAGACCCCTGTTAACCAAAGTACAGAGCACTGACAGTTCCTATCGAACAAAGCTTGGTGCGCTTGTCTCCCTCAATGAAATTGCTCAATCAAATGCCGGCCAAAGCGGAGCACTGAAAGCAGTTGTTGAAGAAGACGATTTGAAGGCTCTGACCAAAGCGTCCGCAAGTGACGACGGTACCGTACGATCCTACGCAACCAATGTCCTAGTCAACTTAAAGGATCCGCGTGCCATTCCTTTGGTCATTCAACAGTTTCCAGAATCAAGCGAAGACGGCCAACGTAACCTGCTAGTGGTCCTTAGTCAGACAGTTCCCCTTGCCGATGAGAAACAGAAACAATCCGCGGCTGAAATTGCTACATCGATCGAACCAAAAGATGAGGCTACGTCGGTGCTGATTAAATCTATCCAGGCTGCGGCCGAGTGAATCCTTAATCGGAGTAACCGTTAGAATGTATCGGTACCATTAGCGACCTCTCATCATGGTGCAGGCGCAACGGCAAAATAGGTTGCGGCATGGCACAGGCTCTTTGCAAGCTTGAGGCGTACCTCCTCACGCCAGCAAAGAGCCTTTTCTTACCGGATTTCCTATATCCGGCCTACCGTCCACAGTTGATCCAGCCGCGTCGTATAACGACGGCTCATCATCTCACGCCGCATCGCCCAATCAGGATTGCTCGACACGCTTGCCGCGAGTAGCGTTCCCCTTCCCCACCGCTCATCTTATCCAACACAGCCATTACAATGGTCGCCTCTGGTAGGCACCAGTTGAGCAGCTGTGCGCGCGAGTCAAATCTAGTCGGGGACGACCGATAGCGGCACTGTGCCAGCGTTACCACAAGTTAGCGTGATTGGGGGGAGTGGTAAACAAGATCGGAGACAATTTTTGGTGCAAATCGTCGGAGGTTGCGTAATGGCTGTATAAATATCCAATTGTTCGTAGGTCAATCAGCGTCGGACTGAAAGATACGCAGCACTGTAGACAGCTCCATTCGACACCGCTGGTCATTCCCGACTGAGAGGTAAGCAGTGTGTGAACCCCTACCCCCTACTTATGAACTACTGAAAGCCAACTGAATTCATCTGGACTCTGCCGGAAATCGCCACTCGCGAACCTGATGTACTGGGGGCAAAATTGGGGGCACATTTGAATTTCTTCTTCCTGAAAACACCGTCCTAGAGCCCAGTCAAAATGTTGTTTGGGGATCCTGAGAGTCGTCTGGCAGGCTGTTTAGCTGAGCATTTCTGGCTTTCCACAAACCATGGAACTCCATTCACTTCCGGTAGATTGCTACATTGGGGGCACATCTGAGGGCATGATGAAGGGGAACGCTATCCCTTTCGGAAGCGGGACGTGAAGATTTTTTTGCTGAAACTTGCGGTATTCCTCCTCCCCCTGACTCTGAAACACTGCGTCCGATGCCAACAAATCAAACACAGCGCTGGAAGCGACGCCGATCACCAGGCGATTTTCTAACTCGTAGGGCATTGGAACCTCTCTTGATGCCTCTAAACGCAAATATTGATGGGCATCGAACATGCCGATCGATTTCAGGGCGGATCGAAAAGCACACATCGCGCGCCTCCTCCCACGCACAGCCAGGCATATCAATCTGCAAATCAATCTGCAGCTTTATTATGGGCGGATGACTTTGAACCTTGCTGATTGGCGCCGAGTCAGCTATCACCTGATCGCCGGATGTCGGCCCCAAGCTATTGTCCTGAGCGAAAATGGCATAATATGCCAACAATCAAAAGTACCTGTTTGCATAGAACTGGAGCTAGTTATGGCGACGCGAAACGTTGTGCTCACCCCTCACCAGGAACAGGTTATCCATGACTTGGTGCAGTCCGGCCGTTATCAGAATGCCAGCGAAGTGATGCGAGAAGGTTTACGTTTATTGGAGCAGCGCGTCGCCGAAGACACCGCCAAAATTGAGGCACTGCGCCAGGCGACCTCGATCGGCATCATGGATCTTGAGCACGGGCGCTTTACTCAGGTGAACGAAGGGGATCTGGAGCACTACCTCGAGGGCTTGAGCCTGGAGGCAACCCTCCCCGCGAGAGAGAAACACTGAGCATGCCGCAGTATCGGATTTCCAACCCGGCGCGCGCCGACATTGTCGACATCCTTAGGCTCTCCCAGACGCAGTTCGGCGATCAAGCACGCCAGCGCTACCAGGCGCTGATCCTCGCGGCGCTGCAAGCGCTTGCCGACACGCCTTATCCCCTTGGCAGCCACGACCGCGATGAGCTTGCACCGGGCCTTCGCAGCTATCACCTCATCTACTCACGCCAGCAGGCCAAACAAACCCATGGAACGGTCAAAAGCCCACGCCATATCGTGTTCTATCGTGTGGCAAACGACGACGTGATCGAGGTCGTCAGACTCCTTCATGACGCCATGGAAGTGCAGTTGCACTTGCCTAACGACTGATCAGCGACCTGGCCAAACGGCTTAACTGGCCAGGAATAGCGAAGGTAAGGCGCCCCTCTATATCTCAACCTGAGCGCCCTCGTTGTCAGCCGATTTAGGCGTTTTCCGTGACCAAGCGCCTAGCATTCGCTCCAGCTGTCGATGGACACGAGGATCGATGCCCCTAGCGACCAGAGCCCTGGCAACATCACGCAGAGCACGAGCATCTCGCGAGTCAATTTCAGGATAGGTGCAGAGAGACAGACCCGACAACTCCACTTAAGGATATCGACTCATACCCCATATCCTCTTCCGAACAACCAGGGATTTGCCACATTAGGGTTGTTCATCCAGTATAAGGAGGCGCACCAAATACCAGCCGCGGCCACCCAGGCCCGTGCCAAAAATCGCCATTCGCGATCGCTCGCACCGGGGGTGTGAGCCGCATAACCCCCCAACAGGGTGACGCGGCGCCGGCTTTTTCCTGCTCGCCGATCACCAAAAGGTAGGGCACTTTCTGCAGAGTGGCTTCGCGGATCTTGTAGCCGTTCTTCTCGTTACGCAGGTCCACTGCCGCGCGCAACGATTTGAAGCGTCCTTGGTGAGACGTCGTATTGTTCATGGGTTAACTCCTGATTACGGATGGGATCGAGGCGGTTTGGCAAACCGGATCAAAGATGCAAGGCGGGCTTGGACTGGTGAACGCCATGGGCAGAAGGGACGCGGACCCGCAGCGCAATCAGCAGTGCGGCCAGCAGCATCAGCACGGCCGCTGCGACGAATACGCCTGCGCTGCCACCGAGGCTGAACACTGCACCGCCAGCGGCCGCGCCTGTGGCAATGGCGGACTGCACAGATGCCACCACCATGCCCCCGGCGCTTTCCGCCTGATCAGGTACCGCACTGGCAACCCAGTTCGACCACGCCACCGGCACACCACCAAAGGCCAACCCCCAGATCGCCAGGAGTACCGCCTGCCCCGGCACCGATGCCGGCAACAGCACCAACGCCAGTGCTGCAACACCGACCAGCGCGGGCATCAATACGAGAGTGGCCAGCGGGTGGTGCTCCAGCAGCTTCCCGGCCAACAGCGTGCCGGCGAAGTTCGCCACACCGAACCCCAGCAGCATCAGGGACAGCCCTTGTGGGCCGATGCCGGTAGTCCCTTCAAGGAATGGCCGAACGTAGGTGAACATAGCAAAGTGGCCGCTGTGCACCAGCACGCAACCGAACATCCCCATGGCGATACCCGGGCGCTGCAACACCTCGAGTACGGTGCGCAGACGTGCCGGCCGGCGCGGCGCAAGGCGCGGCAAAGTGAACGACTGGAACGCCAAGGTCACCATGCCTACCGCCGCTGCTGCAAAGAACGCGCTGCGCCAGCCATACAGCCCGCCCAGATAGCTGCCCAGCGGCACGGCAACGACCGTCCCGATAGCAATGCCGCTGAAAATGATCGACAGCGCCCGGGGCAAAAAAGCACTCGGCACCAAGCGCATCGCTACCGCCGCCGCCATGCTCCAGAAACCGCCAAGGGCAATGCCCAGCAAGATGCGCATCAACAACAGCACCGCGAAGCTGGAGGAAACGGCGACCAACAGATTGGAGGCGACCATCAACGTGGAAAAACCCAGCAACACCCAACGTCGGTCGATGCCGCGGGTCAGGCCAGGCACCAGCAAGCCGGCGAACAGCGCCACCACGGCTGTCACCGTTACCGCCTGGCCAGCCAGCGCTTCGGACACTCCCAGGTCGGCAGCCATCAGCGTCAACAAACTGGCCGGAAGGTACTCAGCGGTCAGTAATCCGAACACCCCCATTGCCAACGAGAAGACGGCCATCCACGCGGGGTTCGCAGGCTCTACATCCAAGCCGACGCCGGAATGGCGGTCGGGTACGGCATTACATACACAGTCGGTCATCGTACGGATCTCCCTATCTTCATTGCGAACCGAAGTCTAGGCGCCGGGATCCGGATGATCTATGATCAAAAATCTCTATTTTTTGACTAAAACACCTGAACAATGCCTGCTGATCAGTTTGCTCTCTCCTCGGACCTCATCAACGAACTGTTGCGCGGTATGCGCCTGCGTGGTGTCGAATACCGGCGTATCCAGGCAGGCCCTACCTTCGGTTTGGGCTTCACGGAAAAACCTGGGCACGCCTGGTTCCACTTCATAGCCGTCGGCAATGCGGTGCTGCGAATGGAGGATGGCACCACCTACGAGCTGTCTGCCGGCAACGCCGTGTTCATCTCCCATGGCGCCGCCCATCAACTGTTTTCACATCCGGACGCGCCTGTTCTAGACATCAACCGTCTAGACGGCACCCCGCTCGGTGACACCGTCAGCGCGGTGGATACCGTCAGCGCGGTGGATACCGGAACCGATGCCAGCCCCACGCCGAGCACTATTTTGTTCAGTGGTTGTATGGAGTTTGAACTGGGCAGTATCCATGGCCTTGGCAGGCTGATGCCGGGCCTGATGCTGATTGATGCCGGCGGCCAGCGTTACCCCGGGCTGGTACCGATCCTGACCACCATGGAACGCGAGGTCAGCGCCGCACGTGTCGGCTTCGCCGGTATCCTCGCGCGTTTGGCCGACGTGGTAGCTGCCATGGTCGTTCGCGGCTGGGTGGAGTGTGCCTGTGGGAATGCTTCTGGCCTGGTCGCCGCCTTGCGCGATCCACGCTTGGCCGGTGCACTGCTTGCGCTCCATCAACAACCGGGCCGCGACTGGACCGTTGCGCAGTTGGCAGAGCACTGCAATACCTCACGCTCGGTCTTCGCGGACCGCTTCCAGGTGACGATTGGCATGGCCCCACTGCGCTATGTCACCGAACTGCGAATGCGGCTTGCGAGCCAGTGGCTGACCCTCGAAAGGCTACCGATTGAAGAGGTAGCGCA
Organism: Pseudomonas sp. RL_105y_Pfl2_101; assembly: GCF_963970585.1. Taxonomy (NCBI): domain Bacteria; kingdom Pseudomonadati; phylum Pseudomonadota; class Gammaproteobacteria; order Pseudomonadales; family Pseudomonadaceae; genus Pseudomonas; species Pseudomonas sp. RL_105y_Pfl2_101. The sequence continues at coordinate 276,603 of NZ_CAXAPG010000004.1, forward strand.
GCGTTTGGGCTATACATCCCAGGCCGCTTTCAGTCGTGCATTCAAGCGCATTACGGGCAAGACACCGGGTTTGAGTCGTAAGTGTCGGCGCTGATGAAGAATTGACCCATCTGCCGAAAAAACGCTGACCCAAGCAACCTTCAAGGCTACCGCCATCTGTGCTGGGCATCTACCTATCCATGTTGGGGCAGTCTTGCCCCAGCAGGGAGGGCAATTGTGCATCACCGCCAACAATCATCAATCAAATCGGCGTTCTTGTTTCTGTGTTTCCCGGGATTCCGTGAAGAACCCTTTTTTATGGGTCGCGGTAGAGACGGCAGTTACCTGCCGCCCTCGCCCAGATAAACGACGTGTCAGTGAACGCGTGTCAAAGGACAAGGACGGCAAACGCGCCCCCGAAAGGCTTGTACCTCCAGCTGCGAGGGAAACAAGGATCGGTGGGTACTTCAGACCTTCCTTAGAGCCAGAAATCGAAATGGCGCTCTTCAAAACTTTGCGCCCTACCCTGTTTGAGCAACACACGAATGTCCGGTCCAAGCAGGTCCTGCGGACTATCCAACGGCCTGACTGGAGACGCCTCGAAGCGTCGAATGTTGGCACTAACTTGCTCCAGAATGTGACGGTCCTGACGTAGAATCACTCGAAAGAACCGACGCAATACACTGCGCTTAAGCGCAGCAGGAAGCCAGCCGTGTGCCGTCGCAATCCGAGCAAACAAGCGTACCTGATCACCACAAGGCGTCAGCCAAACACTGACTAGCAGATTGAGGCCATCGCGGTGATCGCGGTACTCGACTTCCAATAGGCCTGGCAAACGGAAGCGCCCCATACTGCTACCACGCTTACGTTCGAACAATTGCGAGATCAACCCAGACTGCTTTCCTTCCTCGCTGTATATCGCCTCAATGCCGTCGGTAAGTGGACGGACCCGAACACTGATCCTTTGTCGTTTTTTGTCACGTCGGATCCACCCTGCATGAACAAAGTGAGTATGAAACCCGTCAAGGAAATTCTCTGCAGCATCCTGCTGTGAACACCGTATCTGATCGGTGATCCAGAACGTGTCGAGTTGCTGGTTTACTGCGGGAGCAACGGGCGGCTGCGACGGTTCCTCGACACCGAGACTGACCCACACCAAGCCATGGGCTTCGCAAATAGGCAGACTGTCGAGCAGCGGTTTGCTGCACCTCGTCAGATCCACGCCGGGTACTCGAGTGCAACGTCCATCAGCTGCGAAGCGCCAACCATGGTAAGGGCATTCGATACTCCCATCACGGACTTTACCTAAGCTCAATTGCGCGAAGCGATGCGGGCAGCGATCCGGCAATGCGGCGGGACGTCCTTTCTCGGCGCGGAACAGTACCAGCGGCATGTCATACACCTGGCATGCCAATGGGGCATTTCGCAGTTCGTGACTGAGTGCCACCGGCCACCACTGGGTCTTAGGATTCACAGTTTTAGCTTTCTCATCATAGGCACACCGATGCCGTGCAATAGACTGGCGAGCACGCCCCATACCAGTCGACGCCCCCAGGACAGATGAGCGACGTAGACCAGACTGTATTCAATGTGCGGCTGGCCGCCGCGCAACCGCTTGAACTCTGCGGCGCCGGAGCTGAAATTAAGCACTTGGCGGCGCTCGACGGCTTCTAGAAGACACAGATGCGTCAGTTGACGATACAACCCAACGCCTTGAGGGAGCGCAGTATCGTAGCCAACAATCGGAGCGCTAATGACTGCCTCATTGGCAAACCAGCCCAGCGCACCGTCAATACGCCCGTCAGGCCCACGCAAGACACGCAGTTCGAGCCAACCTTCACGTTGACCACGTTGAATCCATTTTGCGCTGTAGTGCGGGTTCAAGCGGCAGTACTTGTTCAGATAAAGAAGGTTGTAAAGGTGTTCAATGCGCTGATAATCGTCGTCGCTCAGCGCTGCGCCCGGAACCACTTCATACGGGCTTCGCCTCAATAGTGTGCTGTCCAGACGGGTGTTGTGGTGTTTGAGCAATGGCGCCCTTATCCCGGCGCGACCATCAAATACATAAACTTGCCGGCTCGGGATACTCAGGTAACCAAGGGCCTCCAAGCACCCGCGTAGTTCTCGATTACTGAAGTCATTAAGGGATCGGAAACCAATCCCATGGTCGGGGAATGTTCGCCGCAACAACGCCGTGATCGCCGGCAGTTCGGCAACGCTCCATTGCGCCGGGTAAAGATTGGTAGACAGCAGCCAGTTGTTCACCTGGACCAGTTTGTCGACTTTGGCTGCGCTGAGCAACCGATCAACAATTCGAGTCAGGAGCGTCAGTGGCCAAGTCAACCATGGCCGACCAAGGCGCTTTAGTTCTTCGCGAGCATAACCGCTGTAGGTAGTTTTGGGAGATACCACGTAGCAATTGTCGTCCGGCTCATTGCCGTCGGTGATGCTAACCGGAAACTGCTGCGTACCCGTGTCGAGCAGCGCCATACGGGCACGCACATTACCGATTGATCCCCCGCTAACGAAGGCCCGAACGTACTGCTTGGCGAAGCTATCATCCAGGTTGGGAGGCTCACTGAGCAACTGTTCCTCAAACAACATTTTCATCCTGCTTGCTCTCCCAACGGTTCGCCGTTCCACTCGATGTCCGCAGTGGACGCAGCCAGCAAGCCGCAGCGTCGGGACGCGGCCCTGGAGATGATTTCTGCGAGGCTCAAGACCTGCGCGGTCAACGGCCAGGCGTCACCTTTCTGGACGATCACCTCCCGTGCCGCAGCGTAATCACGCCAGAATGGCATGCTCAAGACGCGCTGCGGTGCCGCTAGTAGCAGCATCGCCAGTGCAATCATTCGTGGTTCTGCTGTAGCTTCCAGCACGCGCTCGGGTGGATCGCTCAAGCAGCTCACCAGGAACTGCCGCTGGGTGTCGAACAGGTGTATGCCGCTGGTGGTTCGAGGGTTGCACTCCAGCACATGGAAACGTCCGTCGCGGTCCTCAATAAAGTCGAAACCCACTTGGCCGGTGTAGCCTGTTTCGCTGCCAAATTGCTCAACGAACTGGCGCACGGGCTCCGGAGCGCTCGGCTGGAAGTAGATCCCCGAGCCACGGCCCGCCCGATAGCGAGGGTGATAGCAGCTGTGGGCGCGCAGGATGCCGTCGATCAGCACACTGAAACTGCAAAACTCCCGTCCCTCGATAAACCTTTGCGCTACCCACGGTGCGGCATGGGTGGGCTGGACCTTGCGCAACAGTTTTGTGGACGGGCGAATCAAGGCTTGTGAGGCGAAGCGCGAGTACGCAGGTTTTAGCACCCACTGTGCGGCGTCGTTCTCAAAGGGGAGCAATGCCTGATGATCCATCAGCAAATGGGTTTCGGGCGCGTTCAATGCCCAGTTCTGGGTCATTGCCGCGAAATAGCCTTTGTGATGCAAGCGGTGCAGAAGCTCAAAGTCGGCGGTCATTATCCGGCACAAAGGAGCGAGTCGTTCGAGGCCATGCGCCAAGTAAAACACTTCCTCGCAGGTCGGTAGCAGTAGGTCGATGCGCTGTGTCTCGATCACTGTCGCAAGCGCTTCGATCCAGGCCTCTGGGTCCTGCCGTGGTTCCGGCAAGCGCACAAAGTGCTGCACCGAACGACTGAAACGACTGAGCGGATAGCTCAGCGAATCGCCTACGCTGACGCGCCATCCGGACTCATCAAATGCTCGGGCCCACTCCAGACAGGCCGGCGCGCGGGCGCCGAGAATCAATACCTGCATGGCAAACCCTCGGGCAGTTGTAGGAGTTTTAGGCGTCGACGTTTAACGTGAATGGGCGGCGCTTGCCAATGACCGAAAGTCAGCATCGGTGATTGCAGGCCCTGCTGGGCACACAGTGCGTGGATACTGGCACTAACGGCTAGGCACAGGTCCGCATGGTTGTCGGCGGTTAGTAGGTTTATCTGCCAGTGCAAACCTATCTGACAGATTTCATATTCCTGCAACGTGGCGCCGAGCATCAGTAACGTGCGCCTCAGCACGTCGGGATATAGCGCCAGCAGCTGAAGTCCGGCCAGGTCGGGCAGCCAAAGAATTTCATCAGCACGGCCTTCGACGGCGGCTATGGCCCGTTCGGCTCGCCCACAGGCGCAAGGCGTCTCGGCAACCCGCAAAATGTCGTTGAGACGGTAGCGTACGATCATCTGTGTGCGCCGGGAAAAGTCGGTGATGATCGGTTGAAACCTGGTGCGCTCGGCGTCCAGCCAATCCACCTCGATATGCAGATGGCTTTCGTTCAGGTGCAAAGTACCTTGCTCACAGGTGTAGCCAAGGAAGCCTTCGCTGGCCTGATAAATCTGCTGTGGTGCGACGCCAAACGCCGCTTGGACTACATCAGCGTCGGTGCTTTCAAGCACTTCGGCCACCGACAGAATATGCGTGGGGCGAACTGTCAGACGCCCGGCCAGCGCGGCTTCGGCGAGGCCACGCAGGACGGTGGCCGGCGCTACCAGCACATCGGGATTCTGTGTGTTGAGATGCTCAAGCGACGCTTCCAGCCCAAGAGTCAGGTCGTGAAATCGGAAGTCGACCCGGCGACTGGCCAAGGTGGTATAGAGGCGGCTGTTGGCGCGCAGGAAAAATGCGACCCGCAACGGCGCGCGCCAAGGGCACAGCAAGCGTGGCAGCAGGTGGCGAGGCAGCGTTCGTGCCAGCAGAATGCCGGCCCAGCACTGGCGCTCCAGCGCACTGACCAGAAAGACGCCTTGATTACCCGAGGTTCCGCTCGACAACCCTACGGTGATGTCGCCCAGCGTCGGGTTGAAGTCGCGAGAATCTTCCGCCTGACGCGCGATCGGCAACACCTGCTCCAAGCTCAGGCCACGGGTGTTGAACCCGCCGAAGTCGCCCATCAAGGTGGCTTTGTCCATCAACGGCAGGTCAGCTAGTTCGGTAACGGTCAGGTCTTTAAAGCGCCGGCTCTTGGGTAAAACGTGCTGCAGGAAGTGCCTCAACTGCCTGGCCTGCCACGCTTCCAGTTGGTCTCGCCGGGTGAACTGCAGCCGATGGCGGCTATGGATAAAACTCAACGCTCTGCGCAATGTACCGATCAATCCGTCACTGCTCATCGGTGTACGCCTTCCAGGCCTGGGAGCAATGAGATGGCAACACCATCACCTCGGGCTCACGACGGATCAACGTGCCCAAGTCGCTATAGGTCTGGCGATAGTGTTTGGCGTCGTGGCTGGCAAACCAAAGCGCGGGCGCGGCAGGCAGACGCCCCGCGCGGCAGGCGGGCACTGACCAGCAAGCGTCCGCCACCAGAAACACCGGATGCCCCTGCGCATCTGGGATAAACAGGCCGAGTTGGCCTTCACTGTGCCCTGACAGCGGCACTGCGATCAAACTGCCGTCGCCGAGCAAGTCGAAGCCTTGACTGAAAGGCGCCATCCACCCTGGTAGCGCCGCACTTTTGCAGTGGTCGGCAAGAGTAAGGCGGGCGCTGAAATCTTCAGGCAACAGCGCCGGTAGATGACCGCCGAATGTGGCGCGCCATCGATGGCCGCGCAGGCGCTCGATATGTTGGCGACCGGCGTCAAGGGCGATGAACGTAGCCTGGGGGAAGTCGCGAAGTCCAGCGATGTGATCGCCGTGAAAGTGCGAAATGATCACGGTGCTGATGTCATGTGCGCCGATACCGAAGGTTTTCAATTGGGCGAGCAGTTGCTCCTGCGCCGGCAGTTGCACCGGCACCGCGCTGCGATAGAGGCGTTCGGGTAGCGTTTGTGTTGCCTTGAAAAAGTGTTCGGCGTAGCCCGTGTCGTACAGGATCCACCCTGCATCGGGATGGCGAATCAGCCCGCACAGCGCCGGAAAACGTACCGGTGCCCACCGCCCGCCACGATCGGCCATGCATTCCAAGTGCCGGCACCAACCGGCCCGCAATACGTTGAGGCTGACCGTACGGCTCATGCTTGTGCGCCTTGTTGGGCGAGCCACCACTGCGCGTGCTGGCGAATGCCTTCGTCCTGAGTGATCACAGGGCAATATCCCAACTCCGTACGAATGGCGCTGAGGTCCAGGGTCTGGCTGAATGCGAGCACACCCACGCCATAGCGTGTAAGCAGCGGCTCGCCATCGCTGCGCAGATGGGCGTTGAGTTCCATCACTCGCGCAACCGCATCCACTAGCCGCCACGGCAACCGCCGGGTGCGCAGGTTCAAGCGAAATTGCTCGGCGACGCAGCACAGCAACTCTTCGAAGGCCACCGGCGTGCCGTTACTGACGTTGTAGGTGCAAACGGCTCGCGGCAGCGGTCGCGTCAGGCTCAACTTCACCGCGTGCACCAGATTGTCGATGCAGGTGAGGTCCAGCTGCGACCGGCCGCCGCGCATCAACGGGATCGGTCCACGCCGCATGACACGCAGTAGGCGTGGCATCAGCGTCCCATCCCACGGACCAAACACCGCTCGGGGGCGCAGGATCACTGCTTCGGCGAGCCCGGCGGCGTGCACCCGAGTTTCGGCCAACGCCTTGCTGCGGGCGTACTCGTTGACGGGGGCTGGCAGTGGTTCGTCTTCGCGGATGCGGAGGCGGTCACGGAAGGCGAAATACAGGCTGGGGGTCGACAAGTGTACCAAGCGATTCACCGTGTTGACGCGACAAGCCTGGAGCACTTCGTCGGTGGAGTCCAGGTTGGCACGGGCAAACGCCTGCGGCGTACCCCATGGTGAGGATAGCGCCGCGCAATGGACAATAGCGGCACAACCTCGCGAGGCGTCGATCAGCGAAGTGGTGGCCGCAGGTGTTCCGTGCTCTAAAGGAAGCCAGCGCACGGGCGCCGGGCTGTGACGAATAACTGCGGCTGCCGCCACGGCGTTGCGGCCGCTGAACTGCACCTCGCAGCCTTCGGCGGCCAGTTTCCAGACAATGTGTCGGCCAATGAATCCGGTGCCGCCAGTAACTAAAATCTTCATCAGTACTCCAGGATCACACCGCCAAGCGACAAGCCCGCGCCGGAGCCAATCACCATCAGCCGTTGCCCGCGCTGAATACGCTGGTCGCGGATGGCGATGTCCAGTGCAGTGGGCAACGAAGCGGCGACCTGATTGCCGTGCAGAGCAAAGATATCGATAATATTTTTCGGGCCGAAACCCAGTCGCTTGGCCGCATGTTGCATCGCTTGTTGGCTGGCCTGGTGAGGGATAACCCAGTCGATCTGCGCTTGAGTCAACCCAGCCTGGCCCAGCAATTCATCTACCAGTGCGGGCAGGTGCTTGGCCGCAAGCCGGAACACGCTTTTACCGTGCATTGAAAAGCTGGTCAGCGGCTCGAATGGGACATCGATCCGGCGAGGATGAAAGCGTGAGCCTCCAGCAGGAATCTGGCATAAATGCGCGCCTTCGGAAAATGTCCTGAGGCAGGAGGCCATGATCTTTGACCCACCATCGCTGACGCCCAGCACCACGGCTGCAGCACCGTCGCCAAAAATCCCGCAAACCTCCACATGCTGCCAGTCCAGCCCGCACGAAGCGATATCCGAACAGACCAATAGGATGCGCTGGTAGCGCCCGGCAATCAGCGGCCACGATAGCGTGTCGAAGGCGGCGATGAAACCCAGGCAGCTCGCGTTTATATCCATGGCTGGAATGCCGGACTGACCCAATCCTAATTCACGGTGTAGCAAGGCGGCATTGCAGGGCAACCCCTGGTCCATCGTACCGCTGGCGCAAACAATCAAATCGATCTGTTCCAGCGTGAGAGCGGCGGCGCGCAGGGCGCGGCGCGCCGCAACGGCACCAAGGCTGGCAGCGGTTTCGGTGGTACTGGCAACATGTCGTTGAACGACGCCGCTGATGCGCGCCACGCTGCCCGCGATCAGCCCCAGCTCAGCGTCAAGCTCGGCACTGGTGACAATCCGCTCAGGTAGCGCATGCCCAGAACCCAAAATCGCCACGGGGCGGGAAGCAAACGGTGAGTTTTGTGAAGTTTGCATTCAAATTCCATTGGGAACGATTAATCATCAGACGATGAATCTTTAAAGGGGCGGTTGCAGGAGCTGAGTGCAACACGGTTATTGAATTGACGCGGGAGCATCATGCCGCATAGCCATGGCTTCCTGCATCACCTTGGCCATCACTTCGATTGGGTATTTGAAGTCGAAGCGCTTACGTGGGCGACTGACGGATCAAACCGTTGATGTTCTCGTTGCAGCAGCCGCGCATCGGCCGGAATTCCGGCAGCCCCCCCAGCGCACGAAGACAACTTGATGTTGCAAACCCAGGCCGTCGCCTGTTGCGGGCCTGGGCCATTCGCCAAACTTCAAGCGCAGAAGCTACGGTCGCAGGTAGGCAAACATGTGCTGTACATAATCGGCTTTCCCGAGAGGTACACCATTATGACGCAAGATGTTGTATGCCGTGACCAGGTGAAAGTAGAACTGTGGAGCAGCCCAGTTCACAGCGTATTCACTGCCGGTCATATCGAAGACTATGCCATTAGGTAACTCTATAGTGATTTTTCGCTCAGCCCCTTCCTCTATTTGAGCCCGGTCCGACGAATCAAGAACTGCCAAAGTACGTTCGATTTGTACCTTCGCTGCCGCCAAGTTTTCGGGAGGAGTGAGTGATCGCACCGGCTGTTGTGTAAGTCGCTGAACCGCCTCCTGCGCTTGCGTGCAAGCGTACTGAATTTGTCGGGCTAGATCATGCATGTCCGGTGCTAGTCGAGATCCAAGCAGAATTTGCGGGTCGTAACCGCGCTCTAGAGCAGAGGCCTCGCCCTTAGATAAAAGAGACGATAACGCTCGCAGCATTTGCGCGAAACAAGGGATGGTAACGGAGTAAACCGACATATCTTTTCCCTGAGTAGTCATTCAATACGAGCCAAAAGGATCGGTCTTTCTCCCGATCAGCTGGCTGAATCCTAGCAGACCGTTGAACGTCTTCCGCCAACACCCCGCAGCCCCTACCCCGCCTCTATTACCTCAGCACTCCCCTCCGCGCCCAACGGCAACCAGCAGGTGGTCCGAGTGCTGAGGAATACACGCAACCCACATCTAGGTTTCGCCATAAACCATGGCCATCAGACAGAGCCAAGCAATTTTCCATGGGTTGCGGCTTAAAACTTCGCTGGCCACCGCGCAGATGTACCCGCGAATCGGCCGGGATGAGCCCATCCGCGCTCCACGCTTCAACCCTGGCGAGTGCACGTTGTAACCGGTGATGCCAGGGAGCGTCTGTCTATGGCTATCGGCGCTATAGACAATGACCCACAGCTCAGCAGCGACATGCAGGATGCCTACTTCTACTACCCGAACGAATGGGTCACGCCTTATATCGAGCGCAGGCGCAAGGTGGGTTGGGACCTCTATGGGCTGCTTGGCATCGCCAAGGGGGAAAAGCAACGTATGCACCAACAGCACGGGCGCAATGACCGTTTCTTCGACGCACTTGTGGGCTTGCTGTTCACCGTGGACAAGGTGTTGGATGGACGATGGCATGTTTTTGCAAAGCGTCATGCTGGCAGCACGCGGGCGAGGTTTGCACACTTGCCCGCAGGCCGCATTCCTGAAAGACCACAATGTCATCTCAGAAATATTGAACATCCCCGCCGATCAGATGCTGGCGTGTGGCATGAGCCTTGGTTACGCCGACCCCACGGCCATTGAAAACACGTTGGTTACCGCACGAGAGCCTGTCAGCGCCTTCGCCGTTTTTCATCACAATAAATAAGGAAGCCGGCCGATAACGCCATGCCCGCCACGTTGATGGATCGAGATTGAGCTTCACGCATCAAGACGCTCCGCCCTGCCACCGCCCGCCGCTTCCCGCTGCCAGGCCTGGTGCATGAGATCGACAACTTCTTCGTCCGACGTCTGGGAAAAATTCAAATACCAATAACCGATCGACATCATCCACTCGGGAACGAGCGGGCAAATCACTTCATTCACTTCGCTGCGCAACGCCTCGACCGTTTCCAGCGGACCAACCGGCACCGCGACAACGATGCGCGCCGGGGACTGCACGCGTACCGCATGGACCGCTGCCATCATGGAGGAACCGGTTGCCAGGCCGTCGTCGACCAGGATCACGACCTGGTCCTTGAGTTGCGACGGCGGGCGATTTCCCCGATAGACCTGTTCGCGCCGGGACAATTCCTGCGTTTCCCGCGCAACCACGGCCTCGAAACTGGCACGGTCGATCGGGTGCACCCGCAACGCGTCGTCATTGAGGATTTGTATGCCACCGCTGGCAATGGCGCCCATGGCAAACTCCGGGTGCGACGGGATGCCGAGCTTGCGCACCAGCATCAGGTCCAGGCGGACGTCCAGCGCCGTCGCGACTTCATAAGCCACCGGGACGCCGCCACGGGGCAAGGCGAGGATGATGACGTCAGTTCTGTTGGCGTATTTGAGCAAGGGCTCGACCAAGCGCCGACCGGCCTCCGTGCGGTTCGGCAACGTGGTTTGCAATGAGGGGCTCTGAATCATGGGGAACCTCCTGAGGCAATGATGTTATCGACGATCCTGGCCACGACTGATGGCTAGTACGTTGCGGCGGGCCGCCGTCGTAGCGCTGCAACGGACACCTGCGCTGCAGATTCACCATCCTCTGTCAGGGCAACCTTGGCGTTGATATATATCAAGGACCTTCGTCAGCCAGCCATCACCTGGAGCTTGTCATCAAGGTCGATGAAATCGTCGGCCTGCCAATCCCAATCCTGAGCGTCGGCGGCATCGGGAGCCGGTGCTCCACCGTATTCCATGGGCCGGTCGATATAGGCGGTCAACAGGCCGCAATCCCTGGCCGCCGCAAGATCGCGGTGGTGGCAAGCCACCAGGCAGAGTTCATCGGGCTTCAGGTCCAATGCCCTTGCCGTGGACAGGTACGCGGCAGGATCCGGTTTATAGGTTTGCGCCAATTCCGCCCCCAGCAGCGCGTCCCACTGCAAGCCGTTGTAGCGGTTCATGGCAATCATCAAGGCCACATTGGCATTGGACAAGGTCACCACCGCAAAGCGTCGACGCAACAGGGCCAGCCCCTCGGCCACGTCAGGCCAAGGGTCCAGGCGGCGCCAGGCATGAGCAAGCGCGTGCAATACCTCGGGGGCAACCTGCTCGACTTCCAGGCCGTAAGTCGTCAACAACTGGAGCAGTGTCTCGTAGTGCAATGTGTCCAGGACCACGAAGCCTCCATGCCCCTTGATGCACTCGCGCAGCGCTGGCGCATACAACCGGCGCCATTGCATTGCAAATTCTGTGGGGCTGACAGCGGGCAAGTAGGTCGACACCAATGGACTCGCCTCACGTGCGATGCCTGAATGCCAATCAACCACGGTGCCGAACACGTCGAATGCCAACGCTCGTGGAAGCGTCATCGCAAGACTCCTCTGGTATTAGGTCCGGCCTGGCACACCGGCCGCCGAGGCACTGTAACGCGGGAACTCAAAGAGCTTAGCCTTATCCTTTTCAAGCGCCATCGATACTGCGCAAGTTCCTATAGCTTGTGACTGCCCAACACCTGATACCGTTGCGGCGCTACCTTGCGCAGTCGCGCCGCGAGGAACACGCCAGCCAGCAGGGCTGCGGGAATGATGGCGCAGAGCCCGTATGACAGAGCCTTGCTCGCGCCCGTTAGCACATCGAAATGCACCACCGCGATAAACAGGACCACCAATAGCGCAAGACAAGAAAAACCCGGAAAAATCCGCCCACGCCAGATCCCCAGCTTGAGCTCGGGGTGGCGCTGGGCAAAGGCCCATACCGCCGCGGACGTGAGCGCCATCAGCAAAATCACACAAAGCGTCGCCAGGTTGGACAACCAGGCGAACAGCTGCAGGATCGGATCGGCATCCATCGCGGCGAAAATCAGCACGACCACGGCGGAGATCAAGCTCTGCAACGCCGAGCCCATGTGCGGGCTCTGATGGACGCGATGGGTGGTCCCCAACCGGCTGGGCAGCAAGCCGTCACGCCCGATGGCGAAGAAATAACGGGCCGCGGCATTGTGGAAGGCCAACAGCCCGGCGTAGATGCTGACCATAAACAGCACGCGGATGACCTGGGTCAGGTGCGGGCCGACAAAGTGATCGGACATGCCATAGATAAAGGTCGTCGGGTCCTGCAAGGCTTGAAGCGTGGAGACGATTTTGTCCGCCCCTACGCCAATCACCATCGACCAGACCGACAGCGCGTAGAACCCACCGATCAGCAAGACCGAACAGTAGGTGGCAATCGGGATCGTACGTTGCGGGTTCTTGGCCTCTTCGCCGTAAATCGTGGTGGCCTCGAAGCCGATGAACGCGGCGAAACAGAACAGCAAGCCAATCGACGGCGTGCCGCTGAACACGTGGCGGCCCTCAAACGCGTCGAGATTGATGCCACTGTCGCCGCCGGTGCTGAGAATGGCGAAATCCAGGAGCAGGATTGCCAGGTATTCGGCGATCACAATGACCGACAACACCCGGGCCGACAGATCGATCTTGCGATAGCCGAGAATCGCAACGCTGGCCATCGCCATCAGTGAGTACGACCACCAGGGCAATACCAGGCCGAACACGCTTTGCATCGTGCCGCTGACCACCCCACCGAACATGCCATACAGGCCGACCTGGAGGATGTTGTAGGCAAACATCGCCAGCACCCCCGCCGCCCCACCGGCCAGGCTACCCAGGCCGCGCGAGGTGAACGCATAGAAACCGCCCGCGTTGGTGACGTGCCGGGACATGGTCGTGTAGCCGACCGAGAACGCCAATAACACCAGCAAGGCCAGGATCAGCAACGCCGGTGTGCCGGCACCGTTGCCCAGCATGATGCCAATGGGAAAGCCGCCGGCGATGACACTCAAGGGGCTGGCCGCCGAAACCACGAAGAAGATGATGAAGCCGACACCCAGGGCCCCACGCTTGAGCTCCGTGGAGCTGTTGACCGGGAGAAGTACACTCATGTTTTCTTGACCTTATTGTATGAGGCAGGCGCTGTAGGATCGATGCAGTCAACCGCTCACCGTCACCGAGTAGCGTTATTGTTCTTGTCGCACGCTGGATTCGATCCTATGCCTCTCCCTGAACACCCCACTATCCCAAATCGGTAACCAGAGACCGCTTCTCAAAAAAAACAGATGACCGTTATCCGTCCGCCAGTATTCAGGCAGAGGCGCGGTCGTTGATGGCCGCACGGGCAGTATGGGAAGGCAGCTCGGCGAACAGTTGCTGATACTCCGCTGCAAAATGGCTGAGGTGATAGAAACCCCATTGGGCAGCGACATCGCCGATCGAGAGATGCGACGCCTGGGTGGACATCAAGGTCCGGCGTACACCGTTAAGCCGCACGGAGCGCAAGTAATTGAGTGGGGTTGTCTCGGCAACCGAGCGGAAGCTGTTCTGCACGGCACGTCGACTCACCTGGAGTCGCTGGCACAACTCGTCCACGCTGGGCACGTTGTTCAGCTCCGCGGTCGCCAGGCGATGGCACTTCTCGACAATGAAGCTGCGTGTGGAGCTTGGCGAACGCTGCTGCTTGTCGCAGGCCGGATCGGTCATGAGTTGCAGCAGCTCGTCGAGCATGGCCTGTTCCAGCTCCTGATCTTGCGCATTGTCGAGTTCTTCGTTCGAGAGCGCCTGGGAGAATGCCACCAGCATCCGACGTCGAGCGTCAGCGTAGCGTTGCGTGGGGAGTCTGATTACGGGTTGGCGGAGTAACTGGCTGATTTCCTTGGCCGACGCGGTTTGTGCCAACGCCTGTTCGAACAATTCACGTTCGAAGGTAATGGCCAGCAGCTCCATGCCCATCGGCATGTGGAACATGAACTCCTCGCCACCATGAAGAAAGAACAGGCTGCTCTCGTCCACCTCCCGACCCTGCATCCGGATCGAACCCGGGACGGTGATGGGCACGGCAAAGCACATCTTGCCTCGGGGGGCGACGCCATGTTGCACCACGCGTTGGTTGATCTGCTCGCGGAATACGTGGCAACGCCCCGTCGTCAACTGTATGAGCGAACTCTCGGCCGTACCAGCGGTTAACTGGTTGTAGTCCTGGCTCCACTCCTGGACGGTGGCGGCGTGGACATGGATGTCACGAAAATGGCTGATGTTCTGATTTTTCATGATGACGAAAGCCTCGGCGAATATTCTTGTTTTTAGAATGCCTTGTTGCGCGATATTCTCACATTAAGAGAATTCTGCAAATTCTCTTTGAGTCATGTCAGTCCGTGGGTGCTCACGCTCTAGGCGGCCCGCCCAATGTGCCGATTCGGGCTACCGGCCAGGAACGGCCCGCGAGGATGATCGGGACACTGAAACCGACATCCTGAGAGACCGTCATGAGTGAAGCCAAACTAGAATCCCTCCATTTCGCCGATGCCCCGCGGATTACCACCGCCATTCCTGGCCCCAAGACCACCGAGGCCCTGGCATTGTCGGCGCGTACCGAGTCGATGGCTCGCGGCGGCGCACGCATGCCCGTGGCCATGGACCGGGCCTTCGGCGCGACCTTCAAAGACGCCGATGGCAACACCTATATCGACCTGTCCGCTGGCGTGGGCGTCAGCAGCGTAGGCCGCTGCCATCCGAAGGTGGTGCAGGCCATTCGCGAGCAATCCGAGGTGCTGATGCATGCGTTGGAAGTCAACAGCACCCGTCGCACCGAACTGGCCGCCAAGCTCTGCGAAATCGCACCCGACGGCTTGCGCGGCGACTGCATCACCTTCTTCACGCAAAGCGGCAGCGATGCGCTGGAGGCGGCCATCAAGTTCGCCAAGCGCGTCACCGGGCGGCATCAGATCATCGCCTTCCACGGCGGCTACCACGGCGTGTGGAACGCCTCCGGGGCGCTCACCACAGGCACGGCCTACCGCAAGGGCTACGGCGCCCAGATGGGCGGGGTCATTCATGCGCCCTACCCGTATGCCTACCGTTTCCCCTTCGACACCACACACAAAAGCGCCGAGCAGATTGCCGGCGACTACGTGGATTACCTGCTGAACACCCCCTACACCGCCGCCGATGACGTGGCCGCCGTGATCGTGGAACCCGTGCAGGGCGAAGGCGGTTACGTGCCCCCCTCGCCGGAGTTTCTGCAACTGTTGCGCAAAGCCTGTGATCGTAGCGGCGCGCTGCTGATCGTCGATGAAGTGCAGTCCGGCGCGGGACGTACCGGCAAGATGTGGGCGGTCGAGCATTCGGGCGTGAAGCCCGACATGCTCACCTTCGGCAAGGGCATCGGCAGCGACTTGCCGATGGCGGGCCTGATCATGCGTTCGGACCTGGCAGCCGCGATTCCTGACGGATCAATGCCCAACACCTTCGCCGCCAACTCGTTGTCCGCGGCGGTGGCGCTGACCAACATCAGCATCCTTCAGGACCCGGAGCTCGATCTGCTCAACCGCGCTCATACGCTGGGGCTCCAAGCGCAGGAACGTATCCGTGGCTTCGACAGCCCATTGGTCGGTGAAGTCCGCGGTCGCGGCCTGATGATCGGGATCGAGCTGGTCGAAGACCCGGTCACCAAGGCGCCACTGGCACCGGACAAGATCGGCCAACTCATGGGCTACCTGTTGAACCACGGGGTGCTGATGATTCCCTGCGGTCGCTACAGCAACGTGATGCGGGTCATGCCCTCGCTGACGATTTCGCGCGCGCTGTTCTTCAAGGCCCTGGACATCTTTGGCGACGCCCTGGCCTCCCTCAAGGGATGAGGTGTGTATCCCCCGACGACTCCATATCACTCAGGGACTGCAAAATGACTCAACACCTGAAACACTTCATCGAAGGCGCGTCCTTCGAGGCCTCCGACGGCCGTCGCATCACACTGGTCGACCCCGTGACAGAACAGATCTACGGCAGCTCCGCGCGCGGCACGGCCGAGGACGTGGACCGCGCCGTAGCAGCGGCACTCACCCAACTTGAGCGTGGCGCCTGGAGCCAGCTCGACGGCGCCCAGCGTGGCCGGCTGTTGTCGAAGCTTTCGGACCTGGTGGAGCGCGACACCG
This sequence comes from Pseudomonas sp. RL_105y_Pfl2_101, assembly GCF_963970585.1. NCBI lineage: Bacteria > Pseudomonadati > Pseudomonadota > Gammaproteobacteria > Pseudomonadales > Pseudomonadaceae > Pseudomonas > Pseudomonas sp. RL_105y_Pfl2_101. Next base: position 292,552 of record NZ_CAXAPG010000004.1, read on the forward strand.
ACGTGCTGGCTGATCTGGACGCTAATGCCATTGGTCGCTCACCGGTCGAGCCGCGTCGGCTGGACGTACCCAACGCCATCGCCAACCTGCGCGCCGCTGCCGGCTGGGCCAACCAACTGGAAGGTCGCACCATTCCTACCGGCGGCTACTTCGGCACCAAGGCCCTCTCGTACACGGTCCGGGAGCCGGTGGGCGTGGTCGGCGCCATCGTTCCCTGGAACTCGCCACTGATGATCACAGTCTGGAAGCTCGCGGCTTTGCTGGCCGCCGGCTGTACGGTGGTCATCAAGCCTTCGGAAGAAACGCCGCAGTCGGCCCTGCACCTGGCGGCGCTGGCTCTGGAAGCGGGCTTCCCCGACGGGGTGATCAACGTGGTCACCGGCTACGGCAACGAGGTGGGACGCGCCCTGTGCGAGCACCCGCACGTCGCCAAGATCAGCTTCACCGGCAGCCCCGAGGCCGGACGCGAAATCCAGCGCACCGCCGGCGTACTTTTCAAGCACGTGGCCTTGGAGCTGGGCGGCAAGAGCCCGCAGATTGTCTTCGACGACGCTTCGTTCGAGGACGCGTTGTTCGGCTGCTCACTGGGCCTGTTCGCCAACCAGGGGCAGGTCTGCGCGGCGGGCTCGCGCATCCTGGTCCAACGCAACATCGCAGATCGCTTCGCCGCGGCACTTGCCGACGCCGCGCGAGCCGTCAAGGTCGGCGATCCTCGCCAACCCGACGTACAGATGGGACCGGTGGCCAAGAAAGCGCAATTGGATCGCGTCAACCGCTACATCCAATTGGGCATCGACCAAGGTGCCACCCTGTTGGCCGGCGGTGTGTCGAACCCTGAGCGGGGCTGGTTCGTCCAGCCGACGATCTTCGCCAATGCCCGCAATGACATGGCGATCGCCCAGGACGAGATCTTCGGCCCCGTCGGCACGGTGATCACGTTCGACAGCGAAGATGAGGCGGTCGCACTGGCCAACGATTCCACCTACGGCCTGGCGGCCACGGTCTGGACCAGCGACCTGGTGCGGGCGCACCGCGTGGCGGCGGCGGTCAAGGCCGGTGCCGTGGGCATCAACTGCTGGAGTCCGCTGGACGCCAACCTGCCCTGGGGCGGCGTCAAGGCCAGCGGCGTTGGCCGTGAAGGCGGATTTAGCGGCGCACTGGCCTATACCGAGGAGAAAGTCATCACCGTACTACTACCTAGCTGAGAACAAAAAACCGCACTGGCCGGACCACCCTCCAAGCCCCTGTGTCGTGGAGGGTGGTCGTTAAAACGTGCATTTGCGATGCCTTGATGATCGATGGAGAGACCGCGATGAATCCGGTAAATCAAACAATAATTGATCGGTATCCGACGTCCCTGCGGATGTTGCACTGGGTGCGCGCCGTGCTCATCGCCGGCCTCCTCTGGGCAGGCTGGCACATGACTGGGCTCGATGATGAAGTGGCGAGCAAATATGAACTCTATTACCCGTGGCACAAATCCTTCGGGGTACTGGCGTTTCTGCTGGCCCTGATTCAGATCACCCTGCGCGTGCGCACCCCCAGGCTGCCGCAACCGCCGCAGACGCTGGCGCGGTATGAGCGAGTTTCCTCAAGGCTTGCGCACCGCACCTTGTATGCACTTCTGGTGATCGTGCCGTTGATGGGCTATTCGATGTCGAGCACCTACACGATGAGTGACGGGGTGTTCTTTTTCGGGATAAACCTTCCGGAACTCCTTGGGAAAAATGACGACTGGTTCGTTGTCTTCCAATGGCTGCATAAGGTGCTCGCCTACACCCTGCTCGGTCTGATCCTGGTGCATATTGCCGGCGCCCTCAAGCACCGGTTCTTTGACCGGGACCCTCGAAGCGATGTTTTGCGCCGTATGCTGTGACGCTGACTTGACGAGGCATTGGCGCAAGGTGCCAATGCCTCGGGGCACAATATGAGCGTGATGCAAGTATTATCGACAGGTGCTTAAGCTATTCGTTACCGCGGCAACGGATATATACCCTGCCGAAAATCCACTCATGAAAACCATGCTCGAAATCGAAGATCAACTGTTCAAGCCTACGGTACCCAACGACGAAACAACACGCTGGCATTGACCCCTCCGAACCCAAATCCATTGGAAAGCGCATGGGTAATCGGCATCTTCCTGGCGTTCAAGCCGACCAGATCGAGCCCCGCTGCGGCCTCGTCAGGATGAACCAGGTTCAACGTGGGCGGTACGACCTGGTCACGCAGCGCCAACACCGTAAAAATAGCCTCGATACCGCCAGCCGCCCCCAGAAGATGGCCGGTGGCCGATTTGGTGGAGGTGATCGCCACATTGGAATCGCGCCCGAACACCGAACCAATCGCGGTCAGCTCACCGTTGTCACCAACCTGGGTGGACGTCGCGTGGGCATTGATATGTTGCACGTCCGAGGGGCTGACAGCGGCCTGGCGCAGTGCCTGTTCCATCGCACGTCGGGCGCCGCTGCCGTCTTCCGGGCCCGCCGTCAGGTGATAGGCATCGGCGCTGGTGCCATAACCCGCCAGCTCCGCCAGGGGCTTGGCGCCACGAGCGAGGGCGTGCTCCAGTGACTCGATCACCAGCAACCCGGCGCCCTCGGCCATGACAAAGCCGTCGCGATCACGATCAAAGGGCCGTGAGGCCTCTTGCGGGCGCTCGGCAAAACCGGTGGACAGTGCGCGGGCGGCAGCAAAGCAACCCAGGGTCACGCGGTCGATCGCCGCTTCCGTACCGCCGCATATCGCGATATCCGCTTCGCCGCTTCGGATGAGCCTGGACGCGTCGCCAATGGCCTGAACTCCGGCCGCACAGGCGGTTACCGGCGCGCCCAGAGGTCCTTTGAAACCGTGCCGAATGGAAACGTGCCCCGCGGCCATGTTGGCGAGAAAAGCAGGTGCCGTGAACGGCGACAATCGGCGCGGGCCACGCTCATCGGTGGTGCGTACGGCACCGGCAATGGCGCCAAAGCCACCCACGCCCGAGGCGATGAGAGTCGCCGTCCGTTCCTGGCCGTTGGCATCGGTCGGTTGCCAACCTGCCTGTTGCAATGCTTCTTCGGCCGCCACCAGCGCGAACTCGATGAAGCGATCCATCTTCTTGCGATCCTTGGCCGCAATGATGCGCTCCGGGTCGTAACCGGCGATGGCGTCCTCTTCCAACGTAGGCACCTGGCCGCCCACGGCCACGCCGGTTCCCTCGGTAATGTCGTCAGACAGGATACGAATGCCAGAGCGCCCGGCCAGCAGGCGCTGCCAGACTTCTTCGACGCCACAGCCCAACGGGCCGACAATGCCCACGCCGGTGACGACGATGCGTTTTTGACCTTGGGAAGTCATCATTGGAACCTCTTCATATCTCAGTCAATTTCACTAAAAAGCACAAGTGCGTTTGTTTAAACCTGCGGAGCGGTTTGAGCATGCGTTGAATGGTCAGGACGGATCCTGAACCAGATGGAATACATCGCTGGCAGGAACACCAGCGTCATGATGGTGCCAACGAACGTGCCCCCGATCAGTGTGTAGGCCAGCGTCCCCCAGAAAACGGAGTGTGTCAGGGGGATGAACGCCAGGATGGCCGCCAGCGCCGTCAGCAGTACCGGACGGGCCCGTTGTACCGTGGCTTCGATGACCGCATGGAACGGGTCCAGTCCTTCCTGTTTGTTGTGATGGATCTGCCCGATCAGGATCAGCGTATTGCGCATCAGGATGCCCGAGAGTGCGATCAGGCCGACCAAGGCGTTGATCCCAAACGGCTGCTGGAAGATCAGCAGGGTCGGCACCACGCCAATCAGGCCCAGCGGTGCGGTGAGGAACACCATGATCATGGCCGAGATCGAACGCACCTGCACGATGATGATCAACAGCGTCAGGGCCACCATGATCGGCACCAGCGGCACGATCGCCTTGCCGGCCTTGCCCGATTCCTCGATGGCCCCGGCCTGCTCGATCCGGTAGCCGTCAGGGAGGCTGGCGATGATCGGCTGCAGTTGCTTGACGATCGCGCTCGATACGTCTGGCGGCTGCAAGTCTTCGGCAATGTCACCGCGCACGGTGATGGTTGGCGTGCGATCACGTCGCCGCAGGATCGGCTCCTCCATGCGCACATCAATCTCTGCGACCTGGGACAGCGGAATGCGCTGGCCTGCCGCACCCACCAGGGTAAAGCCCTCGATCCTGGCCGGATCGAGCCGGATATCACCGGCAGCACGACCGACCACCTGCACTGAGCGGATGTCCTCGCGAACCGCCGTGATCGGTACCCCCGAGAGCAGGAATTGCAACTGCTGGGCAATGGCATTTGACGTCAGCCCCACCGCCTGCAAACGATCCTGGTCCAGACTGAAATGCAACGTCGGCGTCAGCGCCCCCCAGTCGGTATTGACGGTCCGCATCAGCGGGCTTGCCTGCATGACACTCTGGACCTGGTCTGCGATTTCACGCAATTTCGACGGCTCAGGCCCCATCACCCGGTAGGCAACTGGAAATGGCGAATACGGACCGAACACCAGTTGCGTTACACGGATACGCGCCTCTGGCGCGAGCCCCTCGGCAGCCGCCTCGCGGAGACGGAACTTGAGGGTCTCGCGCGCTTCCTGGCTCTGCGTCAACACCACGATCTTGGCGAACGAAGGATCGGGCAGTTCCGGCGCCATCGCCAGGTAGAAGCGTGGCGCGCCTTGGCCGATATAGGTCGTGACGATTTTTGACTCATCCTGTTTCTGCAACCAGGCCTCGACCTTGGCAGTGGCGGCGCTGGTCTGCTCGATGGAGGTTCCATAGGGCATCTGCACCTCGACCATCACCTCGGGACGGTCTGACGTCGGAAAGAACTGTTTCTTGACCAGGCTCATGCCGAGAATCGCCACGACAAATGTCGCGATCACGGTGCCGGCTACCCACCACTTGCGCGCGATGACGCGGGTCAGGACCTGGCGAAAGCGATTGTAATGACGGGTGTTGTAGATTGCCGCGTGACCGCCCTCGACCTGCTTGATGTCCGGCAATAGCTTCACCCCCAGGTAAGGGGTGAACGCCACCGCCACCACCCAAGAAGCGATCAGGGCAATGCCGACGATCCAGAACATGTTGCTGGTGTATTCGCCGGCGGTCGACTGCGCGAAACCGTTGGGCATGAAGCCAATCGCCGTTACCAGCGTACCGGACAACATCGGTGCGGCGGTGTGGCTCCAGGCATAGGCGCAGGCTCTGATCCGGTCGTAGCCCTCCTCCATTTTCACCACCATCATTTCGATCGCGATAATCGCGTCGTCCACCAGCAGCCCGAGTGCCAGGATCAACGAACCCAGGGTGATCCGGTCGAAGTTCTTTCCGGTGGCCGCCATCACCACAAACACTATCGCCAGTGTCAACGGTACGGCGGCTGCGACCACAACGCCTACACGCCAGCCCATGCTGAGAAAGCAAACGAGCATTACAACCAACAGCGCGACAAAAAATTTGACCATGAACTCACCGACGGCCGAGTCAATGTTCACGGCTTGATCGGTGACCTTGGTCAGCGTCATGCCCAGTGGCATGCCTTCATTGATCTTGGCGGTCTCCGCGTCCAGCGCCTTGCCCAGGTCCAGGCCGTTCCAGCCCTCACGCATTATGACCCCCAGCAACAAGGCCTCTTCGCCATTGTTGCGCACCAGGAAAGTGGCCGGGTCTTCATATCCTCGCTCGACTGTCGCGACGTCCGAGAGCTTGAGCGTGCGGCCTTGAATCACAAGGGGCGTGTCACGAATGTTCGCCAATTTATCGAAGGCGCCGTCCACCCGCAGGACGACCTGTGGTCCGTTGGTTTCGATCGAGCCAGCGGGCGTGAGTACGTTCTGATTGTTCAGCGCGGCGAAGATATCCTGGGGCGAGACGCCCAAGGTGGCCAGTCGATCATGGGAGAACGACACAAAGATCCGCTCGGGCTGCTCACCGATGATGTTGACCTTCTTCACGCCCGCCACGTGCAACAGGCGCTGGCGCAACGACTCAGCATCACGCACCAGCAGGCGCTGCGGCTCGCCTTTGGCTTTCAGGGCGAACAGCGCGAACGTCACATCGGAAAATTCATCATTGACCATCGGCCCAATCACGCCCGCCGGCAACTTGAGTGCTTCGTCCTGGAGTTTTTTGCGCGCCTGATAGAACGCCTCCTGCACTTGCGCAGGTGGCGTGCGATCGACCAGCGACACCATGGTGAACGCCAGGCCGGGACGGGTGTAGGTGTCCGTGCGGTCGTACCATTTCAGCTCTTGCAGGCGTTTTTCAAGCGGCTCGGCGACCTGGTCCTGCATCTCCTGGGCGGTCGCGCCCGGCCATGCGGTGATGACGGTCAACTGCTTGACCGTGAACGGTGGATCCTCGGCACGCCCCAACTGGAAGAACGCCAAGGTGCCCGCGACGGCAATCAGGAAGATCAGGAACACGGTAATGGAGCGCTCGCGAACGGCGAGTGCCGATAAATTGAGGCTCATTGACGGCTCCCGACAACCTTCACATCACCCGGTTGAGCCAGTCGCACTTGCTCACCCTCACGCAGCAGGTGGGCGCCGAGCCCGACAATACGCTCGCCCACATTGAGATTGCCGGCGACTCGCGCAGTGTCATCACTCAAACTCAGAATTTGCACAGGTCGCCAAGTGACTTTCGCCGGTTCCCCCTTTATGACCCACACGCCGGTGCCGTTGCCCGGGTCAAAAACGGCAGCGATCGGCACTTGCAGTGCCTGGCGTTGCACGCTGTCTTCGGCGATGCGAAGCGTGACGGTTGAACCCAGCGGCGCATTGGCCAGCGCACCCTCCAGCACATACCGCGCCTCGAAGGTACGCGTCACGCGGTCAGCCGAATCCGAAAGCAGCCTCAGCTTCGCGGTGACCGCTCCGGTGGTGACGCCATAACGCGTCGCCTGCGCGGTAGCGCCTGCGGCAGGTCGAAGAGTCTCGGGCAATTGCACAACGGCTTCGCGCTGCCCTGCCCGCGCCAGTCGAACCACGGTTTGCCCGGGGCTGACGACTTGCCCGGGCTCGGCCAGCGTTTCCATCACAACACCGTCAGCATCGGCGAGCAGCACGGCATAACCAGACGCGTTCTGGGCGACGTCAGCCTGCGCTTGCGCAGCACTGAGTTGTGCCTTGGCAGTATCGGCAGCAGCTTTTATCTGGTCATAGCCCGATGCGGAAATAGCGCCTGCGGCGACCAGGTCGCGATAGCGTGCCTCGTCATCGGCGGTCTGCTTGGCCCGGGCCCGAGCGGCAGCGACCGCCTCCTGTTGGGCTCGCGCCTGCAGCCCCAGGTCGATGGGGTCGAGGCGCATCAACGGCTGCCCCCGTTTGACGACCTGTCCGCTATCGACCAGGCGCTCAAGCACCTTGCCCGCTACCCGAAAGCCCAGATCACTCTGGACCCGAGCCGCCACGACGCCGGTAAAAGATCGCGAGAGATCAGACGAACCCTGGACTTCAGAGACCCGCACCAAGGGCGCAAGCGTGCGTGGATCTTTAGCGGTGGATGAGTCGCCACACGCCGTCAGGACGAGAGGCAACAAGCAAACGACAAAGGTGACAGGTCGAAGCCGGAGCATAGGTTCCCTTTTGGGCAGGTAGGACAGGAGCCTCATTCTCAATCTAGTGACCATTACTGTCAATCGTCACAACTCATCACGGAGCACTCATCACAGCAATACTTGCCGATTTATAGGTAACAACGCGACTAAATCCTATGAGTGCTCATTGACAGATTGTGACCACAACATAATATAGTCACAACCCATCCACGGCTCCAGGAATCTCAATGTCGCCCCTCCACCCCGCTGCTTTGCTGGTGAGCTTCAGCTTGATGACAGGTTGCACGGTCGGTCCGGACTACCAGCGTCCGGACGCTGCGCTGGCGCATCGTTACCTGGGCCAGGCGTCTGTCGAGCAGAGGTCCGCAGCGACATCGGCCAGCCTCGTCGCGTGGTGGGAAGGCTTTGCTGATCCAGTGCTCAGCGACCTGATTGCCCAGGCACTTGAGCAGAACCTGGACCTGGCCCAGGCTTCGGCCCGCGTCACCCAGGCACGGGCAGGCCTGGGGGCTGCAAATGCCGCGTTATTGCCCTCTGGAAACATCAGCGGGCAGGCCGCGCGCTCATACCAATCCGTGGAAACACCCCTTGGCCAAGTGCTGAACTCGACGCCTGGATACGATCGGTACGGCAACGCCTACGAACTTAACGTGGGGGCCAGCTGGGAAATCGACCTCTTCGCCAGCCTGCGCCGTGGACGCGAGGCCGCATTGGCCCAATACCAGGCGTCTGAGGCTGGCGTCGCGGCCACACGACTGGTCGTCGCCGCGCAGACCGCCGATCTCTACATCACCGCCCGCGGGTTGCAGGCACGGCTGGACATCGCCAATCAACAAGTCAAGACACAGCAGGATCTGTTGGAGAAAGCCCAACTGCTCTACAGCAAGGGCGTTGCGGCCAGCTATCAGGTTCACCAGGTCGAAGGCACCCTGTCGCAGGTCCAGGCGACGGTGCCCGTGCTGCAGACCGGCCTGGATGCCGCCATGAATGCGCTGGATGTCATGCTTGGCACGCCGCCCGGTACCCATCGCACGCAACTGGCAAACGGACGAAGCATCCCTCTGGCGCCACAGATAACGACTATGGGAACCCCCGCCGATCTGCTGCACCGCCGACCAGACCTGATCGTGGCCGAGCGCCGTCTTGCCGCCTCCAATGCGCGTATCGGCGAGGCCGTCGCTGAGTACTACCCGAAATTTTCCCTCAGTGCGTTACTGGGCAGTGCCACAGCGGTTTCCGGCGGCAACCTCTTCACTGGCGATGCCAGCCAGGCGGCCGGCGCACTGGGCCTGCGCTGGAGACTCTTCGACTTTGGCCGCATCAATGCGCAAATCGATCAGGCCAAGGGGCAGGAAGCCGAAGCGCTGGCGACCTACCGTCAGTCCGTATTGCGGGCCACCGAGGACGTCGAGAATGCCTTCTCCGCGCTGGTGAATCGAGAATCCCAGGCGAGCACCCTCACCCAGGGCGAAACCTCGCTGACGCAGGCCCGCCAATCGTCATTCATTGCCTATCAGAAAGGCACGGCCAGCCTGATCGATGTTCTGAATGCCGACGCGACGCTGCTGCAGGTCTGCGATGCACGGGCGCAAGCGCGCACGGAATCGGCACGGGCGGCGGTGGCGGCATTCAGGGCGCTCGGTGGTGGCTGGCAGCCTCCTGAGGCCCAGACAGTGGCAATTCGCTGAGCTGACCAGATAACCCAACACTTGCGCCCCCTCTCCTTCAGCTCACAACCAGAGAACAACGACATGAAACCGAACGAACGCTCCTGGGTGCTCATCACTGGCGCCTCAAGCGGATTTGGCGAAGAGTTTGCCCGGCAATACGCTGCACAGGGAAAATCGCTCGTCCTGGTAGCGCGCAGGCTGGATAGACTCGAGGCGCTGTCGGCGCAGTTGCGCGAGCGCTTCCACATTGATGTGCTCGTCGAGCAAGTCGACCTGTCCTCAATCCCCGCGATCATCGATCTGCACGCGCGACTGAGCGAGCGCAATATCCTGATCGATGTGCTCATCAACAATGCCGGCCATGGCTTGCAGGGACCTTTCCTGACTCAGTCCCTGGACCAATCGCTGGCGATGATCGCCCTGGATATTGCCAGTGTGACGGCCCTGACCCATCTCTTCGCAACTGACATGCGAATCCGCCAACGTGGACAGATCCTTATGGTCGCAAGCCTGCTGTCCTTCCAGGGCGTAAAGAACTTAGCCGTTTACTCTGCCGCAAAAGCCTACGTACTTCGCTTCTCCGAAGCCCTTCATCGCGAACTCAAAAACGAAGGCATTGCCGTGACAGCCCTTTGCCCGGGCATGTCGGACACCGGGTTTGCAGAGAGCGCCAGACAAAAGCTCACACCGGCTTTGAAAATGGTGATGATGCAACCCCAGCCTGTGGTGCGCGCAGGAATCCGAGCACTGCAAGCCGGACGCATGAGTGTCGTTCCGGGGCTTGGCAACAAGGCAATCACTGTCCTGACCTGGGCCACGCCACGCTGGTTTCATCAAGGCCTCATGGCACGCATCATGGGCGTTTGAGCAGGGCTGCTTTTACCCTGGGAAACGGCATTCTGAAGGTCGGGGGACAATGCACGCGCGCCCCCCGACCTTTAGAGCGGTGATCGATCAGAAGCGATAGCTAACGGAGGTACCCAGGCCGCTCGCGCTGTTCCTGTACTTGGAGCTGTAGGCACCTCTGGTCGGCGAGGTTTCGTTGACCCGTACGCTCTCCTCCCACAGATAGGAATAAGCGACGTCGATCGTGACGTTATCCACTGGCGTCCAACCAGCGCCGAAGCTGACGATTTTTCGGTCGCCGGTAGGAATGCGTGGCCCACGGTTGGTGTTGTTGGCGGGCGACTGGTCGACCGAGAAGCCTGCGCGCAGCACCCACTGGTTGTTCAACTGATACGACGTGCCAATGGCGTGTGCCCACGTATCGTGCCAATTCTGCTCTTCGGTGATGGTGCGCAGCGCGCCGCTCAATAAAGGTGGCAAGCCCGTGTTCTCAATGGTCAGTTCCTTGAAGCGACTCCAGCGTGTCCAGGTGCTGCCCGCGTACAAGGTCCAGTCATTGGCGAGCTGGTGAGTCAGCGAGATGTCCACGGACTCCGGGGTGTCCACATCCAGTGAAGCATCATAGCTGCGCCCGCTAAGCCCTATCACACTGAAGATGCCGTTGCTGACCTTGGTCTTGGCATCCAGGTGGTAGCTGACCTTGGAATGGTAGGTCAACCCCACACGGGTCCGATCTGTCGCCTGCACCAGAACACCAGCATTGAAACCAAGGGCCGTATCGTCGCCGTTGCTTTTGAGTTTTCCATCATTGCGACCCGGGCTCAGTGGGTTGGGCACTGTGCCGGTTATCTCGCCACTGATACGGTTGACCGTCGGGCCGAATCCGATCGAAACCCTGTCATTGAAGGCATAGCTGATGGTGGGCTGGAACGTGAGCGTCGTGACTTCGCTTTTGTTGCCGTAGTAGCGCCCGGCAAAGTCGCTGCCGTAATCGGTAATCAGGCCGAACGGCACATAGAAACCCACGCCGAACGCCCAATGTTCATCGATGGGCTTGACGTAGTAACCCATGGGCACAGTGGTCGTGGGCACGACGTCGCCGTCTTCCTGGCCGCCAAAGGTACTGCGAGTCTGGCTGATGTCATTCTTCGCGAAGAGCGTCGCCGCCCCCAGGCTGACCTGCTCTGATTTGAGGCGAGACATGCCCGCGGGGTTACCGAAGACGGTGCTCGCGTCCTCGGCCGAGGACGAGCGACCGGCAAACCCCGATCCCATCCCGCTGATGCTCTGTTCATTGAGGGCAAAACCGCTTGCAAGCACATGAGAAGTGGCGAACGCAACGACGAGGCCTACGGGGGCCTTGAGTATTATTTTTTTCATTATTGGGACTCTTGAATTGGAACTATGGGGGGTTGCAGCCTGGGTTGTTTGTATTAGGTAAAAATCGCCACTGTCTGGCGCGCCCAAAGCACGCGGCGGCCGCTTTCGTCCCATATTTCCATGTCCTGTAGCGAGTACCCTTCCAGCGCCTGCTGGCTGAAAGAGCTGACAAGAAACCATTCGCCGGCAGCGGCCGGCTGCGGTAGGTCAATCATCCAGGACGCGGAGCTGATAGCGGCGGGTTCGGTGAAACAGGTCATGGCGGCCGGCGGCAAACTGTCAGCCAGTGCAATCAGGGCAACGGCCGGATCCACGCCCTGGGCATCCAGATGGCGTACCCACATCAATAATTCGGGACTTTCGGCACCGGACACCGGCAGCGAACCACCCGCAGGACGCATCTCGAAGTTATAGGCGCAAGCCGGAGCAATCCTGGGCGGACTTGAACGGAGGGAAGTCCGCCGGACGTTCCCGCAAGACCGCCTGCACCGACAACGCTGCCGAAAGCCCGCCAAAGATGGTACGACCTTGCTGCCAGTTGGGCGGAGAAACAAAGGGGGCGTCTGGATCGAATTGCTGCAGCAGTTTGGCAAAGCTCGTCATACCGACGCCCCAGGCTAAGAGCAGATACGCCATATTTATTCATGTGACCATTTGTGTCAATAGTCACAAACTGGATAAATAAAGGCGACTATCCGCCGCTGGAGCGGGAGGCAAATCGGATGGGTAAAGCGCCTGCAATGGCCTGGGTGCAATCTTCAGCCACAGCTTAAGGCATGAGGCTGCGCAAGATCAGGTTGCAGGTGAGCGTGGGGGCAACCTCGACGTAATCCAGGCTGTACTGCAGCAGCAACGGATTGACGAAAGGCCGCAGCGCCAGATGGATCGCATCTACGGTTTCGTCCAGTGGCGTCTTGCGTTCGAACTCGCCCAGTTCCCGTCCCTCGCGCACGATTTGCAACACGAAGCTCTTGATCCGTGCGTTATAGACTTGCGAACTGGGCCATTGCTCCGACGCGGAAAACGCCGCAATGTCATAGAGCTTGCGGTCATTGAAAAACAGGTTAACGCCTGTGGTGATCAGGGCCTTGACCAGGCGGCGAAAACGCTCCGTCGCTGAAAGCCCGTCTTCACTAATGGCCTGCTCCACCGCCGCGACGATTTCTGCCAGGCACTGGCTACAGATGGCCTCGCCAATCGCCTGCTTGGAGTCGAAGAACTTGTAGATGTAGGCCTTGGAGAACCCGATGGCCTTGGCCAGGTCGGACACCGTGGTCTTGCCATAACCGTATTGACTGAAATGCTCGTTGGCCGCCGCGACAATCTGGTTTCGAATGTCGTGATCGGCGGGGCCGCGGGTGCTGGGCGAAGGTATTGAGGGCTGGTTCATGGAGGCAGCTTACGCATCCTGAAGATCGTTGACAACTTGTGACCATTAAGCAATAGCGTCACAAGCCAGCCACTATCAAGCTGTCGGCACGCCCCTTCCTTCTATTTGGCAAAAATCTGGCTCTTCTCCTTGAACGCCTTGAACTCCAGCGCATTACCGCAAGGATCGAACAGAAACATCGTGGCCTGCTCCCCCACCTGCCCCTTGAAACGTACGTAAGGCTCGATCACGAACTCGGTGCCAAAGGATTTCAGCCGCTCGGCCAGCGCTTCCCACTCCTGCCAACCCAGAATGATGCCGAAGTGAGGCACCGGCACGTCGTGCCCATCGACCAGGTTGCCGTGCACGCTCTCTTGGGAAGCGGTCTTTGGCTGTTCATGGATAACCAACTGGTGGCCATAGAAGTTGAAATCGACCCAGTGGGCACTGGAACGCCCCTCTTGCAACCCAAACACTTCGCCATAAAAGGCCCGGGCGCCTGGAAGGTCATAAACAGGGATTGCGAGGTGGAATGGGGAAAGGCTCATCACGGCTCCTGTTGCTTTTTATAAGGACCGGGCCATCGTAAGGCTCGGTTCCAAACAAGAAAAACAATATATTTCTCTCAGTAACACAATTAATATTTGTGAATGATAAAAGAACTCAAGACTCTTATCGCCGTAGCACGGGAAGGTACTTTCGCTGCCGCAGGCCATAAAATCGGCCTCACCCAGGCGGCGGTCAGCGCACAGATCCAGCGTCTGGAGGCCGAGCTTGGCTTCGAGATTTTCGACCGCAAGGGACGCACGGCCCACCTCAATCGGATGGGCCATCAAATACTCTTGCAAGCGCAAGAGTTGTTGCGCCTTTACGACAATCTTGGCGCGAGCCCTGCCGGGCTTGCCCCCAGCGTGCTGGTGAACATTGGCGCTATCGCTTCGGTGCAGCGCTCCTTCCTGCCAGACGCGCTCGCCAGGTTTCACCAACAATGTCCGCAGTGCCGCACGCGGGTGCTGCCTGGCGTGTCGATGGAGTTGATCAACCAGGTGGATGCCGGCGAAATCGACATGGCCGCCATCATCCGCCCGCCTTTCTCGCTGCAAAGCGATCTGCGCTGGATGACCCTGGCGCTGGAGCCGTATCGGCTGATCGTTCCGAGCACGCTCCCCGGAGAAGACTGGGCCGAACTGCTTGGCAGCCAACCCTTCATTCGTTATGACCGGGCGTCGTTCGGTGGCCGGCAGGTGGACCGTTTCCTGCGCAAGATGCACTTCGCCTTGCATGAAGTCAGCGAGCTGGATGAACTGGAGGCCATCATCAAGCTGGTTGGAAACGGCGTCGGTGTGGCCCTGGTACCGCAAACCGCGAGCCATCGCCAATGGCCTGAGGGTATACGCGCCCTCGACCTCGCAGAGCACACCTTCCACCGTGATGTCGGGCTCGTCCATCGACCTCGACAAAGCCTCACCGAACCCGCGGGGATACTGGTGCAATTGATTGCCGAGCAGGCCCAGGCCAACGGACCAATCCCATAACTGAAGTGGCTTGACTCAACTCACAAAGCACGCGCGTCCTCAACACCCGCGGGGGTACGCTCACAAGCCCCCACCTGCGGCACCAGACGAATATCGACACGCCGATTGGCCATTCGCCCAGCCTCGGTATCGTTGTCGGCAATCGGCTGGCTGTCGGCGAAGCTCTGTACAGCGAAACAATCGACGGGGATGCTTCCCACGCGCTGCATCCAGTCGCGCACGGCTGAGGCGCGGGAATGTGACAGTTGGAGGTTCTGTTCGACCGAACCAGTTGCATCGGTGTGTCCGGCGACAATGATCAACCAGCCTGGTTGAGCCTTGATATCGATCAGCGCCTTGACCAACACGTCGGTCGAGCCAGGCTTGAGCGCCGAACTGCCGGCGTCGAACAGTGACAGGCTGTCCAGGCGCACGGGATCGGGCAAGACCACTTTTTTCTCCGCCTCCAATAACCCAGCGCGCCAGGCAAACCCAGCCGCCAGGGCAAGCACAAGCGCCGCCGAGTAAAGGCACAGCATCAATCGCCTCTTGCCGGTTTTCATGTTCGGCGGCGGCAGGATCCTGATCGGCATCGCAAATGCCGGCTCCGATAGTCTGATGGGCAGCAACGCCGTTTCGGCGCCAAAATCGATCCGTTCCAAGCGCTGGATCAGACTTTTGACCTGCTGCTGCAAAGCCTGGAGTGTCATCAACGGCATGGATGTGTGGCTGACCAAGCGTTCATTCAGGCATGTCAGTGCATGATCCAACTCCAGCAATGTGCGCAGGTTGCAAGCTGTCAATGCCAGGCTACGCAGCAGCGTGTGAAGTTGGGCAAACAACCACCCGAGGATATCCAAGCGCACTGACACCGACGACGGCCATAAACTCGACCATTGGCCGCTGAGGGTCTTGAGCAATCTCACCCCTTGGACCATGCCATCCAAACCGTGACGCTGACTACGAGCCAACGCATAGAAACTCACGGTTTGCAGTTCCACTCCGTTCAATTGCAATAGCACAAGACACAACTGCTCGACTTTTTGCCAATCCACATCGGGACAGGCAGGATGGCCCAGCTTGGCCAACTCGTCGCGCAACGCGGCGAATTCAGCGTAGCCGCGCGGATCTGCGCCGATGCGAACATGCATTTCAAACAACGCGCTCATCGCGCTTCCTTTCCATTGTCCATTCCCGGCTTCGACAGGCAGTGCTGTCGCTTGAGGTGACGGACCAGGACTTTGCCCTCCGGCCCCAGGGTGGTCCCGAACGTGACCCGTTGCCCCCCTTCTAATTGCACGTCCAGGGCACAGTCCAAATGCCCCGGCAGCGCCTGCGGCAACAACTCAATGGCAAGTGCCATCAACCGTGGTTCGTATTTGAGCAAGGTGTCGGTCATCGCTGCGACCAAGGTATGGGCGGTCGCCGGCAACCCTTGCAGGATCGTCCCCATATCCGGCAACCCGTAATCTGGCAGATGACTGAGTGTTCCCGCCCGGCAGTTAAGGATGCGTTGCAGATTGTCCAGGACCGACAGTGTGTGTTGGTCCTGCTCGCTGACGCGATGCAAATCCAGTTCACCGTCGAAATTTTGCAGCAGCACTTCATAGAGCGAAGGGTTGAGTTCAGTCATGGCTCATTCCTTTGGCAAGGGGCGTAAGGTCAGATGGTTATCGCCCATCTCGATCACTCGTGCTCGGTCCGGGTCCAAGTCATCGCGTGTCAGCATCAGGCGCCAAGTGTCCAACCGGGTATCAGGGCTGCGAAACAGAGCCACCAAAGCGACAACCCGGGCCTGCTTGTCCATAGGCACGGTCAACTGCGCCCCGGCCCCTGGTTTCACCACCACGGCTCGTTTATCCAGCAACGCGCTGTCGAGCAGGCTATCGTCACCGTTCAACAGACCGTCGTAGGTTGCCCGCTCCAATGCTTTGCTATCGCGCAATTGGTACACCCGCACCAGGGTCGGCAGCGACAATGCGCTCATGTCCGCCGCATCGGTGTTCAGTGTCGTGCGAGCATTGAAATCCAGATACAGGGTTCTCACCGGTTTATAAAAAATCGCCTCGGCGGTGGACGTGGTGCCCTCCTTGACGGTCTGGGCCACTCCACACCCGCCAAGCGGTACGGCGATCATCGTCAGTATCAACAGGTTAAAAACGGTACGTGACATGCTGTGTTTCCCTGATCCGTGGGTTGGTAGAAAGGCCTTGATAGCGGCCCAGATTGATCGTGAGGGTGTCGTGCTCTGCCGCCTGCCAGGCGTCTGAACCCAAGCCCAGGACACCGGTCATGCCCAGTCGTATGGGGGCATGACCCAATATCGGAGCCGGCAGGCTGCGCACCGCAAGCGTCAATTGCAGCATCACGTTGCAACGCCACCCCAGGTAAACCCCCAGCAGCACAATCAAGTCGCTGTGCAGTGCGCCGCCGGGCAACCAATCATTGGCCTCCTGCTCCTGTTTGGTGAACAGAGTCAGGTGCAGGTGGCTGTTAACGTCCTGACCGACAGCGCCTAGCGGCGTCCCCTCGGACAAACTCACCGGGCGACTCGGGCAAAGACTGGCCGGTTGCGCCAAGTCAATTCTCTGTGTCCAGTGCGGGGTAATCCGCGCTTGGGTATTGGGCGCCAGCAACTTGACCAGCGCGTCGATGCCCTCGGCGTTGCGGGTGGGCAGACGCATGACGCCGAGCAATGCAAGAAAACGCGATATGGGCGTCGTTATGCGCCGGGCGGTTCCGGGAATACCCAGTCCGATCAGCCCCAACAGACATTGCGAAGTCGAATCGCTGCCACCGGTTTCGAAAGTGGCCGGATAGGAATACTTGCGCCAGATCCGGTAGAACTGGGTAAAAATCCGATGATTGAAAATATCAAGGAAGGCTTCCAGCGCCTCATGCCCTTCCCGGCGCTGGGCAATGTCATCCAGGAAAGCCGTTGGCATGGGCGAGTCGACACCGTACAACCCCAGCAGGCGGGTGCGTACCGTCGCCGGTCGCTGTGGTTTCTCCTTATCGAGTTCGATCGCTTTCAGTTCGCCGGCGGGAAAGCTCATGCCGGCGTCGGGTCGAAAGCGCACCGGGTCGTCCGTCGGGCGCGAAGTGCTGCCCAAGAGCGGATAACTGGGTAAAGCCTGTTCCAGTAACTGACAAAATCGATACACGCTGGCCTCGGCCGCTCGCCCCTCAAGGGCTTCCAGCAAACCGCCAGCGTTTAACCGGGAATACGCTGACTGTGGTTCTCGCTCCATCGCAGGCATGCTCCAGTGGGTTGAAGAATCAGTGTGAGCTGAGTGAACAAATGGATATCCGCGTAGAGCGCAAAAAAGCGATTGAGCATCTCCCCGAACAGATTGATGTCGCCCTCCCCCGAAAAGCCATTGGCATCCAGGGTGATTTCGATATCCACGCCACGCAGCAGGAAGCCTTTTTCGAAACGTTGGACCAAGTGATGGCTCACCTCGACGATCGCCGCCAGGCGACGCCGATTCAACTCGCTGCCCGTCCAGTCATACAACGCCAGCGTTCCGCGCAATACCTCGGCACTTTCGAGCATCGGCAAGAAGTTGGAGCCCAAGTGGCTGAGGATGCGCCAGTGAAAACGGTCACGGTTCGGCGGGTAGCACGGCAACGTCGGTGCACAGAGGTTGCGCACCCGTAGACCGAGTTGGGTGGACTGCACCGCCGTATCGAGCAAAGTGCTCTGCAATGCCTTGCGTGGCAGCTGGCCGTGAGTGCCGGTCAGACGTAATGACAGGCACTCACTTACGCCCAGGCGGTCCTGGTCGAAACCCTCGCCCCCCAGGATCAGCCAAGTGTCATGCAAGCCGTTGGCAGCCCGTTTCAAGCGGGTATGGAAATAGCGCTCTGGCGCCTCATCCCGCAACATGCCGCCCTTGTGGCGAAAGCTGGTGAAAGGCACGTAATCCAGGCGCTCGACGCCCTTCGATGCAGTGACCTGGTCCACCGAATAGATTTCCATATGGCCGTCTTGCAAGCGCATGGGTCGCAGCAGGTAATCGGTTTGCAAGATGTCCAGCGCCAGCGGGTCGGATTCCAGCACGAAAAGATTGATCACCGGCACGGCGTGCAGGCGGATATGTTCGGCACTCAGGTCATAGGTGTGAGGCCAGGATTCACGCAGCACCACTTCAAGTTCAAACCAGGGCACGCCCGAGTCAATGCACAACTGGTCCAATCCACAGAGTGTGACGAACATGAATTTTTCCCGGAACGTGAAGTACTCCAGCAGCAACTGATAACCGCTGAAGGCGCTGTCGCCCTTGGGCCACAGCCGATCCTCGTCGGCAAACCCCTTGGCCGCGAAATACCCATCCACTGGCTTGCGGTCCGACTGCCCGGCCAAGCGCACATACATCGCCTGCCGGTTCAAGGTCAGGGCTTGGTGCAGCGCGCTGGCCAGCGGCGCATCGGCGTTCAAGTACAGCGGCAAGCGGCTCAGGTCGATCTGCGCCCAATCGATGGACGCGGCACGGGCAAAGCGCAGGCGCAGCAACGAGCGACCATCGGGTTCATAGTCCCGCTCCACGGATGTCAACGCCAGCGGCTGCAGCGTCAAGTCTTGCGTAGTGGTGTAGCGGCAACAGGTACGCTGCGGCCCTATGGGTTGCGACAATATCTCGAACCCCTGGGCGATCCGTTCGCTGCGCTTGATTTGCGCAAGATCGGGCACCAACTCGACGATCGACAACGACGGAATGGTCCGCAAGTAATGTGGCCACAGCAGGCTGACCAAGCCTTCGGTCAGTTCCGGCAGATCATCGTCGAGCTTTTCTCGCAGACGCCCCATCAGGAAGGCAAAGCCCTCGAACAGGCGTTCGACATAAGGGTCCCGGGCTCCCGGTTTATCCAGGTTGAGTTGCGCCGCCCGATCCGGAAACGCCTCGGCGAACTCCTTGCCGGCCTCACGCAGGTAACGCATTTCGGCATCGAAATAGCGCAGTGTCAGATTGTCCATGTCCATAAAGAATCCTGATCAATAGGTGTCAACCGCAAAGCACTGCGGCACGTACCGGATCAATGGCCACCAGCGCCGCCAGCAACCCCTCCATCCGTCGAGCGAGGGCGGGTTTATCGGCGTCATTGCGCTGGGCTTTCAAGCGCAGCAACTTGAGCAGCCGGGCCTTGACCTCGAAATACAACTCGGGCTCCCACGCGTGCAGGTCGTGGTGCTGCGCGGTGGCATCCAGCTCCCCCAGCAGATGAATCGCCAAGTCAGTTTTGCCAAACTGCTCGGTCATCCGAGCCATCAACAGGCGCAGCAGCCAGCGTTGGCGTCCGGTCTGTATGTCCGGGCGCGTCGCCAGCCAGGCCAACGCTTGCTCTACCCCTTCCCTGTCGGCCTGCGCCAGGGCTTCGCCTTCCAGCGATAAAATGTCGGCATCGACGGTGCTCGGTGCGGGCGATGGAGCAGGCAACCATTGTTGAGGACGATTGCCGATGACGTGCTGGGCGATCCATTCACGGGTGGTCTCATCGGCCAAGGGCGTCCCGTCGCTCCAGCACAACAGTTCCAGCCCCGGCAACCGATCGAGGAGCATGCCCAGGTCACGCTGGGTGATATCGGCCCAGCGATCCTGAGGCGCGGGTTGTTTGCTCAGCGCCTGGTACACGTACCACTGCAAGTCCAACCAGAAATGATTCACGCCTTCGGCATAGATCCGTTCCACCTGATCGAGCAACTCACTCCAGCCTTGTTGCAGATACAAACGCTTGAGTTGTGCCCGATGATCTGCGCGCGGCGGCGCCAAACGGGTGTTGCCATCGGCAGCCTGGGGTGGCGCTTGATGTATCGTGTCCCAGCGCAGGCTCTTCATCAGTCGATGGGCTGCCAACCACCCTTGAGGCTGATCGCGTAAATAACCGGCCAAGGCCCGGCCAGTGTCCAACAGATCCCGACCGGACCTGATCACTGTGGCCGACGACGTCCCATTCGATTCCTGGCTGGCCGTGTTCTGCGGGACCAATGCCTCCATGCCTCCAGACTGCGCCAGCCGGGCAGAGAGCGCGGCGTACAAAGGCCCCAGGCACGGGCGTTGATCTTGAGACCATGAATCGAGGCCCTGCTCCAGCCAGACCAACGCCGCGACGGTGCGCTCGGCTTCGGCCTTCACCACCTCCGGATACAGCGATAAGGTATCCAGCACCTTGCTACCGGCCAGCCACTGCAACGCCAACTTGCGACTGTTGGGCCGTACGGGCAGCACCGTCTCGGCGAACCGCTCCACCAAGGCCGCCAGCAGGCTCAGGCCATCGGCCAGCCCCGCCTCACCGTCCCTGTGCAAACGCGCCCACAGGTAATAAGTGGCCACGCGCAGATCCTTACAGGCCTTGGTCAGTAGCTTTTCAGCCAGTTGGATCACCCGTTCGGCATCGGCACCGGACAACTTGTCGACTTCTTCGCGCATGTGCTGGAAGTCATCGTCGTAACCAGGGTCGTCGCCCACGGGAGACGCATCGCTGATGGGCTGTAGCCAGGGTTGCCAACGGGGCATTTGTTCACGGGCAATCGACAGTGGGTCGCGCTCGCCCAGGCAACGGGCGATCAAACTCTGCAGGCTCATTCGAATCGCTCGTTGCGCGCATAGCCCGCCGCTGCTCCACCCTCGGTGAGAAATACCTGCCCCGGCAACGTAAACCCTCGTAGCCTGAGCAACGCCATCGGCCCGGCGTCCAGCTCGGTGCGCAAGTGCCAGGTCAAACCCAGCCCATCGGGGGCCTTGAGCACCATGCGGTAGCGGCTGTCGCCATCGTCCAGCGCCGTGAACGTGGCTTGCTCGAGCAAGCGAATCAGCCCCCAGGTGCCGGCGTAATCGCCGAACAGCCGCTCGCCGGTGTGAACGCTGGTCCAAGTCAGGCTCACGCCGGGGTAGTCGCTACGCCCCGGCCAGCCGAAGCGCTGCCAGCGCTCCTTCTGGTTGAAATACTCGTGTTTTTCACCGTTGAGGATGAAGGTGGTCTGCACCACATCGCGCACCCCTTTGCCGCTCAGCTCAAAACTCAGGCCCAGGTTGCCGTCGGTGTAGAGCACGTCGGCCAGGTCGCTCAGTTGATTGACCGCCGCCAGAAACTTGGGATTGACCCGCAAGCCGCGACCATGGCGCGGATCGGCCACCCAGCGATTGCCTTCC